>JACOUH010000362.1 GCA_016177925.1 Planctomycetota bacterium | reverse complement strand
CGACGAAGTGGAGCCGGAGGGCGGCGACCTTCTGCTCCGGGGGGTAGTGGCGACGTTGGCGGGTCATGGGTGTTCCTCCGCGAGAGTATTGCCGCGAACTCCCGCGAAGGCAAACTCCTGTTCCGACTGGGGCAATACACACCAAGTCCTGGAGGTTGGTTCCCTCGACATACTCCATTGTGAAGAAAGGGACACCGTCAAATACATCGGCGTGGTGGAGGGGGACGATATTTGCGTGCTTGAGTTTCGCGATCGTCTCGATTTCACTGAAGAATCGCTTGACAGCCTCCTCGTTCGCCAGTCGCTTCTTGTGGATGATTTTGAGAGCATATACCTTTTTCGACATCTTGTTCTCGGCCTTGTAGACGGCCCCCATCCCGCCTCTACCAAGCAGCCCCACGATGTTGAAAGCCGAGTGCTCGGTCGAGAACGGTCTGAGCCCGGGGGCCTGGAGGCACCTGCCGCAGTTCTTCAGGTGCTCCTCGATCCCTGCCGCTTCGTCGAGTCCAAGCCCCTCCGCGTGCTCTGCGTATTGTTGGAGCTTCTCGCTGTCGGGATGCATCACATCGGGATGGATCACAAGCGCTCTCCTCGAATACAACAACCAAAGACCGCCTGGCAACACGCAACCCGCGTTGCGGTTCGAGCAGGCGACTCCCGCAGGGCACCTCGTTTTCGTGCCTCGCGTTACTGCACGGCCCACTCCTGACCTTCCAGCTTGAAAAAACGCCGGCAATTAACTCCAGAATCTCGTGTGTCTGGCTGCGGTTGTCCCCCTTCTTTCGACCACGGACGGTGGGGAAAGTCAAGTCGTTGAAAAAGTCGAATTGAAGGCCGACTGCTCGAATTGAATCACCTCGCAGGTTGGATGTCAAACACTTTTCTTGAGAAGAAGCGTTGCCGAATCGAGGATCTCACTCTGGGGTGTTGGGCGAAGGCAGGTTCTGCCGAAAACCAAGATCTCCCACAAACCCGAAGCCCACTTGGGCAGGTTCGGTAGACTGTGGCGAAGGGGAGGAGCAGAGACACGCACAGCCGGGTCGCCGACAGAGGAGTCACGCTAATACCATCGGAGTTCTGGGTGGCGTTAGCGCGACGATAGAGCGCTTGTGACGGCGGGCCGGGGCGCGTATAGTCAACACGGCATCGTTCACGCCAACCCGACCGTCACGGAGCCCCGACGCATGCAGCGGACACATCTCTTCCTCGTTCTCGCGCTGATTCTCCCTCTGCTCGCTGCCCTGGCCGCAGCGCCGGCCAGGAAATTCCCCGCCGTCGCCGACCTGCCGGCCCACACCGAACTGCCCGACCCTCTCGTCATGCTCAACGGCAAACGCGTTACCACGAAGGAACAGTGGATCAAAGACCGTCGCCCCGAATTGAAGGAACTATTCCAATATTACATGTACGGATACCTGCCGCCGCCACGCAAGGTCGAGAGCACCACGCGCTGGGTCAACAAGCGGGCCTTCGACGGCAAGGCGACGCTCAAGGAGATCACCCTCAGCTTCGGCCCGGCGGAGATGCCGAAGATCCACCTACTGCTCGTCGTGCCCAACAAGCGCAAGGGCCCGGTGCCGGTCTTCGTCGGCCTCAACTTTTGCGGTAACCACGCCCTGGTCAAGGACCCGACCATCCGCCTGCCGACCGTGTGGATGTACCCCAACCACCCCGGCGTCAAGAACAACCGCGCCACTGACGAGGGCCGCGGCGCCGAGATCGACGTCTGGAGCATCGAGCAGTCGATCGACCGCGGCTACGCCGTCGCCACCTTTTACGATGGCGACGTCGATCCCGACCGGCCGGACACGCGCGACGGCATCCAGCCGCACTTCCGGCTCGAGGGCGAGAAGCCGGACCCGCACGACTGGGGCACCATCGCCGCCTGGGCCTGGGGATTGCACCGCGCCGTCGACTATCTCGTCAAGGACCGCGACCTCGACAAGGACCGCGTCATCGCCGTCGGCCACTCGCGCCTGGGCAAGACGGCCCTTCTGGCGGCGGCGTTCGACGAGCGCATTGCCCTGGCGATCCCGCACCAGGCCGGCTGCGGCGGCACGGCTCCCAGCCGCGGCAAGGTCGGCGAGTCGGTCAAGCGGATCAACACCAGCTTCCCGCACTGGTTCGACGCCACCTTCAAGGAGTTCAACGATCATCCCGAGAAGCTGCCGTTCGATCAGCACTGCCTGGTCGCATTGTGCGCCCCGCGGGCGGTGCTGTTCAGCAACGCAGTCGAGGACACCTGGGCCAATCCCGAGGGACAGTTCCAGGTGCTCAAGGCGGCCGAGCCCGTCTATCGCTTGCTGGGGGCCGGCGGCCTCGATGCCGACAAGATGCCGCCGAACAACAAGCTGATCGCCAGCACGCTCGGCTACTACATCCGGCCCGGCAAGCACTCGATGACGAAAGACGACTGGAAGGTCTTCCTCGACTTCGCCGACAAACATCTCGGCAAGCCGTCCGGCAAGGAGTGACGAAAGGCTGCTCTGCGAGCCTCCTCGAAGGATAATCAACGATGTCTCAGGGCGGGAACCCGTTCAGGAGGATGCTTCCTTGTTGCGGCGTTCTTCCAGGAGGGCCTGCAATTCGGCGATCGCCTCCAGGTCTTTCGACCGGCCCGCGGCCCGTTTGAGTTGGATGAGTTTCTCCAGCGTCACGAACGCGCAGCGCACGCCGAATGCCTCCATCTCCTGGGTATCCGGGAGGAGTTGCTCGTAGGAACCGCCCCCGGCCACCTCACCCAGCAAATCGAGGTCGCCCAGTGTCGTGGTCAAGGTGAAGTTCAACCCCGCCTGGATCGTGCGTTCATCCCAGCGAAACGGCAAGCCCGGTGGCGCTCCGCGCAAGTAGGGCTGATGGGGCTGCAAGGCAGCCACAAGGTTTGCGGAGGTTCTCCGCATCGCGGGCGTAGACGACATCGACGTCGTACGTCGCCCGGGCCGATCCGTGGGCCAGGGCCGCTCCGCCGCCGATGACGATGAAGCGGACGTTGTGGCACACCAGTAACGGCAGGATTTCGCGGAAATTCGGCCCCATCGCTTTACTTCGCCTGTCGGGCCTTTCGGCCGGCCTCTCGGAGTTCGTAGACGTACTCCATGAACCGCTCAAACTTCTCGAACCGTTGCGCGACGGTCAGCTTCAAGTTCTCCCGCAGCAGGCTCCGGTCCACGTCCTGCTTGTATGTCTCAATCACAGGATCGCAGTAGTCCGGCGAAGCCGGTTCCGCCCGGTTATCAGTCGTCGTCCGCATGGGATGGTCCCTCGTCAGATCAGCTTTCGCGCAGATCATTCTATCCGAAGGAGCGCCGACAGGAGGCCGCCGTCATCTCTGCTGATTCTGCCGTCGAGGGGACGCGAAGAGAATCGGACGCCCCAATTCGGACCGTTGTGACACAGCCAGGTCAGGCCTTCAGGATCTGGCGGATGACCTTGCCGCCGTTGATGGTGGCGCGCTCGTCGCGGCCGTTGTGGGAGAACGTCAGGCGCGTGTGGTCGATGCCGAGACAGTGCAGGAGCGTCGCGTGCAGGTCGTGGACGTGCGTTCGGTTCTCCACCGCGTAGAGGCCGACCGCGTCGGTGGCGCCGTGCGACACGCCCCCCTTGATGCCGCCGCCGGCCATCCACATCGTAAAGCCGTATGGATTGTGATCGCGGCCCTTGCCGCTCTCGCTCATGGGCGTGCGTCCGAACTCGCCGCCCCAGATGACGAGCGTCTCGTCGAGAAGTCCACGCCGCTTCAAGTCCTTCAGCAGGCCGGCAATGGGACGGTCGCTCTCGCGGCAGTAGCGGCCGTGGTTACCCTCGACATCAGTGTGGGCGTCCCACTTGCTGCCCGAGCCGCTGTAGAGCTGGACGTAGCGGACGCCACGCTCGACGAGTCGCCGCGCCAAGAGGCAGTTGCGGCCGTAGCGTTCCGTCTCCTTGCGATCGAGACCGTACAGGCGTTTCGTCTCTTCCGTCTCTCTTGACAGGTCGACCGCCTCCGGCGCCGACTTCTGCATGTGGAAGGCCAGTTCATAGGAGGCGATGCGGGCCTCCAGTTCGCTGTCGTCCTCGCGTCCCTTGAGGTGGCGGCGGTTCAGCTCCTGGAGGAAGTCGAGCTTGCTGCGCTGGCCAGGGTCGGACTGCGGAGGTTCGAGGTAGAGGATGGGCGTCTTGCCGGCGCGGAAGCGGACGCCCTGGTAGGTGGCCGGCATGAAGCCGGTCGACCAGTTGCGGCTGCCGCCGGGCGGGTCCTCGGGATAGTCGAGCAGGACGACATAGCCGGGCAGGTTGTCGCTGGCGCTGCCGAGGCCATACAGCGACCACGAGCCCAGGCACGGCCGCCCGCCGAGGATGCTGCCGGTGTTCATCTGGCAGACACTGCCGACGTGGTTGAGCCCGTCCGCATAACAGCCCTTCACAAAGGCGATGTCGTCGACGCAGGTGGCGATCTCGGGATACCAGTCACTGACCCACATTCCCGATTGCCCATGACGCTTAAAGGTGCGCTTCGAGCCGAGCAGCGGCGTGTGGGCGGTGCGGCCCATCGCGGTGACGGGGCGCTTGAAGCTGGGCGGCAACGGCTGGCCGTCGAGTTTGGACAGCTGTGGTTTGGGATCGAACAAGTCGATGTGACTTGGCCCACCGTCAAGGAACAGCCAGATGACGCTCTTCGCCGTCGCGGGGAAGTGCGGGGCGCGAGGCGAGCCGGGGGCGTGAGCCCCCGGAGCAGCCTGGCCGTCGCGCTCCATCAGCGACAGCAGAGCGAGCAGGCCGAAGCCGCCGCCGGCCCGGGTGAGAAAGTCGCGGCGCGAGCAGGGCGTTTCATGATGCGGCAGTGAGAGGAACTTCATTCGTTAACATCCATCATTTGTAGCGCGGTTTCGGTCCGTGCTCAGGGGATATTCAGGATGCTGCAACTCTGCTCATAGCTCTCGTTGAGTTCGAGGGGCACAGCGAGGTTATCGGCGAGCCACAAGGGCAGCGTCGGCAACGCTTGGCCAAGCGTGAGGGGGACGCACCCAGGTTTCGAGCAGCCAGTCTTCCTTCTTAGTTGTGCGACAAGCCACGGCGTAGAGAAGCGGTGGTTCGGGCTTCAAGCTTGGATCGGAGGGCCCGAGCAGATTGAGCAATTCCCCGTACAGGTTCTGGGTGCGTGTTGTCACCACATCCACAAGGACAACAGAGGCGAGTTCTCGAAGCAACCCGAGGCACTTGGAGACGAACGCCTGCCGATGCTCCGGGCGGTCCTTGTTCGCCGGGCTAACGATCTCGACGGCGGCCACGACCCGGCAATGCCGTTTCTCGTCGTAGACCAGCACCTCGTAGACGTCCTCAGCCGAACGAACCCGCGGCTCGGCAAAATAATGACGGGGCAGCTTGTGCCGCAGCAGCGCAACGATCATCACGGGCCAGGTCGCATGAAAGCCTTCCCAATGGCGCAGGTCATCCAGAGGCGGGCGGAAATGGTCACGCAGCGGCATATGGTCTATCGTCCTCGGTATTAGGCCACCACCTGGGGGGAAAGACTCCGAGCGAACGCCGTAGCGACTTGCCGGCGCAGCTCGGGGTCGTCCTGTTCGAGGATGATCGATGCAAGCACCTCATCCGGGTAGCGGTCCGGATCGGCTGCCAGAAGGGCCAGGACATGGCTGGTGACACGGTGTTGAACTTCATTGAGAGCGCGAAGCCGATCAGGATGCCGCAGCCCGAGTGAGGAAGGCTCATAAGCATCTCGGCCTACGATCGTCAACTCATGGGCGAGACGAACCAGCGCTTCCATCTGCGAGGGCGGAGGTAAACTCCGAAACTCAGCAACAAGACGAGGGATGTCCATGAAAGCCTCCTTAGTTGACGATCTCGCGCGGCAGACTGTGGACGTCAACGCCACGTTCTTCGAGGACCTTGATCCGTGTGTTACCGTTCATGATCCGGCCATCGGGCTTTACCCTCAGTGCTTCGCGGCCCCCCGGAGCGAGCGAACGGACAATGACATCCGTGGGCTGCTGCCGCCAGTGTTCGAGGGCGAGCTTCGCCGAACCGCCTTGATAGGTCGCATCGGGGTGGATGGGTTGCAGCGGTGGTTGGGAGGAGCCACTGGTGTTAGGCACGAGTATCCCCGAATACCCGACGGCAAGGTCTAACCCACAGCGTTGCAGCCGACCGCGGCCCGCCCCGTCGGTTTCAGCGAGGCATAAAGGGCTCGCAGGCGGGCCGCGGTCAGCTGGACTTGGTTTAGCCCGGCCGAGTTGCCGCACGCGGCGGTAGCAGTACGGGCACAGCCAGAAGCACGAGCCGCGCGCAGTCTGCCAGAAGATCCTCCCGACCTCAATGTGGCGGTTGCACCCGTCGCAATGCTCGTGGTTCCACCCCCCCGGCTCAAACCGGAGGCCCTCGGGCGGGGCCGCGCCGCCGGTGTGCGGCCACTTGACCAGGTAACCCCCGCCCTCGACCGGGTACCACCGCTGGGGCAGCCCTTCGTCGATCCTGGCCTGTACGGACGGCGGGACCGGGGCCGAATGGGGCACGTAGGCCACCACAGCATCAAGGCCCCGGAAGCGGATGCGGTCGAATCGCCGCCGCCGCAAGCGCCCGAGCAACCGGGTTCGCTCGTCCTCATGTCGCCCCTTCACCACGCACCCCCCTGTGGCCTAACTTTGGAGTGGCCTCGGCCCATTCCAGGGCTTCGGCTTCCCGCGCCTCCTCCCGGGCCATCTCCGCGTAGGATGCTTCCAGATCCTTGCCGAGCACATGAGGGCGTACCAGCGACTCGATGAACTGGCTGATCTGCCGCCGCCCGATGACGGTCTGCAAACCCTCGTAGACGCTCTCGTCGAGGGTGATCGTCAGTTTCTTCTGCATGGCGGCCTCCGCGACAACACGACGGATCAGTCTGCCGGCTCATCCGGCTCTCTCGTCTCAGTCAACGTAAAGCATTTCGTTGGAATTGAGAACCGCATGGCAGAAGTCCGCCACAGCCTCGGCAGCGTTCCCCCGGCGCAACTCCGTCTGTCGGCGGATGAACACGCCACCGGCACCGACTTCCTCCGCCGTCGGCATGCGTCCCCAGGCGAAACGATACGCCGCCGCCACCAGGGCGTTTGAGTCGGAAGAGCGGCTCCACAGCACAGCCGCCCAGCGGGCAGCCCGCTCACGGGTGAACTCGCCGTTGAGCAGCAGCAGCGCCTGCGGTGGGGTCGTCGTCTGGGCGCGGCGCGAACAGCTGTTGTGCATGTCGGGCAGATCGAAGACGTCGAAGAGCGGATAACGCATGTTCCGCTGCGCCAGGACGTAGATCGAGCGGCGGTGCTGATCCTCCTCGCGGGCGTCCGGCTTCCAGGCGTATTTGCTGACGCCCTCAGGCAGTTTCGGCCGGGCACTGGGACCGTACATGCGCAGGTTCAGCTCGCCCGACAGTTGCAGCATCGCGTCGCGCAGGGCCTCGCCCTCCAGGCGACGGCGGCGAGCGTGCCAGAGCAGTTTGTTGTCGCGGTCAGCGGCCAGTGCCCGGACGTGGTTCGCGTCCTTCGGGTCGACGCGCGACGATTGGCAGTAGGTCGCCGACGTGACCATCAGCCGATGGAGGTGCTTCAGGCTCCAGCCGCTCTCGACCAATTCGACCGCCAGCCAGTCGAGCAATTCGGGATGGGTCGGCGCCTCGCCCTGGGCGCCGAAGTCACTGGCCGTCGCGACGATGCCGACGCCGAAGTGGTGCTGCCACAGCCGGTTGACGATGACGCGGGCCGTCAGCGGATGATCCTTGCGCGTCAGCCAGCGAGCCAGGGCAGCGCGGCGGCCTGTACTGTCCAGATCGGAACGGATGCGCGTGTCCGGCGTCGCTTTGCCGAGGAAGGCGGGGAAGCCCGGTTGCACCTCCTCCTTCGGCTTGAACCAGGCGCCGCCTTGCAGCCGGTGTGTCGCCGGCGCCTGGCGGCCGACATCGGTGACTGCCATTGCCTCGGGGGGCGCTTTCGGTCGCGTCGCGTTCAGTTGGCGTGCCAGTTCGTCGTAGCGTTTCTTCTGGACGGGTGGCAGTTTCTGTGGGGCTTCCTGTTCGGCCCGGACGCACTGTTTCTCGGCGATCGAGGCGATCTGTTCCTGGTAGGGTGTGCGCTTCTCCGGCGGCGTCAGCGCTGCCTGCTGAATCTCGGCACGGAACTTCCCGAGGGCGAACGCCCGCGCATTGGCCCGCCTCTTGGCGACCAGCTTCTCCATTTCTTCGCGGATCGGTTTCGTCGTCTTCTCCCACGCAACGAGGTCGCGCTGATACTTCTTCCACGCGGCAGCTGACGCGGCGGCGAGATCGTCCCGCGGCTTCATCGGGGCGAAGAAGGCCTGAAGCGAGAAATAGTCGACCTGCGACGTCGGGTCGAACTTGTGATCGTGACAGCGGGCACAGCCGACGGTCAGGCCCAGAAAGACGGCGCCGGTCGTTTCGGTGACGTCGTCGAGGATCTCCTGCCAGCGTTGTTCCAGGTTGGCCGCGTTGTACTCGTCGGGCCAGAGTCGATTCAGCCCGGTGGCGACGAGGGCATCGGGGTTGTCGGGCTCCAGCTCATCGCCGGCGAGTTGCTGGTGGATAAAGCGGTCATACGGCAGGTCCGCGTTCAGCGCCTGAATGATGTAGTCGCGATAGCGGTGGGCGGCGGGACGGTGCTCGTCGGCCTTGAAGCCGTCGCTCTCGGCGTAGCGGACCAGGTCGAGCCAGTGCTGCGCCCAGCGCTCGCCATAGTGCGGCGACGACAGTAGCCGGTCGACCACGCGGCGGTAGGCGTCGGCTGAGGTGTCATTCAAGAAGGCTTCCTGCTCCGCGACGGTCGGCGGCAGGCCGGTCAGGTCGAGGGTGATGCGGCGCAGCAGCGTGGCGCAGTCCGCGGGTGCGCTGAGAGTGAGTTGGTGCGCATCGAGCTTCGCGAACACGAAAGCGTCGATTGGGTTGGCAATGCGCGTTCGGTCGCGCACGGTCGGCGGAGTCGGCTTGCGCGGCGGCGTGAAGGCCCACGAGCCGTCACCCGCTGCGGCAGGAGCGGCCAGCGCGAACAGAACAGCGAGACAAACAGGGAAACCGCGAGTCATCGGTCCGACCAACTCGGTGTGCGCAAAGGGCGAACTCACGATTGATGACTATGGTAGTGGTCCCGATGCTCCCTCGCAAGCGCGGACTTGGTTCGCCGCGCAGTCCGGGCCGCTTGCGGCTTAGCACCCGGCGCAGGCCAGGTGGGCGAGGTATTGCTCGTAGCCGTCGGGATGCGGGAGCGTCAACTTGTCGCGCTGGGGGGCGCATACAGGAATCCTGACGCTCATGCGGGCCGGTCGCGTGGGAGCGGTCCGGGGCCGATGCTGGTTGCGTCGGCGGAGGGAGTTATAATTGAGGGAGTTACGGGTTGCAACCGGCCGACCCGGTCGAGTAAGGTAAAGTTTCATGGGATGATGATTGTGCCACACAGAGCGAACCCCGATGGAGTGACTATGCGCGCCCAGTTGGTTCCGCTCGACGGTGGTCCGTCGATTGAGATCGTCAAGGACCTGACGCTGGTCGGCCGCAAGGAGGACTGCGACCTCCGGCTGGACCACAAGAGCGTCTCCAAGATGCACTGCGTCATCGTCAAGACCGACGGGCTGCTGCTGTTGCGCGACCTCGGCAGCACCAACGGGACGCGCGTCAACGGCCAGCGCATCCGCCGCGCCGCCCTCCTGCCCAACGACCAGCTGACCATCGCCCACTTCAAGTTCCGCATCCAACTCGGCCCCGACTTGCCCGCCGCGCCGCCTCCTCCGGCGATCCGCCCGGACGAGCACACGCAGGCCCTCGACCCCAAGGAAGTCGCCCAGCTGATGCGCCAGGCGAAGCCCCAGGCCGACAACCAGGACTCCGCCGAACTGCCCGACCTTCAGATGATGCAGCGCAACCCCCTCCCCGACGTCTACCCCGACGATCCCGAGGCGGAGAAGTAACCGTCCCGTCGAAAGCCCACAGGACCGGCAGCCGACCTTTCTCCGACTCACTCAGTTCCCGGGCCGGGGTCGGTCCGGGGCGCGGACCGCCTCGATGCGGTAACTGCCGCCAAAGGCCCTATAGTCGAGGGTCGTCACGCCGTGGCGCGTCGAGCCCTGGTACGTCTGGCGACCCGGCAGAATCGTTACCTTGACGACTCCCTTCTGTCCGGCACGCAGCACGCCGGCATGGACTGCGGCCGCCTCGACCGTCGAGTCGTCGGTGTAGACGTCCGTGCCCCAGACGTAGCCGTCCGCCGTGCCCGTCACCTCGAGGTACAGCACCTTGCCGTTCTGGCCGCGCAGGCTCATCAGGCCGTACGGATCGGCGCCCGGTTCAGGGGGCAAGCCGCCCGGAGGACGGGGCCGCACGACCGGAGATTGGACGACGCGTCGCTTGCCGTCCAGCGGTTCGACACGGAAGCTGCCTTCAAAGTTGCCCCAGGAGTCACTGGCCACACCGTTGCGCGTGCTGCCGTTGTAGCTCGCCTGGCCCGGCAGAATCGTCACCTTGACCACCGCAACCTCGTCCGGCAGCAGGGCGCCGGCGTGGACGGCCGCGGTGGCCAGCAGCGAGTCGTCGGTGTAGACGTCGGTGCCCCAGAGCGATCCGAAGGGAGAACCGCGGACGCGGAAGTGGTAAGTGCGGCCGACCTGGCCGCGGAAGGGAGTCACCACGCCTGGATCGGGCAGCGTGGTCCGCTGCTCCTCCAGCAGTTGGAAGTACCGGCTGGCGCGTTCCTCGGCGTCAAGGGCCCGCTGCTCGTTGGCCAGGGCCTCGTCCCGCTGCTCGCGGAGGTGAATGGCCACCACGACCGAGCCGGCGGACAGGGCGACGAGCAGTAACGCCACGGCGGCGGTCAGGCCGGCGATGGCCGGGTTGCGCCGGCACCAGCGCCAGCCGCGTTCCCTCCACGACGCGCGGCGTGCCTGGATCGGCTGGTCGGCGAGGAAGCGGCGGAGATCGTCGCCCAGGGCGGAGGCGGTGGCGTAACGGTCGTGCGGCTCCTTGTGCAGGCACTTCAGGACGATCGTCTCCAGGTCGCGCGGCAGGCGCGGGTCGGCCTGCCGTGGCGGTGGCGGAACCTCGTGCATGACCCGCTGCACCAGCCGGACCCGGTTGCTGTCCTCGAAAGCCGGCTGGAGCGTGAGCAGCTCGTAGAGCGTCAGGCCGAGACTGTAAACGTCGCCCTGCGGCAGCGACACGCCGCCGAACCGCTCCGGCGCCATGTAACGCAGGGTGCCAACGAAGTCGCCGGTATCCGTCAGCCCCTCGGCATCGTCGGCCTTGGCGAGGCCAAAGTCCGTCACCCAGGTCGTTCCCTGCGGGTCGAGGAGCAAGTTCGACGGCTTGATGTCACGATGCAGAACGCCTTGCCGGTGCGCGTAGGCCAGAGCCTCCGCTACCTGGAGCCCCACCCGTGCCACGCTGCGATAGTACGCCCCCTCGGATACGCCGGTCAGTCCCGACCAACTCGGAGAAGGACTGTCCACCCCGGCCGGGCGCACGGTGACCTCAGTGACCGTCAGCGGTCCCGCCGCGTCCGGCTGCGCCCGGGCGAACTCGCCGGTGCATAACCCCCAGGCGGCGCTGCCGTTGAGAGGGCACTCGCCCGAGGCGTCCTGCCCACCGCGGTGCTGGCGCAGCCGGCGGAGATCGTGCAGGACGCGGTCGAGCCCCTGGCCGGGGATAAACTGCATGGCGTAGAAGTGGATGCCGTCGCACTCGCCGGTGCCGAAGACGGGCACAATGTTCGTGTGATGCAAGCGTCCGGCGGCGCGGGCCTCGCGTTTGAACCGCTCCAGATGGTTGGGCCCGCCAAGGGCACCGCCCGGCAGGACTTTCAAGGCGACGTGTCTGCCGAGGGACTCCTGCACCGCCTCGTAGACGACGCCCATGCCACCGCGCCCGATCTCGCGCAGCAGGCGATACTCGCCCAGGTAGCGCGGGCGGGACGCATCGGCTTGCGCGGGGTCAGCGAAGGGCGCGGTCAGGTCGGCGGGCCCTGGCTTGAGTTGCTCCAGGACCTGCAAGGCGGGGAAGACGTCGCGGATCTCGTCGGCGAGATGGGGATATTTCTGCGTGTACTCGCTCAGGGAGGGGCGCTCGCCGAGCCGGCAGCGCTGGGCGAACTCCTCGGCGAGGCACTCGACTGGGTTGCGCTCGGCGCTGGGGCTGCTCATGGAGTCACCTCGCTGGGTGCGGTGGCCCGTCGGGAGGGCGAGCGGCAAGGTTCATCCTACCCGACCGCACGCACCTGGGAAAGCGAGCCGCCGGCTTCAGGCAGCTGTTGGGGGCTAACGAGCTGCTCGCAAAGGGGAAAGCGCAGGGTCGGGGAACCATGCCTTCGCGGCCTGACCCGCTGTTGCGGGTGCCCCGGGGCGCTGCTGGCGCGGGAGGCGAAGACGGCACGGCGGCAACTCGTCAAGGAGCTGACGCGCTGACGGTCTCGGAGCGGAGCGAGAAAAAGGAGGGCGTCGGGGGGTAGAGGCTTGACGGACGGCCCGTGCAGGGCTTAGAAGGAGAAAGAGGAAGGCCGGGCACGGGACGTGGAGCGTCTCCAGTCGGCGCTCGCGGCCTTCACGGATGAAACGGAGAACATGAAAGACTAACAACATGACTGATTCGAGGCCAGCACTGTGCCGCGGAGTTTGCGGGCTTTGTTTACTCCTGCCCCTGGTCTTCCCCGAGTCGATTCGAGCTGACGACATCGTCCTGGGTATGTCCGCGGCATTCCGAGGGCCGTCGCGCGGGCTCGGCATCGAGCTGTACCGGGGATCGATGGCCTACTTCGAGCACGTCAACCGATCCGGCGGCGTCGAGGGGAGTAAGCTCGTCATCAAGGCCTACGACGACGGCTACAATCCCATCCCCGCGATTGAGAATACGGTCCGGCTCATCGAACAAGACGACCCTCTGCTTCTGTACGGCTACGTGGGGACGCCAACGGTGACCCGAATGCTGCCCCTGCTGAAACTTCACGAAGACCGCTCTGTGTACCTCTTCTTCCCCTTTACGGGGGCGCAACCCCAGAGACAGCCTCCCTATGACGCGTTCGTTTTCAACCTCCGCGCCTCCTTTCACCAGGAGACGGGCGGCCTGGTTGATCATTTTGTCCGGATCGGCCAGAAGCGGATCGCTGTCTTCTACCAGATTGATTCCTTCGGACGCGGCGGGTGGGATGGCGTGCGGAAGGCGCTGGCCCGCCACAAACTGCGGATGGTCGGCGAAGCCACGTACCGGCGGGGGACTACCTTTTCCCAGAGCCTGCGCGTGCAGGTGGACATTCTCCGCAAGGCAGACCCGGACGCGGTGATCTGCATCGGCGCCTATGCGGCGTGTGCGGCCTTCATCCGGGACGCGCGGGACGCCGGCTGGGATGTCCCGATCGCCAACATCGCCTTTGTCGGCAGCGAAAACCTGCTCAGCCTGCTTCTGGAAGCGAGCAAGGCCAATGGCAAGGATTACACGAGGGACCTCATCAACTCGCAAGTGGTGCCGAGCTATCATGACACCGATTTACCCGCCGTGCGGCAGTATCGTGAGCTGATGGATCGGTACAATCCCATGCCTCCGCCGGACCTCGTCGAAAAAGGCTACCGGCCGCTCCCGTACAGCTATGTCAGTCTGGAAGGCTTTCTCAATGCCAAGCTGCTGGTGGGCATCCTCAACAAGATGGGCAAGGACATCGGCAGGGATCGCATCAGGAAGGTAGTGGAGTCCATCGACAAGTTCGATCTGGGCATTGATGTACCCGTATCCTTTGGGCCCAAGAAGCATCAGGGCCTGGACAAGGTTTACTTCACCACGGTCTCGGAGGGGCGGTTCGTCCGACTCGACGACTGGAAGAGGTGGAGCCGATGAAAACATCGCGCCTATTGCGGAGAGCTCTCACCGCTCTGCTCCTGGTATTTGGTGTCACCATGGTGGCCACCACCGCTTCCTCGGCCTGGAGGATTCATCACAACCTGACCACGGAGTACGAGAGCAAAGGGATCGCGATCGCCAACAGTATTGCCGATTCCAGTGTCGATCAGTTCCTCTACCGCGATATCTCTACCATCCAGGCCATGATTGATCAATATCTGGACATCAAAGGGGTTTCGTATGTGTTTGTCATAAACGCCCAGGGGGAGGTGGTGGCGCACACGTTCATGCCCGCCATTCCCGAAGAAGTTCACAACCTGGAGGGACGCGAACACGAGACCATCACCCGTCCGATTCAAATCAATGGCCAGGAAGAGTACATGGACGTCTGCGCGCCCATCCTGGCGGGGAAAGCCGGCTACGTCCACGTGGGTATGGACCGAGCAATCATCCGGGCCCGCATCTGGTCGGCCATCCGGAACCAGTTGTCTCTGGTAGGTGTTATTTTTCTGCTGAGCCTTCTCGGTGCCTATTTGCTCGTGAACAAGATCGTCCAGCCGCTCAAACGACTGACCAATTACGCGAACAAGCTGGCCTCCACCGATTCCACGGCCACGTCTGAAGGCGAAGCCGGTGCGGAAATCCTCCCGATCGCCGCGCGTACCGACGAAGTCGGGCAATTAGCTCAGGCCTTTCGGCACATGGTTCTGCAACTCTCCGCCCACGAGCAAGAGCTGCGGAAGACTCACGATGAGTTGGAAATCCGAGTCCAGGAACGTACGGAACAGCTGGTGAAGGTGAACGAGGCATTGCAGGCGGAAATCAGCGAACGCCAACGGACAGCCGAGGCGCTGCGGGAGACAGAAAGTAAGTGGCGCCAGTTGGCCCAGACCGCCCCGAATGTCATTGCCAGCCTGGACCGTGACGGCACCATTCTCTTTATCAACCGCCCGGTGTCAGGCGCCAGGCGGGTGGAAGAACTCATCGGGACCAGCTGCTACGACTATGTGCTGCCGGAGCAGCATCAAAAGTTCCGGGAGGCCCTGGAGTACGTCTTCCAAACCCAGGAACCCACTGCCTTTGAGATTGCGTCGCGCGGGCTGGACGGCATCCTGCGCTGGTGGGCCAGTCATTTCGGCCCCGTTATCATCAACGGGCGGGTGACAGGTGCCACCGTCATCTCCACCAACATCACCGCAAGGAAGCAGGCCGAGGAGGAGTTGCGGGAAGCCAAGGAAGCCGCCGAGGCGGCCAGCCGGGCCAAGAGCGAGTTCCTGGCCAACATGTCGCACGAGATTCGCACGCCCATGAACGGTATCATCGGCATGACCGATCTCGCTCTCGATACGGACCTCAGCCGCGAGCAGCGCGACTATCTGAACATGGTCAAGTTGTCCGCCGATTCTCTGCTGACCGTGATCAATGACATTCTCGACTTTTCCAAGATCGAGGCAGGCAAACTCCAGCTCGACACCGTTCCCTTCGACCTGCGCGACAACGTCGGCGATACGATGAAGACGCTGGCGCTGCGCGCGCACAGGAAGGGGTTGGAACTGGCCTGTCACGTACATTCCGAGGTGCCAGCGGCGATCGTGGGCGATCCCGGACGCCTGCGCCAACTGGTCGTCAACCTGGTGGGCAATGCCATCAAATTCACCGAACACGGCGAGGTGGTGCTGGATGTGGCTGTCGTCCGTGGTCTGTTGTCCTCAGCCAAGGGCGAGCCAGCGGATGGAACGGGCCCGGCAGCGGAGGCACCGCGCACGGACCACGGCCAACGGACAGCGGAGGTTACGTTGCACTTTGCCCTCCGCGATACGGGCATCGGCATCCCTGCCGAGCAGCAGCGCGTGATCTTTGATCCATTTGTGCAAGCGGACAGTTCCACGACGCGCCGCTATGAGGGCACGGGGTTGGGCCTGGCGATTTCATACCGGCTGGTCCAGATGATGGGTGGCCGCATCTGGCTGGAGAGCACGGTCGGCCAGGGGAGTACGTTCCATGTGGTGGTTCCCTTTGGCCTGCCCAGCGAGACGGCGGAACAACCTGTGCTGCCCCAACCCGTCCAATTGCGGGGTTTGCCTGTCTTGGTCGTCGATGACTACGCGATCAACCGCTCCATCCTCGGAGAAATGCTCACCAAATGGGAGATGAAGCCGACGATGGTAGACAGTGGACCGGCTGCGCTGGAGGAGATGAAGAGGGCGTCGGCTGCCGGGGAGCCCTACCCGTTGGTCCTGCTCGATGCCATGATGCCGGGCCTGGACGGTTTCGCCTTGGCCGAACAGATCCAGCAGCATCCGGAGTTGGCCGGGGCCACGATCATGATGCTCTCGTCCAGCGGTCAACCGGGGGATGCCGCCCGCTGCCGGGAGTTGGGGATCGCCGCTTACCTGACCAAGCCCGTGAAGCAGTCGGAATTGCTGGACGCCATCGAGATGTGTCTCGGCAAGGCCTCGCTCGATAAAGAGCAGCCTCTTCCGGCTCCACGTTCCCGGTTGCAGGAGGGAAGGCGGTGCCTGCACATTCTGCTGGCCGAGGACAACACGGTAAACCAGAGGCTGGCGGTCCGACTCCTGGAGCTACAAAGTCACACGGTGGTCGTGGCCGGCAATGGCCGGGAGGCATTGTCCGCTTGGGAGCAACAGCCCTTCGACCTTGTGCTCATGGACGTGCAGATGCCGGCAATGGATGGCCTGGAGGCCACCGTCGTTATCCGCGCCAAAGAACAAGGAACCGGCAACCATATCCCGATCATTGCCATGACCGCCCACGCCATGAAGGGCGACCGGGAACGCTGTTTGGAGGCAGGCATGGACGGCTACGTCGCCAAGCCGATCCGGGCCGACCAGCTCCTGCAGGCGATCGAGGACCTCATCCCCACCGGTGCATCGATCCAGACCGCCACGCCCCAGGAGGAGCCAGGGGCGGCGATTCTGGACCGGACGGTGGCACTGTCCCGCGTGGGTGGCAACGAACAACTGTTGAGGGAACTGATGGAGATGTTCCAGGAGGAATGTCCGCGCTTGATGACCGCGATCCGAGAAGCCCTGGCGAAAGGGGATGCCCCCGGGCTGCGACTGGTTGCCCATACGCTCAAAGGTTCGGTTGGCACGTTTGGCGCCACCGTTGCCTTCAAAGCAGCCTCGCGACTCGAATTGATTGGCCGCGAAGGCGACCTAAGTCGGGCCCAGGAGGCCTACGCGGCGCTGGAAGAAGCCATCGAGCGGCTGCTGGCGAAGGCGAAAGGGGACTTTCAAGATTTCTTTGCCTAACAAATCCGGACGGCCAGCGGCGGAGTTCATCTCCGCCCGACCCGCTGTCGGGTGACCCGATGCCGTCGCTCGCTTGTCCTTTGTTTTCGGATTGCCGGACCAAACTCCTCTTCTCTGCCCCCTCTCCGATACGGAGAGAGAAAAACCGGCGTTGCCCCCCTCCCCGCTTTGGGGAGCAATCCTGTTGGGATCGCTTGTGGTCGGACATGGGCAGTCCTGGGGGGGACCGGTGCCGTCTGGTGGGGACGGAGACGCCGTTGGGAGGCGCGTGTCGGCCCCAGGGAGGGGCCGGGGGGAGGAGGCAGCCTGCCAGCCAGCGTGCCAACTTTGAGGGGGTTGGCACGCTGGGGATCGTCGACATAACTCCTTGATGAGCAAGGTACTTGTGGCTGCGATCTTGGGGCACCGTGAGGAAGGGCTGCTGCTTTGGGCGGCTGGGATGGTACTAATCTTGACCGTTCTGAGGTTGGCCCCCCACCCCGCCTCCTGGCGGCGCAGTTACCTTCGGCTACGAGAAGCCAAACCTCCTCTCGACGGGGACTTGCACCCCGCTTATTCTCAACCTTCACAGGCGCACTGGCGGCACGTTTCCAACGTGCCGGGACAATTGGCACGTTGGTAACGTGCCGCCACATGCTGTTACTTGACGATGTTGCAACCGGGAAGTGCTTCCTTCATCGCGCGAATGCCCTCCGTCGTGGCTCCGGTGTTGACCAGTTCCAGGAGCTTGAGCTTTGTCAGACTCCGTAAGTTGCCCAGGCCTGCATCCGTGACACGCGCGCCGGTCAG
The DNA here is from genome assembly GCA_016177925.1 of Planctomycetota bacterium. GTDB lineage: Bacteria > Planctomycetota > Planctomycetia > Gemmatales > Gemmataceae > JACOUH01. Next base: position 1,259 of record JACOUH010000362.1, on the reverse strand, counting down.
GTTGAGGACGTTCAGGTTCATCAACGGTTTCAAGGAGGACAGGCCGGCGTTCGTGATCAGCGGCCCAGCGAACCCTTCCGAATACAGCAGTTCAAGCCGCTCCAGCCTCTTCAGGGGCTTCAGGTGGGCCAGCCCGCCGTCGGTAATCGCGAGCAGACTCAGGTTGAGTTCCCGCAACTCGTGCATTCCCTGGAGATGAACAAGCCCTGCGTCGCTCACCCTGTTTCCGTAGAGATCAAGCAGCTCCATCTGATGCAGCGTGCTCAGTCGCCGCAACCCGGCATCGGAGATGCGCTGCGGCTCAAAGCCCGTCTTCTTGAGGACCAGTGCCTTGAGTTGACGCATCGCTCCCAGCGTTTCACATCCCGCATCCGAAATGCCATCGCACACCTCCAGGTCGAGGGCCACCAGGCTCTTGTTCGGCGCCAATGCTTTCAGGCCGGTGGCGGTGACGCTCGTGCCGGCGAGAATCAGCACGCGAAGATGCGGCAGTGGTTGCAACCAGGCAAGTCCCGCGTCGGTGAGGTCGCCGCACAGCTCGAGATTGATGCCCACGACACGTTCGAGGGCTCGCAGTTGCTCGAGTCCGGCATCGCGGACGTGCGTCCCCGCCAGATTCAGGATGAAGGGCGAACGCAGTTTCTTCAACGCGTCGAGCACTGCCGGGGGTACGGTTCCCTGAGAGGTGAGGTGTTTGTCCGCGAGGGCGATCAGCAAGGTTGAGGCGGGCATCTCGTTGTCCGCCGCGTAGCCGTAGAAGCGGCGGGCCCTCTCTGGACGGGCGGCAGACAGCGGTTCCACCCCGATGCCGAGCGTTCGCAGCGCGGATGCCGCTGCGTCGCGGACGGGCGGAGGGCGGGTCGGCGCAGTCGGCGGCGTAAGGGAATCGCGGCGCAGGTCGTAGACCCACAACCGGTCTTGTTCGCGGAGATACAGCCGGCTGCCCGCGACAACCGGGTGCGCCCAGCTGTCTCCCCCGGCACCGGGGATGCGAAGCGTCCCTTTGAGGTGGTAGCCGCCGGCGCTTGCCTCGATCAGGGCCACCACGCCGTTCTGGTAGCGGAAATACAGGCAACCGTCGGCATACACCACGGCAGCAGAGCCGACCCCCGGCCCGCGCTCCTTCCACACCACGCGTCCCGTCCTGAGTTCCACACAGGTGGGCAGGCCGTTGTTGCTGCCGTGGCCGCCGTAGACGTATTCGCCCAGCAGGAGTACCCCTCCATGATGATTCTGAAACTTGCCGCCGCCAAGTGTAT
>JACOUH010000017.1 GCA_016177925.1 Planctomycetota bacterium | reverse complement strand
TGCGGCAGCAGTTGCGGGGGCAGTAGCACGCTCTGCGCGTGGCCGGGGCCCAGCTAGCGCGGCGCGCGGTGCGTGCCAGCAGCGTCGCCGAGAACCTCAACAGCCGTCTGCGTTGCTACTTCTTTCTGCGCCGGCAACTGGGTCCGGACTACCTGTCGCTGTTGCAGTTCTTTCTGAACCATCGTCGTTTCCAACGCAGTGAGCACGCCGAGCGGGTGGGCCAGAGCCCGGCCGAGTTGCTGACCGGACAGGAGCATCCGCACTGGCTGGAGCTGCTCGGCTACCAACGCTTTAAGCGTGCCTGAGCCGCAGGCCGGAGCAACCCGCCGGAAGCTGCCCCACGAGGGCGGACACGGACAGGGTGCGCACTGTTACCCAAAAAAGACCGGATTTGAACCATGCCGCGTGGCACGCACATGTCATCGACACAACTCCTTGAGGAACAAAGTACTTGTGGCTGTTCTCCTGGAGTGCGTGCCACCGTGCCAGCGTGTCTCGGGGACACACCGACCAGTACGGCGCAGCGCGCGCCGATGCACGGTACACCGCCCCGACCGATCCCCGAGCCACCCAACACCTTCACGGTCGCACAAGGCGGCACGGGCCACAACACGCCAACAACAAACCAGGGCTCACGGCCGCTACTGAGCCCAAGTATTGTCGCGGGGAGATAGGGGTTTGGTCCCGAAATCCTAGATGACGGCGCGGAGTTGAGCGACCAGCTTGGACAGGCAAAGCTGGTTCAAGCTGACGCCTTCCGCCTTGGCTTCCGCGAGCAAGGCGGCATGCACCGAGCGGGGCAGGCGAACACTGATGGCACCGTTGGCCGTGGCCAGCAGCTCGCCGAAGTCCTTGGCCGCCGGCGGCGGCAGGCGGTCCAAGAGGGCGAAGATCCGCTTGCACTCGGCGGTCTGGGTAAAAGCGGTCCGCTCCGACTCGGTCGTCAACAGCTCGGTCGCCTTGCCGCCCAGGCCGAACAGGGCATTGTGCAAGTCCACCCAGTCGGTGGCCTGGCCGGCCCGCTCCTCGGCGAAGGCGAGCAGCTGTCGCGCCTTGGCGAGGACCCCGCGGCTGGCCGTGGTCTTCTTCCTGGCAGTCATAACGTCTCCTCTGCCGGTGCCGGTCCGCTCCTCGACGCGGTCCGCACTACTGAACGCGGAGAATCTGAACTCCGTCGTAGCCGGAAACCTCGAAATACATGGCCCGCTGACCCAGCTTGTGGCCGATCTGCCGGACGGCCTTGATTGCTTCGTGCAGCCGATCGCGGTCACACTCGATGGACACTTTCACGCAGACGTCCTGGAACTCGGTGTCATCGTCAATCCAGTGCCCGGTCACGAGCCCCTCGTTGGTCATCCCGCCGAACGGCCGCCACAACGACTGGATAAGGCGAGCCAGCACGGACGGCCGAACCGCGCTGCCGTCATTCCGTGTCGTGGGGATGAGCGTCGTGAACTTCACTTCCCTGTGCTTCCTCAGCCGGAACGGGGCCTGGCGCGACAGCATTCATGATAGCACTAATGCTTACACAAGGCAAGCCGTCCGGGCCGTCGATCCCCTGGTTCAAGGGCTTCAAGGAGGAGGGCATATAGCTGCACTTTCCCTGATCGTCTTATACCACGGAGGGCTGTTTTCCCGGGGATTTCATGAGTTTGTTGCATTCCCTGGCTTGTTGGCCTCCCCCGAAAACGGGCATTATCGAAGAGGAGGTCTCGATTTCCCGGCTTTTTTTCGCTTCCGAGTATCAGAAGATCAGGGAAAGTACAGCCCCAAATGGAGAAGAGAGGGCCGGCCGGCGCTTCGGTTCAACCGATCACGTCTTCAGCGGTCCGCTTACTGGTTGAACTGGAACTCCTTGGTATTGATCAGCGCCCACAGGATGTTCTCGTAAGCGACCTTCTTCGCTTTCTCGTTCTTCTGGATGTGCTCCAGCGCCACCGCCATCTGCTCGGGCGTCGGCTCGTGCGCGAAGGCCCACACGAACAGTTCCCTCACCTTCTCGGCGTCGGGCCGCTTGTCGTTGGCCATCACCTCCGCACGCCCACCGCCACGCGACAGCTTGCCCTGGATCTCATCCGAGTTCAGCAGATGCAGCGCCTGGCCTGCTCCGACACACGATAGCTGCCGCGCGGACACAGGCACAGGACCAGAGCTTCAGCGAGCCAACCGGACGTGGGGGTACGCTCGGATTCGCTGATCGAGGGTAACCAGCGGACAGTCGAAGTGTCGGGCCGTGGCGACGATCATCTGGTCCGCCGGATCGCGGTGAAAGGTGCCCGGCAGCCGAGTGGAACCGACTGCCACCTCGGGGGTGAGAGGAAGCAACTGGACCGGGGGTTGCAGCGCTTGGGCCAACCACTGGTCCACCGGGACGGCCAACTGCAGCCGGCCCAGCTCGACCAACTTGGCCACCTCCCAGCAGGAGATCGCGCACACCCCCCACCCGTTCGCCGCCTCGGCTTGGATCAGGGCCAGGTAGTCTGGCGGGAGTTGGGCTCCGCCGTCCATCCACCAGACCCAGACATGGGTATCCAGAATGATCACCGCAGCGCATCCCAGTCAGCCTCGGCGATCGGCTCGGTCGGCCGATCGTAGCGGAGGACCGAGCCCCGCAGCGGTTGGCCCGCGGCCGTCGAGGGAACGACCGGGAGCACGATCACCTCGACCGCCTGGCCCGCTCGGAACGGGAGGTGGTCGAGCAACAGCTTCCCATCCTCCGACAGAACGACTTCGACCCGATGTGCTGGTGTCATCGGTGCGCCTCCAAGGGCGGGTTGTCGGAATGTCGCGTGCTACAGGCCGCGCCAGCCCCGAGGCCATCAAGGCACGAGCCACTCCCTGTCTGGTCGGGTAAGCAGCCGAGCGTTGTTGTATGCCATGTCAAGTGTAATTACGGTATAACCCTTGTAAACGCGCCCCTCCCGACCGACGACCAGCGCCACATCAGCCGTGTCGGGCTTATCGAGGCACAGTGGAAGGAGAAGCTGGATTCGTTCCCGGTGGTACATGGGGATGGCAGTCTTGTAGTTCTGAAGAACGCGACGCTTGGCCCGATCAATCGCGATACGCAGTGCCGTCGCCAAGAAGCCCGGCTTGTCGCGGTAGTACTCGGGGAAGCGGTCGATGCGCTCCTCGATGGTATGATCGACGTTGCACACAAGGTCCAGCTTACGATCGTAGATGAGTTCTTGGGGCTCAGTGAAGTAATCGGCAGCCTCGGGCCTCTTCTCAAAAAGTGTGATTGGATGTTCGCTCTCCTTGAAGAACCCGATGAGCACGAAGCCTTGCTCAACGTCCTCGTGCGTACTCTCGTGGAAGGCCGCGAAGATGGGCTCGTAGTTCTTCGTCACGAGGTTCGTATTGAAGCACGCGAGGCGCTGCTTCTTCTCAGAGTCAACGGTTTCCGCAATTTTCCCCTCCGCTTGGAGGCGCTTGAAAGTGTAATGGATGTAATTAAACAGGACGGGGTTACGGCGTGGGGAAGCGTGGAAGCGGTATCCCCAATCTTCAGTCTGCGCCAAACCCGCCCGGTCGGGGTGATCGACTAACTGGTCGAGCTTGTCATCGAATCTCGGGAGAACCGCGAATCGCTCAAGCGGCATACGCGTGTCCGGGAGGACGCGTTTCGCCCGCAGCTTTCCGCTTGGATCCGTTTCTCTAACGAAGGAAACGTCCTGTCCCTCCTCAAGGTTCTTGTACTCTCTGTCCGAGACGATATTGGAATAGTGGACGAAGTACTCGGCACCGCTGTCCTCCGCAATCAGAATCCCAAAGCCGCGCTTGTTGTCGAAGCGATCGACCGTCCCCACCAGTCGCGATTCGACCACACAGACGCTCGTAGCGGCCAGGCCCTTCTCATTTTGTTCTGCCTCGAACTCCACAGGCTCGCCCTCGACGAGATACCGGCGCGTAGGATCGGCTATCTTGCTGAAATGCACGAAGACTTCCTCTCCACCTGACGTACTGAGGATCTTGCCGAAACCGCGTTTTGAATCGAAGAACTTGACGGTGCCTTTTTCCACAGCAGTCCTCCCAGTAAGTACAGTCGGTAGGTGCGTTTTGAATCTTCCCCCGCCGCTCGAGGACCCGCAAGCCCCTTCCGCCCTAACCATTTGTGGAGTCGCCGCTCTCACTGCTCTTACCTCTGGGGTGGCACTCCCGCGACAGCCGGAGATCAGGGCCGGCGCTAGTCATGATCGACCGGTCTATTCTGTGGAAGTGTCGGGAAAAATCGCACAACAAGTGGGTAGAGCAACTGTCGCCGGTTGCACTTTCGGGCTGCGCCCCGATGGGCCACCGCCGCGCTCCGATGCCTACCTAACCGACAACATCCTGACCCCGCCGCGAGCCGACGTCAAGAACAAAAGAGCCGGCCGGCCCCACGGGACCGGCCGGCGCTTCGGTTCAACCGATCACGTCTTCAGCGGCCCGCTTACTGGTTGAACTGGAACTCCTTGGTGTTGATCAGCGCCCACAGGATGTTCTCGTAAGCGACCTTCTTCACCTTCTCGGCGTCGGGCCGCTTGTCGGTGGCCATCTGCTCCGCACGCCCGCCGCCGCGCGACAGCTTGCCCTGGATCTCATCGGAGTTCAACAGGTGCAGCGCCTGGGCCAGGTTCGCCTCGCTGACACGCTCGCACTCGCACGCGCTGATGCGCTGCGGCCGGCCAAACACGTCCAGGAAGTAGGACGAGAAGCCCTCGTCGGGTAGCATGATCGCCCGGTTGGGCGAGTGCTTGTCCTGGGGCAGCCCGCCGAAGTTGGCCGGGTTGTTGGTCACCTGGCAGACTCCGTCGAACAGCACCTCCGCCGACATCCGCTTCGGATAATAGCGAGCGTAATTCTGCTTGTCGTGCTGGTTGAACTCGTTCGGCAGCGAACTGAGCTGATACGTCCGGCTCTTGCAGATCGTCGCCACCAGATGCTTGAGGCTGAACTTGTGGTCGATGAAGTCCTGCGCCAGCGCGTCGAGCAGTTCGGGGTTCGACGGCGGATTGGTCAGACGCATGTCGTCGAGCGGGTCGACGATGCCCCGGCCGAAGCAGTGCGCCCAGTAGCGGTTGACGACCGCCCTGGCGAAGAACGGGTTCTTCGGCTCGACCATCCAGTCGACCAGCTTCTCGCGCGGGTCCACTTCCGGCCCGGCGTTCACCGGCTCGCCGTCGAGCGCCTTCATGATCGCCGGCTGCTGCGTTCGCTTGTTGGTCACATTGCCGCTGGAGCGCGTCTTGATGACCAGCTGCTGAGCAGCCGGGTTCTGTTCGCCCGGCAGAAAATATTGCTTCCGGTCGACGCGGGCGAAGAAGGCGGCCAGGCCCCAGTAATCGTCCTGGCTCCACTTCTCGTAGGGATGATGGTGGCACTGGGCGCACGCCAGACGCAGGCCGAGGAACACCTGGGCCGTGTCGTCGACGAACTGCTCGGGCTGCTGCAGTTCCTTGTACCACACCGTCGGCGGGCTGCTGTTCTCGTCGCCGGTCGCCGACAGGATCTCGCGGGCGATCTCGTCATAGGGCTTGTCCTTCACCATCGCCAGCCGAATCCAGTCGTGGAAGGCGAAGGTACCCTTGGCCCGGTCGGGCTGGCCACGCCGCTTGACCCGCAGCACGTCCGCCCACTTGTTGGCGAAGTAGTAGGCGTATTCCGACGACTCCAGCAGCGAATCGACCAGCTTGTCGCGTTTCTTCGCGTCCTTGTCGGCGAGGAAGCCGGCCACCTGCTTCGGCGTCGGCAGCGTGCCGGTGATGTCCAGCGTCACACGGCGGATGAACTGCTCGTCGCTGCACAGGTCCGACGGCACCAGGCCGAGCTTCTGCCACTTCCGCTGCGCGTACTTGTCGACGACCGTCTGCTGGGCGAACTTGTAGTCGGGTGTCTTCACCCCGAGCGGGACGGTGGCGCGGAAGACGGAAACGTGCGACTGGTAGCGGACCATGACGGCCGCCTCGCCGGAGAGCGCCAGCGTGCGGACCAGTCCATCGGCATCGACGACCGCGATCTCGGTGTCGTTGCTCTCGTACTGGGCCCGCCGGGTGATGTCCTCGACGCTACCGTCGCTGTAGTGGGCCTGGACCGCGAACTGCTGCTTGTTCTGCCGGGTCATGATGCGGTGGTCGGGCGTCACACTGATGCGCTCCACCGTCGGGTCGGTCGGTTTGCCGAAGGGCGTGCCGGCCGCGATCCAACGGCGGATCAGCCGGTACTCGTCGGAGCCGACCTCCATCCGCTTGCCGCCACCGTGAGCGACGCCGCCGGCCGCCTTGAGCAGCAGCAGGCTGCGGTCGGGCGCTGCGGGGAACAGACGCCGGCCGCGGGCCTCCTTGACCAGGGCGCTGAAGTCGACTTCCGGCTCGAAGCCGAGCAGCGATAGCTTGAAGCCGTTCTGCCCGCTCGCCTTACCGTGGCAACCACCGCCGTTGCAGCCGAGTTTGGTGAAGATCGGCACGATCTGGTTGCCGAAGTTGATGGGCAGGTTCTCGTCGCACGACTCGCAGGCGACGGGTACCTTGATGGTCTTGTCGCCGTAGCGAGCAACGACCTCGGTGGTCCCGTTGCCGACGGGGACGACCCGGCCGGTCGTCGTGACGCGGACGACCTTGGCGTCGGCGTCGTAACGAACGTCGGGGGTGAGGTCCTGGAGGCGGCCATCGTTCAGGACGGCCGACAGAACGAGTTGCTGCGCGTCGTCGAGACCGCGCAGCTGAATCTTGGCGGGAAAGACCTCGAGTGACTTCACGTCAGTCGGCCTGGGCAACTCGGCCTCCTTGACCTTGACCGACTCCTTGTTGTAGAGATCCCCGGCGGACAGGAAACCGGCGAGGCCGAGCAGCGCGACCAGCGCAAGCCCGCGAAGGTTGGTCATGTTGTTACCCCCCTAATTCTGTTTCAATCCGCGCCCGGCCTTGCAGCCAGGCGAGTCAGGCGGGAATACCGGCAGCACTGGCTATTCTGGCCGAGACGGTCCCGGAATGCAACCGTTTCCTTTCCCCGATTTTTTCGTTCCCTCTGAAACACACTCCCCGATCACGAGGTATGATACATGAAGGGACGAAGGAACGACTCGCTCACCTCGCCTGCACGCTGCCCACGCCCTGCCGCCCCGTTGAGAAAAATCGCGAAGGCTGGAACTTTCGACAGCTTTTCCGCGTCTTACCAATAACTCGCCATTTAAACTCGCCTTGAATCTCCCCTTGCTCGTATGCGTATAATCGAGAAGCTCAACTAGCATCCAGCCCTCGCCACGAACGAAATTTGGGGGGGTCTTCTGGGCTTGTTCTGCGCCCTTGCCGCGGGACCAACCCCACCCGAAACCCCCGACGCGAACGGTCGACAGGCGCCCGTGCCGGCGAACTGCCCCGCGCAACGTCCGGCGGCTCTGCCGACCGAACATGGTTTTTTTCAGGGAGATTGCAAGAAGCGCCTGGCCTTCGCTGTGAGCCCCCTTCAGGGTGTGTGCTCCGGTGGGGGCTGCTGCCGCTGGCTACGGGGAGTTGCCGGCGCGCAGGACAGGTGGCCGTTGCCGGTGGGAGTAACCCTCCTTGGCCAGGAGGGCGACTCCGAGGCACGGACACCGACCGCGATTCGTCGCTGACGCGGTCCGGCGGAAGCCCTCCGCCGACAACCCTGTGCGTCGCCCCCCGTGGTCGGCGGCTTTTCTTTTCCCCCTTCCGACCCTGACCGCGTTTGAAACCAAGTTCGGTTAGCCGCGACGCGCCAGCGGAGCGCTCCGCTGGCGCGTCGCGGCTAACCGCCTCCCGAAAAAATCCGGGCGAAGTTCCCTTCCCTCATGACAGCCCGTCTCCGCTGGACTATGATGGAGCAGTTTCCGCGCACCCGCATCCGCCCCATCCTGGAGACGCCCCATGGCGACCGAGAAGCGCCCGCAGAAACCGCCGCAGCAGAAGCCAGCACGGACCGATACGACTCCCTTCGGGCAGACCCTCAATGAGCCGCCCTCACTCATCAGCGGGGACGACCGGACCGCCCCGGTCCCGCCGCCGGCAGAGTCGGCGCTGCAGCGGGTCGGCCGCTATCGCATCCTGAAGAAGCTCGGCCAGGGCGGCATGGGCGCCGTCTACCTCGCCCACGACGAACAACTCGACCGCCAGGTCGCCCTGAAGGTGCCGAGCTTTTCGCCGGGGGACTCCGACTCGATGCTCCGCTTCCAGCGCGAGGCTCGCTCCGCCGCCACGCTGTCGCACCCGAACCTCTGTCCCGTGTATGACGTCGGCGAAATTGGCGGGACGCACTACCTGACGATGGCCTACATCGAGGGCCGGCCCCTGTCCGACCTCGTCCGCGAGGGTCCGCTCGAGCCGCATCAGGCCGCCGAAATCGTTCGCCGCACCGCCCTGGCGCTGGAGGAGGCGCATACCCACGGCGTCATCCACCGTGATTTGAAGCCGTCCAACATCATGCTCAACCACCGCGGCGAGCCGGTCGTCATGGACTTCGGCCTCGCTCGCCGCAACGCTGCCGGCGACGTCCGCCTGACGCAGAGCGGCACGGTCATGGGCACGCCGGCGTACATGTCGCCCGAGCAGGTCGAGGGCGACATCGCCGCCCTCGGCCCGGCCACCGACATCTACGGTCTCGGCGTCATCCTCTACGAACTGCTCACTGGGCGCGTCCCGTTTCAGGGCAGTCTCGGACAGGTGATGGCGCAGATCCTTACCCAGAACCCGGCGCGGCCCGCGGCCCTGCGCCGTGGTCTGGACCCCAAGCTGGAGGCAATCTGTCTGAAGGCGATGGCGAAGAAAGCGGGCGACCGCTTCGCCTCGATGCAGCGGTTCGCCAACGCCCTCGACACCTGGCTCGGACACAGCACCGTGCCGTGTCCTCGCCCGCCGGCCCGCCCGCCGGCTCGCAAGCAGCGCTGGCCGCTGATCGCCGCGGCGCTCGTGGGCGTCGCGATCCTCGTGCTGGGCGTGGTCCTGTACATCAACACCCGGCACGGCACGGTCCGTATCGAGGTCGACGACCCCAACGTCGTCGTCCTCATTGACGGCGATAAGATCTCGGTCGAGAACTTGGGTGAGCCGATCACCTTGAAGCCGGGCACGCACGAATACGAGATCCGGCGCGGCGACGTCATTGTCAAGGCGCGCGAATTCACGGTCGTGCGCGGCGAGAACCCGGTGCTGAAGATCGAAGTGCCCGAGCCGCGCCCGTCAGCGAGACCGCCGCCAACCCCGCCGGCGACCCGGCCGAAGGCCGGCACCCTCCTCGGCGTCGTCATCGGTGTTGACAATTACGATAACAAAGAGGCGTTGGGGAGTTTGAATTATGCCGAGGCGGACGCCGTCGCGCTGGCAGAGCTGTTTCGGGTGGGGGCGCGGCGGTCTGAGGACGTCGCCCTGCTGACGACAGGTGCCGCGAGCGAGCCGCACCTGAAGCCGCGCCGTCACAACGTTCGCCGCGAGTTGCACGCGGCGGCGGCGGCGTGTACGCCGGCCGACACGCTGATCGTGGCCTTCTGTGGCCGCGAGGTGCTGCCGCGCGGCAATGCGGAATACTTCCTCGGCCTCGCCGATGCTGATCCGGACGATCCGAAAACGCTGTTCTCCCTGTCGGAGGTCTACGACGAGCTGTCGCAGTCGAAGGCAGGGCTGAAACTGGTGCTGGTCGACGCCTGCCGCATGCCGCCGCCGGGCGACGACACGCCGCGGAAGGTGACCCCTCCAGCGAAGGTGGCCGCGTTCTTCGGCTGCGCCGACCGGCAGTATTGCCTGGAGGACGAGGAGCACAAGCACGGTATCTTCTCCTACTACGTCCTCCAGGGACTGCGCGGCGCCGCCGACCGAGATCGCGACGGCAAGGTGACGCTGGCGGAGTTGGAGCGTTTCGTCAAGGAGGGCGTGCCCGAGCACACCTGGCGGAAGTACAAGCAGCGGCAGCACCCGGAGCTGCTGGGCGGCGGCAAGGACGACAGGCCGCTCCCGGTCCTTGACGGCAAGACGGAGCGCGGCAGCGTAACGAGCTTCCGCCTGCTGTTCAACGGCAAAGACCTGAGCGGCTGGACCGTCGACAGCGGCGATGCAGAGGCGTGGAGCGTTGAGGACGGCGAACTGGTCAACCGTGTCGGCGGGAGGCGGCGGGGCTGGCTGCTGACGGAGCGCGACTACAGCGACTTCGTTCTGCGCCTGGAGTTCCAGTTTGCCGAGGGAGCCAACAGCGGCGTCGCCTTCCGGGCTGCTCCCGGCGAGGGATTCAACTCCCCGGGTTCCCCACTCAATCCGGAAATCCAGCTGCAGGACGACTCGTTCCGCGGCTATGCCAACCTGCAGCGCATGCAGAGGACCGGGGCGTTGTACAACATCGCCATCGACCGCGTGCCGACGCTGAAACCGGTCGGCGAGTGGAACTCGCTGGAAATGGAGGTGCGCGGCTCGTCCCTGCGCGTGGTGGTCAACGGCGAACAGGTGCTGCAAACCGATCTGAACAACTTCGACGACCAGGCCAAGAAGGTGCCGGGTCTGAAGCGATCCTCCGGGCGCATCGGCCTGCAAAGCTGGATCGGCAGCACTCGCTTCCGCAGGATTCAGATCAAGGAGCTAAGAAAGGAGTGACCTTAGCCCGACGCGCCAGCGAGGCAACCAGCAAACCTCGCTGGCGCGTCGGGCTAATCTCCTCGCTGGCGCGTCGGGCTGATCACCCGGCTGAGGATAGCTCGGTTGCCGGTCCCTCCAACAAGCCGCGCAGAGTGGCGAGATTGACGCCATCCATATCCTTTTCGTCCCCTTTTTCCTTGGGGGTTTCCAGCACCATCGGACGATTGCGGAAGCGACGATCGTTCAGCAACAGTCGGAACGGCTCCAGGCCGAGATGACCCCGGCCGATGTGCGCGTGCCGGTCGACGCGGCTACCTTGCGGACGCAGACTGTCGTTGACGTGGAACGCCTTCAACCGCGACAGGCCGATGAGGCGGTCGAAAGCGCGGAAGGTCGCGCGGTACTCGGTCCCCGGCGCCAGGGCGTAGCCGGCGGCGAAGACATGACAGGTGTCGAGGCAGACGCCGAGGCGGCGCGGCTCCGCCACCAGCGAGAGAATGCGGGCGAGGTGCTCGAAGCGGTGGCCCAGCGTCGTGCCTTGCCCGGCGGTCGTCTCCAGCAGCACCATCACGCGGTAATTCGGACAGCGGCGGTGCGCTTCGTCCAGGGCGGACGCCACGCGCTTCAGGCCCGTCTCCTCATCGGTGCTGATAAAGGCCCCGGGATGCGTCACCAGGTAGCGGGCACCGATGCGCTCGGCCCGGTACAGTTCGTCGACGAACGCCTCGACCGAGCGGCGATAGAGCGTCTCATCGGGCGAGGCGAGGTTGATCAGGTACGAGTCGTGGACCATTGGCAGGCGCAGCCGTGTCTGCCGCAGGGTGCGGCGGAAGAGGCGCACCGCGTCATCGGTCGGAGGCGGAGCGTTCCACTGGTTGGCATTTTTTGTGAACAGCTGCACGGCCTGACAGTGGTGTCCCTGCGCATCGAGCAGGGCGTTGTGCAGGCCCCCGGCAATCGACATGTGAGCGCCGAGCAGTGGCATGGACCAACCTCCGTGTCGGGGGTCAGGCGACGGGCGTCACGGCTGGCGGTCGGGCTCGTTGGGTCCTTCCGGCGGTTCGGCTTGCTGCTTCCGCAGCCCGTCCAGCCGTTCTCTGACCTTGCGGAACACTTCCTCGGCGTTCGGGGCCCTCGCGCCGATTGCCGGGTCATCGTCGAAGTCTTTCTGGATTCCTCCCTCTTGCTCCCTTCGCTCCCTGGGCATCTCCTGAATCCTGCGGCTTTTCTCGAGCAACTCGGTGCTGTTGGGATGGCCGTAATCGTAAGAACTCGACCGCGAGCCGGAGGTCGAGAGCGATGCGCAACCCCTCAGAAGGACGAGGCCGAGGAAGACCGCGACGCCGACCGGCCAGCCGGCCCCGCTGGTGTTGCCTCCCGGCTGGCTGGGAGCGGGGCGTCCGCCGGATGACTTGGCGAGGGCGTCGATGCGGGCGGCGAAGAGGGGGTCGTAGGCGTTGCCCGCGCGGTTGTCCAGGGGCAGGTCATCGTTGGGGATCGACACGGCATGACCTCGCTGTGAAACGCGACCGGCAGCGAAACCTTGTCGCCGACATGCTGAAATTATACGCGCCGCGGTCAGCGTGCAAGGCACGAGTCGCGGTGGCGGTCGGCGAAGTTGACGAAGCGCCGGCACCCGCCTATGGTAGGGCGAGAAGTTCGTCCGGTCGTGGAGTTTTTTCGGCGCGAGGTAGGACCGTGGAATTACCGCAGTGGCTCGCACAACTCGGAGATCTCGTCCAGCAACTGTGGTCCCTCCTTCGACTCCTGTGGGGCCTCTTGCTGCCCCTGCTGCCGGTCCTGCTGTGGACGGCGTTCTGGCTGTTCGCCGTCGACTGGCGCAAGGTGTGGCCGGTGCTGGCGCAGGGTGCCTGGGCTCCGTGTGTGCTGCTGGGATTGGTCGCCGCCACGGTCTGGTCGCGGATTGCCCCGGGTGAGTGCGATTGCCTGGGTTTCGCGACCTTCCCGAACTTCTGGTGGCAGCTCGGCGGCGTGAGTACCCTGGCGGCGCTGGCCCTGTTCGCCGGCTGGCTGCAGGGACAGTGGCACTACGAGCCGCCGGAAATCCCGATCGAGCCGCCCGCCGAGGCCGGCCACGCTCCCGCGCACGGGCACGGCCACCACTGACAGGCTGCGCCGGTCCCGGGTGGGCCTGGCGTTGCCGTCCATCCGATCCCAGGAGGAACAATCATGTGGGTCCGCCAGTGTGATCTCGACGCGACCAGCGACGCCCCGCTGCCGATCCCCGCCCGCATCGCCTCCAATGAGGAGTTCATTCCTCCGCCGCCATCGCCGCAGCAGCTCGAGTACGCCGCCCGCCTCGACACGATCAGCGCAGAGGCGGCCAAACGTCAGGGCCTCAGCCGGCGCGACTTCCTGCGTACCGGCAGCGGTATGGCCGCGGCCCTGCTGGCGCTCAACCAGGTGTTCGGCGACGTCTACGAGGTCAGCGCCGAAGAAGTCGCCGACCAAGAGGCGTTCAAGGAGAAGTGGCCCAAGGAGCAGTTCATCTTCGACGTCCAGACGCACCACGTCGACGTCAGCCGCAAGTGGTACGACGACACGCCCGATGGACGCCGGGCCGTCCGCTTCTTCCAGATGCTGCGGCCGTTCTCCGGTTCCCTGGCGAAGAGCCTCGAACTGCTCAACCGGGCTCACTACGTCAAGGAGGTCTTTGGCGACAGCGATACCGTCATGGCGATCATCAGCGGCGTGCCGTCGCGCGAATGGGACAAGAACCCGCTGCCGCCCGACCAGATGGTCGCCACGCGCAAGTACGTCAACGACCTCGCCGGCTCGCAGCGCGTCCTGTCGCACGGTCTGCTGCGGCCTAACCTCGGCAAGAAAGAACGGGAGGAGATGGAGCGCCAGGTCAAGGAGCTAAAGATCGATGCCTGGAAGATGTACACCGGCGCCGAACTCGGTGAAAAGGCCTGGTTCATGGACGACGAGAAGGTCGCCTACCCCTTCTGGGAGCGGACCAGGAAGCTGGGCGTCAAGAACCTGTGCGTCCACAAGGGCCTGCCCCTGGGCGCGTTCAACGAGAAGGCGTGTACCCCGCTGGACCTGGAGAAGGCGGCGCAGGACTGGCCCGACCTGAACTTCATCGTTTATCACTCCGGCTTCCGTGGCTTCGGCGGGCTGGGGCGAGGCACCGGCCCCAAGGTCGTCGACAAGAAGACCGACGACCCGCAGGAGATCCCCTGGATCAGCGACATCCTGCGCATTCTGAAGCGGAATCCGAAGATCAAGAATATCTACTTCGAGCTGGGCAGCACGTTCCAGCAGACGTCGGCGCGTGACCCGAAGATGTGCCTGCACATGCTCGGGCAGATGATCCAGGTGGCGGGGGCCGACCACATCGTCTGGGGCACCGACTCGATCTGGGGCGGCAGTCCGCAGAGCCAGATCCAGCGGCTGCGGCGCCTGAAAATGACCGAGGAACTGAGAGACAAGTACAAGTACCCGGCACTCACCGACAAGATCAAGGCACAGATCTTCGGCCTGAACGCGGCGCGACTGTTCGGCATCGACCCGAAGGCGAAGCGCAAGGAGATCAAGGCTGACAAGCTGACGCAGCTGCGCGAGCAGTACCAGCAGGACCCGGCGCCGAGCAACACCCAGTACGGCTGGGTCTGGGTCGACGACGGCCGCGACCCGACCGTCCCGATCGGCGGCTGATCCGTAGGACGGATTTCCAATCCGTCCGGGCTTCACGTACGGACGGATTGGAAATCCGTCCTACAACAGACTCAGAAGAGGAACTGAAATTCGATCGAGGGCCCGTGGAAGAAGATGCTGCCGGTGCTGTCCTGGCGACCCAGCGGGGCCGCCAGGTCGAAGCTGACCTGATCGACCGCTTCGGGGACGTTGACGACCCACATCCCTATGTACCCGCCGCGCAGCCGCAGCCGCTCCAGCAGGTAGACGTCGAAGTAGCCGCCGATCTCGTAAATCTGTGAGAAATTATGTCGCGTGTGGGCCCCATTCGTCCCGAGCAGGCCGTCGCCGCGCGTCAGCGTCACGGCGATGTCGGAGAGGTCGTAGCCGGCCGCTGTCTTGCCGTACATGCCGAACGCCACGCCGTGGACGATGCTGTGCTGGTACTCGAAGCCGACCTGCGGGGCGATGATGTTGCTGTTGACCCGTGACGAGTAGGTAGCCTGCAAGGTCGGGTTGGACCGGCCGAAGATGTCGTGGACCAGGAGGCCGTCGTCGTCAAAGAACAGGCTGAAGCGGTCATGCACGTTCAGGTAGCGCACGCCCAGGAGCAACTCGCAGCCGGTGAATGCCTTCGAGAAGGTGCGGACGTTCAACTCGGCACTGCCCACCGCCGTCTGCTGGGTCGCTAGGGAGCGGTCGCCCTGCAGGAACAGGCCATTGTCTCCCTCGAAGCCCGTCGGCGCATTGAAGAAGAACGAACTCAGCCGGCCCGGCAGGGTGATCTGGTTGGTGGCATCGCTCTGCGGGACGTAGAACCCCGTGAACTCGAGGGAACAGCCGGCCTCCTCCAGGAGGATGCCCAGGGTGCCCCGGTAGCCGAAGGCCATCTCGGGCACGATATTGTTGAGGTCCTGCGCCGGCCTGACGTTCGAGAACGGGAAGATTACGTTTCCCGAGTCGACGCGTGAGAAGTCGGAGTTGTCGAAAATGGCAGTGATACTGTGACCCAGTTTCTGCCGCTGCAGGGCCTGGCTGCCGGCGTGGAAGAACGCATGCGTCGGTGGAGGGTACTCCTCGCACGGGAAGGCGTTCTTGACCTCGGGCGGAAGGCCGAGAGTGTCGGGCGGACCGGGCGGGGCGTCGGACGGACTGAGCGGGCCGGGCACCAGGTTGGGGGGGCACTGGCCTCCTTGCCCAGGGCCGGGGCCGCCGGTCGGCGCACAGGGGAGCGGCTCGGGTAGGGCCGGGACCCCGCCCGGGCTCGGCAGCTGCGCCTTCGCCCCGGTCCCCTGGCCCAGCCCGACGGCGAGCAACGCCACGCCCATCCACTTCTTGTACATCATCGCAACTCCCAAACGACAACGCTGCCCGGCGGCCCGTGCGGAAGCGCGGGCGGGTCGACCGAAGTCCGTCCTTCCTGTGACATCGGCCGCACAACTGTTCCGCTTGAATCAATCGCTACCTTCGGCGCGCAGGCGGCGGTAAGCAGCGGGGGAAAGGCAAGGTGGGGAGGTCGGCTCAGTGATTGAAGACGAACTCGAGCGAGTTCATCAGACTCCAGGCAAGGTCTTCCGCGGCCTGCTGCCGGTTGGCCTTGCCCTTCTTCAGGTACTCGACGGCGACCGCCCGTTCCTTCTCCTCGGGGAAGCGGCCGTAGAAGGTCAGGTACAGTTGCTCTGCCAGGGCGCCGTCGTCGTGTACTTGGCGGACGAGCTTTGCGACGCGGCCGCCAGCGTGGCTGATCTTGACGTGCATCTCCGGGGCGTTCAACAGGTGCAGCACCTGGGCGACACTCGGCTCGGCGGTCCGCTCGCATTCGCAGGCGCTGACCCGCTCCGGCCGCCCAAACGTCTTCAGGAAGTAATGCCCCACCTTGCTGTCCCAGAGCTGAATCGCCCGGTACCCTGGCGGTACGCCGTCGAACTTCTCACCGATGCCCGTCGCCTGACAGACCATGTCCAGCAGCACCTCGGCTCCCACGCGCTTCAGCCGCGCCCGCGAGTAATTCTGCTCGTCGCCCTCGTTGGTCGCGTTGGGCTGCGACGACAACTGGTAGACGCGCGAGGCGGTGATCGTGCGGATCAGCTGCTTGACGTCGTACTTGCTGTCGACAAAGGACTTCGCCAGGGCGTCGAGCAGTTCCGGGTTCGAGGGCGGGTTGGTGGCGCGGACGTCGTCGACCGGCTCGACCAGGCCGCGGCCCATGAAATGAGCCCAGTAGCGGTTGACAAGGTTGCGGGCGAAGAACGGGTTCGCGGAGTTCGTCACCCAGTTGGCAAGGACCAGGCGGCGGTCGCCCGCTGGCGACTTCTGCGGCGCCGGCGAGCCAAGGGGGTGGGCGTGGACCACCTCGCCCGTGCGGGGGTGCCGTGCCTCCGGCTCGCCCTCGGCGAAGACAGCCTCACCGCGCGGGGACGGCCGAGCCCCGACCTGGGCGAAGAACGCGAGCATGCCCTGGTAGTCGGTCTGGCTCCAGCGGTCGAACGGATGATGGTGGCACTGGGCACAGGCGATGCGCACTCCCAGGAAGACCTGGGCCACGTCGCTGGCCGCCTTGCCCGACTCCGTCACGACCTTGTAGAAGTTGCCCGCCGGCACGTCGGCGAGCGGTCCCTCCGCAGTCAGGATGTCGCGCACGAAGCGGTCATACGGCCTGTTGCGAGCCAGGCTATCGCGCACCCACTTGTAGTAGGCATAAGCACGCTTGTGGCCGAGCACCTGGCGGTCGACGCGCAGCAGGTCCGCCCATTTGAGGGCCCAGAAGTCGGCATACTCGGGCCGGGCCAGCAGTTCGTCGACCAGCCGCAGCCGCCGGTCGGGCCGCCTGTCCGCCAGGAACCGCCGCGCCTCCGCCGCCGTTGGCAGCGTGCCGATCACGTCGAGGGAAACGCGGCGCAGGAACTCGGCATCATCGCACAATTCCGAGGGCAGAAGGTTGAGCTTGCGCAGGCGGGCGAGGACGTGGCGATCGACAAAGTTGTTCTCAGCCAGGCGCGGGAAGTCGTCCACACGACCCGGCCGCGGGATGAGGGCGCGGAAAACGTCGACGTGGTTCATGAAGCTGGCCATGACGGCCACCTGGCCCGGCGCCTCGCCGGCGCTGACCAGCCCGTCGGCGGAGACGGCCGCCAGGGCATCATTGTTCGTCTGGAAGCGGGCGTGGGCGGTGACGTCGGCCTCGTGACCATCGGACCAGCGGGCAAGCACGCGCAGTTGTTGCCGGCCATGCACGTCGAGGATGCGCTCACGCGGGTCGACCCGGATTGCCGTCACTGTCGGGTCGGTCGACTCGCCGAAGGGCATGCCGGCGGCGATCCAGGCGCGGATCGTCTCGTAGTCGCGGCTGCCGGACGGGATGCGCACCCCGCCACCGTGGGCCGTGCGCCCCGACATCTTGCGAAGCAGGAGGCTTTCGTCGGGGGCCGCGGGGAAGACACGGCGGCCGCGTGCCTCCTTGACGAGGGCGTTGTAGTCGGCGGGCGGGTCGAAGCCGAAGACAGACAGCTTGAAGCCGTTCTGGCCCTCCGCCTTACCGTGACAGCCCGACGCGTTGCAGCCGAAACGGCTGAACAGCGGGATGAGGTCATTCTCGAAGTTGAACTTCCGCAGCCGGCCCGATTCGCTGACGTTGACGGCGACGCTCAGGGTGCGGCCGGCGGCGATAACGCGAACCTCTGTCGCGCCGTCGCCGACGGCCTCGACGATGCCGGTGTCCGTGACGCGGACGACTTTCGGGTCGCGCACGTGGAAGCGGGCATCGCGCGTCAGGTCGACGAGGCGGCCGTCGGCGCGCTTGCCCTGGACGAGGAGCAAATAGCGGGCAGCCGGCCCCGTGAGCTGTACGGTGGGCGGGTCGACGCGGACATCCGTGAGCGCGGGCTCGGCGAGGGCGGGCCCGCCGAGGAAGGTCGTCAAAAGCGACAGGGCCAGGAGGCGTACGGCGCGGGGGGTCTGGCGGTGGTGCATGGCGGTCGGCGGGCCTCTGCGGGGCGGGAAGGCGGTGCGCGGGGCACCCGCGCCAGCGGGTCGGGCGGGCTTTGGGCGAACCGGCCAACACCTCAGAGGTAACAGATCAGAGGCAGGATCGCAACCGGAAAGGCCAGAGGGCTTACCCCGACGCGCAAGCGAGGTTGACGTGTTCCTCGCTTGCGCGTCGGGCTAAGCAGATCCTCGCTTGCGCGTCGGGGTAAGCCCTCAGCCCTTGCGGGCACAGAGTTCGCGGACGAGGGCGGCGTTGGCGCCGACCTGGTCGCCGAACTGCTGGTACATGCCGACGATCAGGGCGTCGGTCGGCTTGATGTTGTTCAGCGCGGTCTCGAAACACGCGCGCACCTCGGCCGGCGAGCCGATGCGACGGCCGGCGGCAAGGACCTTATACACCAGGCACGGCTTCTTCACCGAGCGAATCACGCGGAACATACGCGGCGGATCGGAGGGCAGGTAGATCTCTCCCAGCGGCACGGCATCGCCGAGCAGCTTGCGGACCTCCTCACGCGGCCGGGTCAGATAATAGAGACAGCACATGTAGTAGTCGATGTCCCAGCCCTTTTCCTCGGCCAGCTCGATCACGGCGGGGTTGTGCCCCGACAGGCCGACCAGCACGCCTTGGTCGCGGATGCGCTTGAGCAGATCGGCCAGTTCGGTCAGCTTGTTCTGCCGGTGCAGTCGTTCCGCCAGGGCGCCGTGCGGGGCGATGCCGATCGGCTTGCGCTTCGCCGCCTCGGCGATGCGCTCGGGATGGCTGTCCCAGTCCCCCTTGCCCAGGCAGAGCCAGTGGAACTTCACGCCGGCCTGCCGAACGCGGTCAACGTCCTGCAGCGTTCGCTCGGCATAGCTATTCTGCCAGGTGTTGAGGCCGGCCTTCACGCAGCGCTGGAGCAGTTGGACGACGCGCTGCGGCGTGTGCCAGTCAGTCAGGTGTTGACTGAACAGCTTGTTGAAGTGCGAGTATCCGTAGATCGGATTGCCGCCGAGGATCAGCCGTGTGACGGCATGCGTCCCGAGCTTGACGGTCGGCAACAGCGCGCCCGGAGGGGCATCGCCGCCAGGTGCCGCGGCAGCCGTGGTTGCCGCGACTGCCCCCGCTGTCTGGTGCAGGAAGTCTCGCCGTGTCGGAACGTTTCCGGCCGATCCGCGCTCACTCATCGCAACCTCCTCGGCATCCAGGCGACCGGGCGAACCCTCTGGGCTCCTGCCGAAGACTGTATCGCAAGGAAGGGAGCAAGTCATGTGAAAAGAGAGACAGGTTTGCGCCCGGCGAAATTGCTGGTGAACGCCCGCGCCCCTCGCTAGGATGAGGATCGACCCTTGCCGCCCGGCAAGGGCGACTCCTCCTTGGCGGCAGACAACGGACGCGAGCAGTGACCACCCCCAAGCGGCGATTCATCGAAGACCTGGCCGATGGCGAGAACCTCGACGAAGTCTACCTGGTCGGCGAAAAGCAACTCCGCGCCAACCGCCAGGGCAACCTCTACATCCAGCTGCAGCTGCGCGACCGTACCGGCTCGATCGACGCCCGCCTCTGGAACGCCGGCGAAACCCTGTTCCGCTCGCTGCACGAGGGCGATTTCGTCCAGGTCCGCGGCAAGGTACAGCTGTTCCAGGGGGCGCTGCAGATCGTCCTCAATAACCTGGAGCGCATTGGCCCCGAGCGCGTCGCTCTTGCCGACTTCCTGCCGCATACCGACAAGGACATCGGGAAACTTCAGCAGACGCTCCGCGCCACTCTCATGAAGGCCGGCAACCCGCACCTGCGCGCCCTGGCCGAGTGCTTCCTCATGGACGAGGCCTTCGTGCGCAACTTCAGCCGTGCCCCGGCGGGCATCCGCAACCACCACGCCTACGTCGGCGGACTGCTGGAGCACGTCGTCAACATGCTCGAGGCGGCCGATCGCCTCCTGCCGCTGTATCCCAAGGTCGACCCCGACCTGCTGCTCTTGGGTGTCTTCCTGCACGACATCGGCAAGGTGCGCGAACTTAGCTACGAGCGCGTCTTCGGCTACACCGATGAGGGACAGCTGGTCGGCCACCTGGTGATCGGCGTGGAGATGCTCAACGAGAAGGCACAGCAGGTGTCCGACCTGACCGGCGAGCCATTTCCCCGTGACCTGCTGCTGCGATTGCAGCACATGATCGTCAGCCATCATGGCTCGTACGAGTTCGGCAGTCCCAAGCTGCCGATGACGCCCGAGGCGATTGCCCTGCACTACCTCGACAACCTCGACGCCAAGGTCCACACCTTCGTGCGCGACATCGAGGAGGACCGGAACAACGCCACGTCGTGGACGCCGTTCAGCCAGTCGCTGCAGCGGCGCCTGTTCAAGGGAAACCAACTCACAATGACCCACGACCCATGACCGATGGCCAAACCAGACGGGTCTTCCGCTTGCGGCTTCGCAGTCTTGCTAAGCCGCAAGCGGCGGGCCCTGATAGGTTTTGGTCATCGGTCATGGGTCATGGGTCATTGATTATTCGGCCATGCCTGACCTCACCCAGAAGATCCTAGCCGCCGTCTCGCGGAAGAGCTATCAGCCGCTCAAGCCCAAGGCACTGGCGCGCAAGATCGGCGTGCCGGCGGAGCAGTACGCCGACTTCCGGCGAGCGCTGCGTGACCTGCTCAAGCAAGGCCGCGTCGTCACGGGCAAGAACCACACCATCCGCCCCGCCCAGGCCTCCGGCACCGTTGCCGGCACCTTCCACAAGACGTCGGCCGGCTACGGCTTCGTCCGCCCGCATGCTGTTGATGGCCAGGTCGGGCCGGAGGTTCTCGTCCGCGAGGAGGATACCCGCGACGCTGCCACCGGCGATCAGGTGCTCGTCCGCCTCCTGCGCCGGCCCAAGCGTCCTGACCTCCGCCCGACCGGCAAGGTCCTGGAGGTGATCGAGCGGGCGACGCGACAGTTCGTCGGCACCTACCTCGAGCGCGACGGTTCCGCCCTCGTCCGCATCGACGGCACGGTCTTCAGCCACAGCATCTTCGTCGGCGACGCCAGTGTGAAGGGAGCCAGGGCGGGCGACAAGGTCGTCATCGAGATGCTGCGCTTCCCCAGTCCCGAGGATCGCGGGGAGGCCGTCATCACCGAGGTGCTCGGCCCGCACGGCAAGCCGGGCGTCGACACGCTGTCGATCATCCGCGCCCTTGGCTTGCCCGACGAGTTCCCCGCCGCCGTCAAGGAGGAGGCACGCCGCGTCGCGGGGCAGTTCCGCGAGGACGACCTCGGCCGCCGCCAGGACTTCACCGGCGACGTCACCGTCACTGTCGACCCCGTCGATGCCCGCGACTTCGACGATGCCGTGTCCCTGACGCGCGACGACAAGAGCGGGCACTGGCTGCTCGGCGTCCACATCGCTGACGTCGGCCACTTCTCCCCGCCCGGCAGCGAGCTGGACCACGAGGCTCGCAAACGCGGCACCAGCGTCTACCTGCCTCAGCGCGTCCTGCCGATGTTTCCTGAACTGCTGTCCAACGGCCTCGCCAGCTTGCAGGAGGGCAAGAACCGCTACGTCAAGAGCGTCCACATCGAGTACACGCCCGAGGGCCAGAAAGTCTCCGCCCGCTTCGCCAACGGGGTCATCCGCAACCGCAAGCGCTTGACCTACGAACAGACAATGACGATCCTCGATAATCCGGAGGCACAGAAGGGGAAAGTCGAGGAGGAAGTCCTCGCGCTGGTGCTGCGGATGCGCGACCTGGCGATGATCCTGCGCAAGCGGCGCATGAAGCGCGGGGCGCTGGAGTTACAGATGCCGGAGGCGGAGCTGGAGTACGACGACCAGGGGCGTGTCTGTGGGGCGCACTTCGTCAAGCACGACGTCAGCCACCAGATCATCGAGGAGTTCATGCTCACGGCCAATGAGGCCGTTGCCGAGCATCTGGACGGCCTCGACGTCGCCTTCCTGCGCCGCATCCACCCGGCGCCGGAGCCGAACAAACTGGAAGAGTTCGCCGGCTTCGCCCGCAGCCTGGGCTACAAGGTCGACCTTCACCGTGATCGTTTCGGCCTGCAGCGCGTCCTGGAGCAGTCGGCCGGACAGCCCGACGTCTACGCCGTCCACTACGCCCTGTTGCGCAGTCTCAAGAAGGCAGTCTATAGCCCCGAGGAGGAGGGCCACTATGCCCTGGCCCTCGATAACTATTGTCACTTCACCTCTCCGATCCGTCGCTATCCAGACCTGGTGGTGCATCGGCTGCTCGAGCAGTGGCTCGAGCGGCACAAGGTCGGCAGCGACCCCGCCGAGATGATCGCCCTCGGCGAGCATTGCAGCAAGGCCGAACGCCGCGCCGAGCTGGCCGAGCGCGAGCTAGTCAAGCTCAAGCTGCTGACGTACCTGAGCGAGCGCATCGGCACGGAGTTAGAGGTGATCGTCACGGGCGTGGCGGACTACGGTTTCTTCGCCCAGGCGGAGAACCTGCCGGTCGAGGGACTGGTGCATGTCAGCACGCTGACCGACGA
>JACOUH010000361.1 GCA_016177925.1 Planctomycetota bacterium | reverse complement strand
TATTGACGGCCGCCCCTTCGGGGCTGGGGTCACGACCCCTTCAGGCCCAGCGCCTTGATCTCGTTCGCCGTCAGCGGCTTGGCCATCGCGTCGTGCAGGTTGCCGCCCGGCTTGACGGCGTAATGCTTCTTGTCCACCTCGACGATCACCCGCTCCTTCTCGACGCGCACCACTTTGAGTTTGAGGATCTCCGTGGCGAAATGGTCCTTGACGATCCACTCCGCCGGCGGGACGAATTCTTCGGGCAACGTGTCGGCCGACAGCACCCGCTTCTCGTCCTTGTTCTCCGGGTTGAGGAAGAGGGACTCGAATGCGTTGCGATCCTTGCTGAATTTCAGCGACGATAGCTTCACCTTCTTCAGCACCTCGGCCGGGTCCCCCATCAGGCCGAGCTTCTTCAGCTGCGCCTTGTCCAGGGCGTTGTCGCTCAGTTCGCCCTCGTCGTCCTCTTTTCTCATCGCCGAGAGCAGCGACTCGCCGGCGTGGACGGAGTAGAACTTCTCGTTGGCCTGAAAGATCAAGCGGAACGGCTCGATGCGGACCACCTGCAACTCCAGGAGGGTCGTCTGCGGCTGCCCGGCCTTGGGGTGGTCCTTGATTTCCCACTTCTGGACCGGCTCTTCCAGTTTGTCCTCGACCTTGGCAGCGGCCCCGCGGGGATCGCGCCGCGAAGTCTGTCCCGTTCGCCTCTTGTCCTCAAGGTCCTTCTTTGCCCTCAAGAAGGGCGATGTTTTCGGCAGCGGGGCATCGATCAGCAGGGCGGTGTCGTCCTTGTTGCCTTTATTGTGGATACGGGCCACATAGCAACCGCCGTGGTAATCACTCCGCCAGATCATGGTGAGGTGGACGTATTTGAGTTCGTTGATGAGGTCCTGCTCCTTCTGCCCCGGGTTGTCGGCACCCGGGACGGGATCGCGCGGCGGGAAGAAGATGTTCTTGTTCGTGATGTCCTGGTAGCGCCCCGTCGAGCGGGCGAGGAGGACGGGCTCCTTGTCCGTGCCCTTGTTGGTGAACTTGGCGAAGATGCCGTCGCGTTTGCTGACGTGCTCGGCGCCGTTGACCAGCAGGGCCTCCAGCGTCATCTTCACAGTCAGGTCGTTGCTGGTCTTGGTGGTGGCGATGGAGAAGGTCTTGACCTGGTGCAGGATCGGAGCGCGGTACAGTTCCTCGAACAGCTTGACCACGCTCTCCAGGCTCGTGTCGCCCTCGATGTGAGTCGCCAGGACGTACCCGATCGGCTTCTTGTCAGGCGTTGTCGGCGCGGTGCGGGCGTCGAACTCGCCAAGCTTCATCGAGCGGACCTTGAAGCCGCTGTCGATAACTGCCTTGTTGAGGTAGTCCCCGTACAGGCGTTTCACCCTGCCGAGGTGGGTCTGGAATGCCGCCGCCTTGGGGTCGCCCTCGGGGAGGCTAAGCTTCTGCCAGTTCGCCAGGTTCGGGTTGAGTTCCTCGATGCGCTTGATGCGCGCCTTCTCCGCGTTGATGTCCGAATCGGCCTGGTATTTCTCCCGTTCGGCCCGCTCGATCTTGTCGCCGAGGCTGTTGAGCGGTTGCAGGATCACGGCGTTGGCGACGGCCCCCGCGACGAGGACGGCCACCACCGCTATCAGGATCATCGCCAGGTTGCGTTCGCGTGTCGTCATGGGTTGCCTGTCTTCGCTTCAATCCCTCGATGGATGGTCCAGGAAGGGGAGAAAGGGTCACCGCTCGATCGGGCGGGTGTATTCCGCGCGGGGCCGCTTGCGGATCAGGATGTCCTTGTCGATCTCGCGGCGCGTGATCGAGTGCGGCGCGGGCTGGTAGTAGGCCTCTCCCTTCGCGGTCTTCTCCTCCAGGTTCTTGCTGAAGGCGTTCAGCTTGTCGATCTGATTGGGGCTCGTCTCGATCTTCAGATGGAGCTTGGCGACCGGGAGGGCGTTCAGGTCCTCGACAGTCGGCGCCGCCTTGCTGTTGGCCCCTGCCTGCCTGCCTGCCTTCTGGGGCAGCCCCTCCACCGACAGGACGCGGAAGTCGCGCGAGATGGCCCCCTTCGGCACGCAGGCGCTCAGCTCGTACAGTTCGTCGGGCCAGGGGACGCCTTCCCACTCGTGCAGCGCTTGCAGCTTCTTCGCCTTCTCGCGTTCCTGGGTCAGCTGCCGGTTGAGGTCGTTCACATCGCCCTGGATCTCGATCAGTGTCTCGTGCCGGGAGTCGACGGCCGTCTTGCCGACGACGAGACCGGCGGACAGCAGCATCAGGACCGCGGCAGCGGCGAGGAGGTAACGACGCTGATTGGGGTCGCGCGGCGGACGCGGCTGCTTGGGCTGGGCGAAGTTGATCGGCAGCTCGTGACGCTCGGCCATCAGGTGCAGCAGACCAACGGCCCCGGCGAAGGTGCCGCGGCCGCTGGTCGGCAATTCCGAGCCCTCCGCCCCGGCGAAGGGATCGAACAGGTGGACCGGAATCGACAGCGTTTCGACCAGCTTCTCGCGCAGGGCGGCCTGCTCGCCGGAGAGGGCGAGGTACAGCGCGCGCACCGGGTTTTGCGGCGACTGCCCGTTGTGGACGGCCAGGTTGCGGCGCACCTCGCCGGCCACTCCCGGCCCGACGACGAGCGAACGAGCTTGCAAGACCATGTCGCCCTTGACGATGCAGAACTCGGCCCAGCGTTCGCCGACGGTGACGAGGGCGACGGCGGAGTCGGGCGGCTCGGGCGGCGGCATCAGGACACTGCTGCCGATCAGCCGCCGCAAGCACCCTGCCATGCCATACGGCCGCGGCGTCACGCCGGTGAGCCTGAGTCCTGCCGCCTGACACAGCGTCTGATAGGCGCTCAGCAGCTCGCGGCGGACGACGAGCACCTGGGCCCGCTTCTCGCCGGTGGGAGCGGTCCCCAGCGGCACGTAGTCGAGGACGACGTCGTCGGCGGCATCGGACAGTTCCTTGACCGCCTGGAAGCGGACGAGGGCAGGTTCCTCGTGCGCCGGCACATCGGGATAGCGGACCTCCTTGAGGATGACGCGATCACGGCCGACGCAGGCGAGGACGGGAGCCGGGGCGATGCCGGCGGCCTTGAGGCGCTCGCGCAGCCGCTGGCCGAGTTCCAGCGCCTCGGCGGGGTTGGGCGACGACAGCTCTTCGAGCATCACGGCGCGGGTGAAGCGGACCGATCCACCGGCGACCGTCGCCGCCACAAGGTGCAGCTGCTGCTGATCCCAGTCGAGGGCAAGGAAACGTTGAGCCACTTTGAAGATACCTCTTAGCCCGACGCGCAAGCGAGGAGCGTTTTAGCCCGACGCGCAAGCGAGGAGCCTTTTAGCCCGACGCGCAAGCGAGGAGCGTTTTAGCCCGACGCGCAAGCGAGGAGCCTTTTAGCCCGACGCGCAAGCGAGGAAACCTCCCTCCTGCCCGCGGCGTCATTGTCCTTCCAGCACGTAGCGGATCGCATTTTCAAGATACTCTTCATTCTCGATCCACTTTACCCATCCCTTTTCCGTCCACCACGTCCTGCGACGACCCGCCTGCTCTGAGAGGTGGCGAGTACACCACGCCTTGAACTGGTCCCGCATCAGTTCCGGGTCGAAATCCGCCGACACGACCACATGGATGTGGTTGGTGAGGGCGCGTACCACATGAAGCAGCCAACCTCGAATGCGGCAGTGCTTGTGGACGGTATCCTCGACGAGCTGCCGCTGCGCTTCGTCCAGCATCACTGGGTCGTCAACCATTCGGCTTCTGGCCACCTCTTCCCGCTCGGGATCGGGCGCTTGAGTACCGGGCTCGCCTTCCTTCACCCAGCCGCGTGGATCGCCCGGGAGCCACGTCCCGTAGGTGGTCCACGTCAGGTGGTACGCCAGGGGTGTACTCATGATCCTCGCCCCCCCTTAGCCCGACGCGCCAGCGAGGGACGCAGGTTTCCTCGCTGGCGCGTCGGGCTAAGAAATCCTCGCTGGCGCGTCGGGCTAAGGGGCTATTCGACGGCCGGCAGGGTAAAGCCGCGACCCAGTTCGCTCAGGTCGCGCCAGTACACGATCCGCGGACGGCCCCGGTTCGTGTCGATTACGGCCTCGATCCGTGCTGTCGGCCCGCCATCCTTGAAGTGCCCGACCACCTGCACCCGATACACCTGCGACCGCGCCGTAATGAACTTCTCCAGCGTCTTCAGCTTGTTCACGTCCAGGTTCGCCTGCGTCAACAGCCACGCCGGCGTGTTGAAGGTCGTATCCGTGCCCGTGTTGGTGCCGGGACTCGGCCGCGTCGAGAGGATCGTATCGACATCCGACTCCGTCAGGCCGGGCAGCGCCAGCAGCACCGCTCGCGCCGCCGTGTTGACGTTCACCCGCGCCGGCAAGTCCTGATTGCGAGTCGTCGTCAACTTGTCGAGCAGCAGCGGTAGCGTGTCTTTCAGTTTCTGCGGATCGTTCAGCGGGCTCGGCACGCGCGTCGCCGGCTGCTGCTGGCCGCTGGCCGGGATCAGCACCTCCGAGTTGACCAGGTCGAAGAGCGATGCGATACGGCGACCCGTCGCGTTGCTGCTCAGCCCCAAGGCGTCCTGCGTCAAATCGCCCGCCCTCTTCGTCACGGTCTGTTGCGTCGTCCCGCCCGACGCCGCCGGCGGGGTCGCCGTGGGGGGGCGCGACGTCGACGATCCGGTGCTCGGCGGCTGCGTCGTCCCCATTCCCTGCGCCGTCTGCCCGCTCGGTGCCGTGGTCGTGTTCGGCCCGTAGCGACGATAGATCATGATGTAATTGGCGACGTCCGCCCCGAGCAGGTCGCTCAGTGTCGGGTACAGGTTGGTCGTGTTGGCATCGTTGATGTAAGTGCGCGGGTTGCCGTCGGAGTCGATGTTCTGCTCGCGACTGTAGACGGTCAGATACGCCGACCAGCCGAGGTCGCGCTGGGCGCCGGCCGCCGAGTTGAGCCCACCTGTGCGGTCGAGGTCAGTGCCGAAGAGCAGGTCGGGCGTCACGCCCCGGACGAACAGCAGCTCCTCCAGCGTCTGGAACGGGCCGTTCCTCGCCTGGTACGGCGGATTCATCGTGCTGTAGGTCTCGCTCTCGGCACCGTTGGGCCGCGGCGTGTCGTCGGCGTCCATCCAGTCGAGGATGGCGTTGGCCGTGTCCTCGGGAATGTTCAGGTTCGTCAGGATCTGGACGGCGAGGGTGCCGCTGCTGTCGGCCTTGAGCAGGTTGTTCAGGTTGATCTTGCCCGATTCGTCGACGGCGCCGTAGTGGAACGAAGTGCTGCCGCTGGGCGTCTCGTCGGGGCCATAGGGGGCGATAACGCTGAAGTAGCCCTGGCGGCCGCCGCCGCCGGCCTCGCCGACCGCCACGGCGCGGAAGACCTCCGGGTTGTCGTACGGGTTGCCGCTGAGCCGGTTGGCGAACTGGTTCGGATCGCTGAGCAGCAGGGCGGCGTAGTTGACGCCGGACTCGGCAAAGGACCGCACCTGGGTGGCGCGCGTGAAACTGACCGAGGCCCGGTACTCGGCCATCATCAGTTCGCTGTACTGGTACGCCGCCAACGTCAGCAGCACGACGACGATCAGCACCGCGATGAGTACCACGCCGCGGCGGGGCGGGACGGCCGTTCTGGTGCGGAGCAGGAGCATCGGTGCCTCAGAGGTTACCTGCCGGGCCCGGAGCTGGAGCCCGAGCTGGAAGAAGTCCCGTTGGTCTGTCCGGTGCTGTCGGTCTGCTGGGGCAGGCCGTTCGCCGTTGGAATGGCGACAACGTGGCGATAGCGCTGGACGCGTTCGGCCCGTTCCGCCGTTGCCGGGGTCGTGATTTCCAGCAGGACCGCGACGGCCAGCGGCGGGCCCAGCGGCGTCATGTTGTCCGAGCCGAGCGCCGTGCTGTCCCAGCTCGTCTGCCAGTCGGTGCCGTCGAAGTAGCTGAACTCCACGCCCGTCACTTCGGGGGCGATGACGTACTGGCCCTCGTTGCCGGTGCCGCGCGCCAGCGGGAGGTTGTCCGCGCTGGCCGTCACGACCGCGATCTCCTGCCGGGCCAGCCCGCCGTTGTTCGTCACCCAGTATTCGATGACGCGCTGGTCGCTCTTGATCGCCAGCTCGCCCGTCGTCCCGCCGCTCGACCCGCCGCCCAGGACCGGCGGTACTCGGCTGACGTACACCCGCAGCGACGAGGCATCGCCATAAAGTGCCTGCACCGGGACGCCATTCGAGTCGGTGGTCGTGGTCGTGGACGTGGACGTTGTGCCCGACGGCGTGGTGCTTGACGGGGTCGTGGTCGACGGCGTCGTGCTGCCCGAGGACGGTGTCGTGCCTCCGGCACCGGACTGACCGGACTGGCCCGACTGGCTCGACTGGCGGAAGCGGCTCGGGTCGGGCATGCCGACGCTGGGCGTGATGTCATTGGCGATGCGAGCTGTCAGCGACCGTGCCAGCGTCGCCTGTTCGACGGCATAGCGTCCCGCCTCGGCGAATTTGAGTTGAACGCTGATGGCCAGGTACAGGCCATACATGATCAGCAGGCCGATCGCCGAGGCGAGCGTCACTTCGAGCAGCGTGAACGCCGGTCGGACACAAGCTCGGAGCGCAAGCGCCGGGACGTCCGGTCGGACACAAGCCCGGAGCGCAAGCGACGGGACGTCCCCGCGCTGGCGCTTGGGGCTTGTGTTAGCGCTGCCCGCGTGGAGTAGAAGTCGTCGGATCAGCATTGCACACCCGCTCTCTGGATCACCTACCGCCGGGCCGGGAGGAGCCGCCCGAGGGGGGCCGGTTCGTTCCACCCGTTGCCGGTGCCGTCGTGCCGCCCGTGGGCCGGTTGGTCCCGCCCGTGGTTGGTGCCGTCGTGCCGCCCGTCGTGGGCCTGCTCGTCCCGCCGCCGGTTGTTGGGGCCGTCGCGCCACCCGTCGAGGGCTGCGTCGTGCCGCTCATGCCCGAGGAGCCGCCCATGCCCGAGGAACTCTGCCCCGTCGAGTCGGTGCCGCTGGGGGCAGCCGTGTCGAAGGCGCTGCCGCGCTTCGACGGATCGAGAACAAACTGATCGAGGGACACGGCGGCGTCTTCGTTCTGCCGTCTCACACTGACGCGGACGCGCCACAGTCCCGGGACATCGTGTTCCTCGGCCTCGACGGTCCACTCCCAGCCGGGCACTCCCTCGACCTCGCCCGACCCCCCGCTCAGCGGGGCTGCGCCGGCGACGACCTCGGCCATCTTCGACTGGCACAGCTGGGCGGCGAGGCTTCGCTGGCGGACGCGCTCGGCCTGCTGGCCGGCGGTGTCGAGCAGCTGATTGATGGAGATGACGGAGATAAACAGGATCGCCACGGAGATCAGCGACTCCAGCAGCGAAACGCCGCGCCGCCGGGCAGACGCCGGGCAGCGGGCGGCGAGCATGGTTGGGCGTCGCATCACCAGCCCCTTTCATTGGGCACGTCGTACGGTTACCGTGCCGGTGAGCAGCCGCAGAGTGACAACGAGCGGCCGAGTGCCCTCGGTGGCGACGGAGAGGTCTACCGTGGGGAGCGAGTCATCGGTGCCGTCGGGGACACGGGCCGAGCCGTCGGGAAGGAAGATCGCGACCGCTTTCCACATGCTGGGAGAAACGGCGCCCGGCTCGAGGGCGGTCTCTCCCTCCCGGGTCGGTCCGCCGTCGCTGAAAGAGGTCCCCTGGGGCAGGCTGTCTTCGAGGATGAGCGGGGCAGCGGTGCCCTCGGCAGCCGTCGGGGGAGCCCCACCCCCCCAGAAGTCCGGGCTGTCCGGGGCCACCCGGAAGTTGCCCTTGCCGGGGACGACGGCAAAGCGGTAGGGCCGCCCCTCCTCGATGGCCTGGGCGCGAGCGGTGAGCATGCCGGCCTTGGCACCGTCGGCCGCCCCCTCGACCCGGTATGCCCGTTGCATCGCGCTGAACGACGGGTAGACCAGGCTCGCCAGGATGACCACGAGAGCGAGCACCAGGATCAGTTCCAGCAGCGTAAAGCCACGGCGGTTCATGGGAGCACGAGGGGAACAGGCGACCCGAAGCGTTGGGGAACGAGCGAGTCATCGTTCGCCGGCGTCCGGACCGCGGGAAGGGGCCTTGAATACTCAGCGGCCCCAGTTGCCAAGCACCTTGCCGTCGGGACTCGTGGTGAAGACGTCCGGTTCGGCCCCGTTGTGGTTCTGGCCGCTGATGTCGATCTGGTACGTTTTGCCCCAGGGGTCCGTGAGCCCTTCGGCGCCGATGTAGGGCCCGCCGTACTCGTCCTTCACCGTCAGCGCCTCGATGCTGCCGGGCCAGTTGCCGTCGTGATCCTTGTAGAAGGCCGTCAGCGCCTTGGCGACGTTGTAAGCTTTGATGCGGGCCGTGTCTTCCTTGGCCTTGCCGAACTGCGGCAGGATGTAGAAGGTGCCGACGCCCGCCAGGATGACGATGATCGCGACGACGATCAGCATTTCCATCAGCGTGAAGGCACGGCGCGGCGTGTGCCGGGCGAGTTTGGTGTGGAGCGTCATGGAGGAGTCCTCGACACAAGGGAGGGAGGGTTGCACTGAGATGGTTAGTATAGCAGGCCGGTGGATTAAAGAATCATGAAGGCGCAAGGAATACCGGCGAGTCCGGCGCGGCGTGGTGTAGCCGGGCCACGGCGCGTATTCTATACTCGGTGGTCGGCCGTCCCCGGGTTCCGAAGACTCCACCCGGGGCGGCAGATGATTTCGAGCCTACCAGCCCAGCGGAGCGAGAGCAAGCACCTACCGATTTCGGCGAGCGGGGGGTGTGAACCCCCCGGTTCTGTGCCGGACGTGTACCGGGGGGGTTCACACCCCCCGCTCGCCATCATCGGGAACGAGATGGGAGACGACATCATGACGACTCACCAGGGAACGCGCCCTCCGCGGTCGGTCGGACGGCGAGACGTTCTACGTGCCGGCTTCCTCGGCCTGGGCGGACTGTGCCTGGGCGACCTGCTGCGACTGCGAGCGGCCGGCGACAAGCACGGCGAACAGACCGCCTGCGTCCTGGTCTGGCTTGGTGGCGGGCCGAGCCACCTCGACACCTACGACCTCAAGCCCGATGCCCCCGCCGAGTATCGCGGCCCCTACCGGCCGATCCGCACGCGCGTTCCCGGCCTGGACGTCTGTCAGTTGCTGCCGCGGCACGCCCGGATCGCGCATCGCTTCGCTCTGGTCCGCTCCTGCACGCACGGCTTCGCCGGACACTGGGACGGCGCCCAGCACGTCCTGACTGGCTGGCCGGCGGTGCTGACCGGCGGCGGCACGCCGACGTCGGTCTTCCCGGAGATCGGCGCGGTCGTCAAGAAGGTCCGTCCTCAGGGCCGCGGTGGGTTGCCGACCTATGTGACCATCTCGCATCGCATCGACTTCGTCGGCCCGGCCTACCTGGGCAAGGGCTACGAGCCGTTTGTCGCCGTGGGCGATCCGAGCGCTCCGGATTACCGCGTTCCCAACCTCGGCCTGCCCGCCGATGCCTGTGCCCGGCTGGAGGAACGCCGCTCGCTTCGCAGGGCGTTCGACGGCTTCCGCCGCGACATCGACCGCTCCGGCACGATGGAGGCCCTCGACGACTTCGACCGCGAGGCGATGCAACTGCTGACCAGCCGCGAAACGCAGCGTGCCTTTGACATCAGCCTGGGCAACCCGCGCGAGCGCGATCGCTACGGCCGGTGCAATGCCGGCCAGCGCCTCTTCCTGGTGCGGCGCCTCGTCGAAGCGGGCGTCGGCTTCGTCACCGTCGAGCTGTCGAACTACCGCGAGGCCGGCGTCGATGGCGGCTGGGACGATCACGCCGGCGGCTGCAACATCTTCGACCGCATGAATCGCCGCCTGCCGGTCTACGACCAGGCCCTGTGTACGTTCCTCGAGGACCTCTACGACCGCGGCCTGGACAAGCAGGTGCTGGTGGTGGTGCTGGGCGAGTTCGGCCGAACGCCGCAGATCAACACCAAGGACGGCAAGCCGGGCCGCGAGCACTGGCCGGCGGCGATGTCCGTGCTCTTCTCCGGCGGCGGTCTGCGCGTCGGGCAGGTCATCGGCTCGACCGACGCCCGCGGCGAGCGTCCGAAGACCCGCCCCGTGCGGCCGGTCGACGTCCTGGCCACGATCTACCAGTTCCTCGGCATCGACACGAAGCAGCAGTTCCGGGACACGACGGGCCGCCCCCTGGCCATCCTGCCCGAGGGCGAGCCGATTCAGGAGTTGCTCTGACATGAGCCCTCTGCGTTCTCTTCCACCCGAGTTTGCGATTCACCAACGCGGGGCTGCCTTCTGTGACGGGATCACGCGCCGCGAGGTGCTTCGACTGGGCGGCCTGAGTGCCTTTGGCCTGTCGCTGTCCCAGGTGCTGGCAGCGCGGCCGGTCTCACCGCAGTCCGGAATCAGGCGGGCCAGGGCGTGCATCGTGCTGTGGATGACCGGCGGTCCACCGCAGCACGAGACGTGGGACCCCAAGCCCGATGCTCCGGCGGAGGTCCGCGGCCCGTTCCGGTCGATCGCCACGAACGTGCCCGGCCTCCGCGTCGGCGAGTTGATGCCGCGCACCGCCCGGATGGCGCATCGGCTGTGTGTCCTCCGGGCGGTCCACACCGACAACCCCTCGCACCCCGGCAGCAGCTACGAGATGCTGACCGGCGTCGATCACCCCCGCGGCAAGGGCCGCGATGACATCGAGGCCAGCCGCAACGACTGGCCGAGCTTTAGCGCCGTCGTGAAGCGATTCAAGCCGCCCACACCGGGCGTCCCGACGTCGGTCGTCCTGCCGGAACCGATCTTCAATGTCCCCTTCTATCCGGGTCAAGATGCGGGCTTCCTCGGCCCGGACGCGGAGCCGTGGCGGGTGACTTGCGACCCCTCGGCCGCCGACTTCACCATCGGCGAGCTGACGATGCCGGCGGACGTCTCCCTGGCGCGGCTGGGCGGCCGGCACGGTCTGCTCGATGCGGTCAGCCGGCGCTTCGAGATGGCGAAGCGCGGGCCGGCCCACGCCCGTCACGACCGCTTTACCGCGGAGGCCTTTGCCCTGATCTCCGGAAACCGGGTGCGCTCGGCGTTCGACCTCGGCCGCGAGCCGGGACGGCTGCGCGACCGCTACGGCCGGCACAAGTTCGGCCAGGGCTGTCTGCTCGCCCGGCGACTGATCGAGGCGGGCGTCGCGCTCGTGCAGCTGAACTGGCACCGCGACACGGGCGACGACACACCCATGTGGGATGCTCATTGGCGGTTGGAAGAGAACCTGAAGCGGAAACTGATGCCGCCCATGGACCAGGGCTACACGGCGCTGCTGGACGACCTCGACGCGCGCGGACTGCTCGCGGAGACGCTGGTGGTGTGGATCGGCGAGTTCGGTCGCACGCCGAAGTTGGAGTACATCAAGCCGCACCCGGAGCCGGGCCGCAATCACTGGGGGCACTGTTTCTCCGGCGCCCTGGCGGGGGCGGGAGTCCGTGGCGGACAAGTGTACGGCGCCAGCGACAAGGACGGCGCTCATCCCCACAGCGACCCGGTCACAGCACCCGACCTGACGGCGACGCTGTTTTCGGTGCTCGGACTTTCGCCGGACACGGAGATTCGCGATCGTCTGGGGCGGCCTCATCCGATCAGTCGCGGCCGGGTCCTGACGCAGCTCTGGTGAGCGGGCCTGCGGATGCCCGACTGGTTGGAGACTGTTTCCAGAACTCCTCTCCCCGGCCCCCTTCCCGAAGCAATACGCGGCGAAAGCGCGGGATGGCATCCGGAGGTAGAACTTCCCGGTCCAGGCCATCGAGGCCGCCTGCCGAAGAATCGAAGGGCCCGGCATTCGCCGTGGGGATCGTGATGGCCATTGTCGGCCTCGTCATCTACGTGGCGTTGAGACAATACTTGGAGAGCAAGGGCTAGGTCTTCAGAACCTGAGGCCGCCCGAGGGTCGTACGCACACCTTTACGGCAGGAAAAGGGGATATTCATCTTCTTTCCGTTCAAACCGATGAATGTCTCCTTGTTGATTCTTAGATTCCCCGTGACCGCTCAGCGCACCGCCAGCCGGTACTCGGGATGGCCGTCCTCATCGGCCTCCTGCGTCAGCTGGAACGACTTGCCGAACACGGCCGACTTCACCCAGCCGCGCTGCCGGCGGACGGCGACGTATCCGCTGGGACCGAGCTTCAGGATCTCGAAACTTGCTGGCTCCTCGCTCGGGTCGACCAGCCAGTATTCCGGGATGCCCGCCTTCCCGTACAGCTCGCGCAGCACATCGGTGTCCTTCTTGATCGAGCCCTCGCTGATGACCTCGAGCACCAGGTCCGGCGTCCCCTCGACGCGGACCGGGCTGTCGACGCTGCCCTCGACTAGGTGAACACGGCCCTCCTTCAGGGTTGCCCGCGACACGAACATGCCGTCGGGCTCGCTCGACAGGTCCGCGTCGACATTGCTCAGGCGCATGCGATCGTGAAAGTAGCGGCCGAGCCGCTCCGCCCGGACGAGGCCGCCGACCACGATCGCGAACTCGCCCTTGACCTGGTTATGGTTCATCTCTTCCATGCTGGTGTCCACCCAGATCTCGCCGCGGAAGTAGGAGAACCAGCCACTGTCGGGGTAGTCCGGCGACTCCGTCCAGTGGTGGAACGAGTCGAGATCCTTCACCCACTCCGGAATGCGGATTTGCCCGCGGATCACGACGGCATTGTTCATGGCTCCTCCTCGTATCCGATCCTTGACTGTCGGACATCCTAACCGAAAGCGATGGCTCCCGCCAACCCACAAACGACCGACGACGAAGGGCTTGTCATGTCGGACGGCTGTAGTAAGGTAGCCCCGGCTGGATTGTTGGGGAGGGGCAATCGTGAGACACCGATCGTCCCTGTTCGCCGTCCTGTCGCTTGGCCTGCTCTGGGAGGTGCTAACCCCCGTGGCACGGGTGCGCGCCGACGAAGGCATGTGGCTGCTCAACGATCCGCCGCGGCAGCTGCTCAAGAAGAAATACGACTTCGACCTGACCGACGCCTGGCTGGAGCACGCTCAGAAGGCGTCGGTGCGTTTCAACAACGGCGGCTCCGGCGGATTCGTCTCGCCCGACGGCCTGATCGTCACCAACCATCATATCGGCGCCGACCAGCTGCAGAAGCTCAGCGGCAAGGGCAAGGACTATCTCAGGGATGGCTTCTTCGCCCGCGCAACTTCGTCTACACCGACGTACAGGCCCGTCACATCGCCGTTCACGGGTTGGGTGTCCTCAAAGCGCTGCGCAAGCTCTACGATGCCGGGCCGCTGGTCAGCGAGTTGACAGGAGCGAAGTAGCAAACCATTTTCGCCGCGACTAACTAGCCGCACAGAACAGGGAAAGTGGTTGTGGGTGTGCCATGCTTTCGCGGCCCGCGCTGTCGGGGACAAGGACCCAGCCACAGAAGGCCGCGAAAGCATGCCACCCCCGACACTTCACTTTCCCTCTTGCGGGGAGCTATTT
>JACOUH010000360.1 GCA_016177925.1 Planctomycetota bacterium | reverse complement strand
GGCTGGTCTGCCCCGTCGCCATGTGCTTCATCAGACGGTAGTTCCCGATCACCTCTTCTGCCACGAGACACCTCATTTGTGGTTTGTAATTCGTTGTTCGGTTGTTCCTTGAGCAGATGGTCTCCGCCGGCCTCGGCCCCGGAGCGATGCGAACCACGAGCTACAAATTCCAAATTACAAATTCCAAACTACCAATACTCCTCATAGTGGATATTCCCCACGAGCTTGATGTTCGGCTGGTCAGCCTGGAAGCCGCGCTGCTCGAGGATCTCGATGACGCCGCGCGACTGCGGGTAGACCCGGGCGCCGGTGTCGCGGTCCTTCGCCGGCACCCCGATCATCTTCGGATTGCCGCACAGGAAGACGTGCGTTCGCGCCGGGTCGAGCGGCTGGCTCAAGCGCTGCTCCAGTTCACCGCCCGTAATCAGATCCTGGATGTAGACTTTCTGGTTAATCGTGTCGGCCTCGCGCGTCGTCAGCGGCAGGTAGACGTAGTGCGGGTAGCGGCGCATCAGTTCCTCGTGGACGGCCAGGTAGGCCAGGTCGCGGCGGTAGCGGACGCAGCAGGCCGCCAGGAGGCGGCCCGTGTGGCCGCGTCGCAGCAGCTCCCACAGCATGTAGTTGTGTGGGGCCTCGCCCGTCCCTGTCGACAGGAAGACGACCGTGTCGCCCGGCCGCACCGCGTCCAGCGTGAAGTGGCCCGTGATCTTCTCCTGCATGAACAGCCGGTCGCCCTCGCGTAGCAGGAACAGACGCGGCGTCAGCGCGGGCGGCTCCTGCCGCTCGGAGTCGCGCACCAGCACGATGTAAAACTCCAGCCAGTCGGTCCGGTCGATATCGAGTAGGGCGCCGTCCTCCAGGATACCGCAGCCGATGGAATAGGCGCGGCGGGCCAGCCGCGTCTCGTCGCCCGGCTGCAGCGTCTCCTCCTGGCAGCCCGGGTGGCGCGGCTCCCAGTAGCCCAGCCCCAGCGACGTGTACTGCCCCGGGCGGTGCAATGGACGGGCGAAGTCGGGCCGGACGCGCAGGATCATCAGGTCGGAGTGGGCCCGCGTCAGGCGCAGGACAGTGGCGTTGTACTTCTTTTTCCGGAGTTCGGCGATCTGTTCAGGTGTCATGCGCGTCCAGTCCGAAGTTGCCACGGAAACCCTGTGGGGCAGGCTTCCAGCCTGCCTCTGCCTGGCAGGCTGGAAGGCTGCCTCTGCCCGGCAGGCTGGAAGCCTGCCCCACGTTCCGGCTCTCCTCCGCGACCGCTAAACTCGTTTGCTCCGCCTCGCAGCAAACCAACACGGGGCCTGTCTCGTCGTGGAGAAGGAGTTTCGGGCGCGCTCGACTCCCCTCCCCTGCTTGTTTCGGACGACCGAACGATCCCCTGCCCTCTGGTTTCATGCAAGGAGCCTGTTCATGAGAAAACTCTACGTCGTGGCCGGTGTGACCGTCGCGGCAGTTGCCGCCGCCCTTCTCCTGCTTCCGCCGAGGCCGTCGCCGGCGGCCCGCACCGAAGAACGGGCCAAGGAGTCGGGCAAGTCGCCGACGGCGGCGCTGTTGCCGGTGGCGCAGGTGGTGCTGTTTTCGAGCGGGGTCGGCTACTTCCAGCGCGAGGGCAGCATCGACGGCGACCAACGCATCGACCTGACCTTCCCCGCCCAGGACATCAACGACCTGATCAAGTCGATGACCCTGCGCGACCTCGACGGTGGACACATCAACGCCGTCTCCTACGAATCCAACGTCCCCGTTGAACGCACCCTCCGATCTTTCGCCGTCAACCTGACCAACAACCCCACCTTCGGCGCCATCCTCAACCAGGCGCGTGGCGAGAAGGTCGAGGTCGTCCTCCAGCAGGCCGCCACACAACCCGGTACGCTGACCGGCTCCGTCATTAGTATTGAAAAGCAAAAACACCAGGTTGGCAAGGACGCCGTGGTCGAGGTGGAGTGCCTGAACCTGTGGTGCAGCGACGGCATGCGCAGTGTGAAGCTGTCGGAGGTGCAGCGGCTGCGCTTCCTCAACGCCGTCATGGACAGCGAGTTCAAGAAGGCCCTGGAGACGCTGGCGCTGGGCCACGATATGCAGAAGAAGGCCGTGTCGATCCACTTTGCCGGCGAGGGCAAACGTCGCGTCAAGGTCGGCTACGTCGTCGAGAACCCCATCTGGAAGACCTCCTATCGACTCGTCCTCAACAAGCCGAAAGAGAAGGACGCGAAGCAGCAGAAGGAGGACAAGCCGTACTTGCAGGGCTGGGCGGTGGTGGAGAACACGACGGATGAGGACTGGGGTGGGGTGCGTATGGCGTTGATCTCGGGGCGGCCCATCTCCTTCCAGATGAACCTCTACGATGCCCTCTTCCTCAAGCGACCCGTCGTCGAGCCCGAACTCTTCGCCTCTCTGCGGCCACCCACTTACTCCGGCGGCTTCGGCTTCGCCGGCGGCGGCGGTCAGGGGAACGGCGCCGCCCTTGGTCGATCTGGGGAGCCCGGCGCTCCTGACGGGCTGGCTGGGCTGGCTCTCGAGAAGGCCAAGGATGCGGTACAGGGCCGCCCCGGTCGAAGTCGTGCGGACGGCTATTTCCGTCAGCCGACGAGCGGCAAGGATGCCGAGGAACTCCGGAAAAATCTCGGCGAGAACATGGACCTGGGCAGGAGTGTGTCCAGCGCCGCCAGCGCGTCGAAGCTGGGGGACTACTTCCAGTATGCGATCGATCATCCGGTGACGCTACCGCGGCAGAAGTCTGCCCTGTTGCCCATCCTGGGCAAGGACGTCGCGGGCGAACGCCTCTCCATCTACAACGAGACCACCCACGCCAAGTTCCCGCTCTTGGGTCTGGCCTTCACGAACACCACGGGGATGCACCTGACGCAGGGACCGATCACGGTCTACGAGGGCGGCACCTACGCCGGCGATGCCCGCATCCTCGACTTGCAGAAGGGCGAACGCCGCCTGCTCTCCTACGCCATCGACCTGGGCACCGAGGTCCAGGCCGTGCCCCACTCCGACAACGGACGCCTCACCTCCGTCAAGGTCGTCAAGGGCGTCCTGCACACCACCACCAAGGTCAAGGAG
>JACOUH010000327.1 GCA_016177925.1 Planctomycetota bacterium | reverse complement strand
ACAGGAAGGTGACGATGATGGCGCCGGCGTAGACGATGATGGTGGCGGCCATCAGGAACGGGGCCGCCTGTAAGAGGAACAGACCGCAGGTCGCCAGGACAACGATGGCGAACGACAGGGCGGCGCGGGCCGGGTTCTGCTGCGTCACCAGGAGCCCGCCCGCGACGATGGCGGTTGCCGCAAAGAGGTAAAAGAGGAAGGTCTCGAAGGACAACTTGCCGACGCGGACAACGAGCCAGCCGGCGAGCACGAACGCGAACCCGGTGGCGCCGACACCGAGCAGCAGCGGCAGGCGGCGCGGTCGCGGCAGCAGGGCGTAGACCGCCGTCAGTCCCAGGGCGCAGACCAGCAGGATGGCCCAGATCTCCGTCAGAAACGTCAGTCGCATGGTCGCCCTCGATTCGCTGGCGAGCGGGGGCTGGGGGCACCCGCGCCAGCGGGTCCGCCTCCGGTCCAAATTACCGGGGGGTTCACACCCCCCGCTCGCCTTCGCGATGCGTATTCACATCTGCGCCGTCGAGGAGGTCGTCACGCCGCCCTCGGGCGGCAGCTCCGAGGCGACGCTCAGCCGGCCCGTGCGCGTCCGCACCGGGTCGGTCCCCATCTTGACCGTCTCGTCGAAGACGCTCAGCAGCTTCTCCTTGTCGAACATCATTTCCTCGCGGCTGAACCCGGTCAGGTCGAACAGGGTCGTCAGCTCGATGGCGTCGACGGGGCAGGCCTGCTCGCACATGCCGCAGTAGATGCAGCGCAGTTCGTCGATGACAAAGGTCTCGGGATACTTCTCGCGGTCGGGCCACGGCGAAGGCGCCGCGACAATGTCGATGCAGTGAGCGGGGCAGGCAGTCGAGCACATGTAGCAGGCGACGCACTTGGTGCGGCCCTGCTCGTCGCGATTGAGCCGATGCACACCACGGTAGTTTGCCGGCAAGAGCGAGAAGAAGGTCTTATCCTTCTGCGGGCGCTCTTCCGGGAACTGCTGTGTGACCGACGGCTTGAGCATATGCCGGAACGTCGTTGCCAGCCCCGAGAAGATGGCCGGCAGGTAGAGCATCTCGGCCAGCCCCATCTTCGGCTCGTCGACCCACCGGACGTCCTTCTTGGCAATCGGCATGACTGTGTCCCCAATCGTTCGGGGCGAGCCGGAAGCGGGCCGGCTCCGGCGGTGGAGGCTTCGGCATCAGCTGCGTCAGGTAGCCGGCGCCGACCAGCAGCCCCAGCGACACGAGCAGCAACACGATGCACTCGACCACGGGGGGCCAATGCAGTTGCTTGACCACCAGCACGGCCACCAGGTTGACCAGCGCCAGCGGCAGCAGCACCTTCCACGCCAGCCCCATCAGCTGATCGAAGCGGAAGCGCGGCAGCGTCCAGCGGACCAGCATGTAAAAGCAGATGAACAGGAACATCTTGCCGCACAGGACGATGAGCTTGAGGATGGTCCCGCCCACGCCGCTGCCGCCGACGTCGCCGACGAACGGCAGGATTTGCCAGCCACCGAAGAACAGGATCACCACCAGGAAGCTGGTGGTAATCATGTGTGTGTACTCGCCGATCATGAACAGGGCGAACTTCATCCCGCTGTACTCGGTGTGGTAGCCGGCCACCAGTTCCTGTTCGCACTCCGGCAGGTCGAACGGCAGGCGGTTACACTCGGCGAAGACGGCGGTGATGAACAGGATCACCGCCAGCGGCTGATAGAAGACGAGCCAGGTGTGGTCGACCTGATAGTTGATGATCTGCTCCAGGTTGAGCGACCCGGCCAGCAGGACCACGCCCAGGATCGACATGCCCATCGGGATCTCGTAGCTGATCACCTGGGCGCTGGCCCGCAGTCCGCCGAAGATGCTGTACTTGTTGTTCGAGGCCCAGCCGCCCAGGATGATGGAGTAGACGTTCAGACTGCCGACGGCGAAGACAAAGACGATGCCGATGTCGAGGTTCGGCGCGATGGCGAACTGATAGGTGTCGTTGTACGCGGCCTGCGCGGTGACAAAAGTGGGCTCGTCGGGGGCGCTTGCGTACACGGTGTCCGAGGCCAGAACGTAGGCCCGCTCATCAACCGTCTGCGGCCAGAAATCCTCGCGCGGACTGGCTTTCTCGACGGAGGGAGGCAGCCCGGGGAAGTCCTTCGCCGCTTCGGGAAATTGCGGCGCTTTTCGCAGCTGGTCGAACGTCCCCGCCTCCATCAGCTCGAGCACGATTGTTCGCCCTCGCGCAGGTAGGTCGTTCTGCGCTTTCGCAATGGCCGGTTCGCGGTCGTCCTCCGAAAGGTCCAGCCAGTTCGTCCCCGACCGCTCGGTCCTGACGATGGCAAGGGCAATCGGGAGCGCTTTCTCCTTTTCTGCCTTTGTCAGCTCGGACCAGTGATTGACCAGCTTCGGCGCGGTGGTGGTCTGGCCGAACGGCACGACGGCCAGGGCCAGCAGCGCGGTCGCTGTCGCGATGGCCGGCCCCAGGATGTAGAAGAGCTTGTCGACGTGCTTGGGGAGGACCTCCTCCTTGAGGAGGAACTTCACGCCGTCGGCGATCGGCTGGAGCAGGCCCAGCGGGCCGACGCGGTTGGGCCCCTTGCGGTCCTGCATCCAGGCGGAGATCTTGCGCTCCAGCAGGGTCAGGTAGGCGAACCCCCCCAGGACGACGCCCATGACAACGGCGATCGTCAGGATGCTCAGGATCAGGTTGAAGTTGCCCATGACGGCTCGTGCTCCCGGCGAGCGGGGGGCGTGAGCCCCCTGATGACTTTATCAGGGGGCTCACGCCCCCCGCTCGCCGACCGTTACTACGTGGCGGTCAGCGCTATCCCGTGGTCGCCGATCTCGCCCGAGGCGAGGGCGGCGAAGAACGGCACTTCCTGGGCCAGTTCCTTGCGCAGCGTTGGGGCGTGGGCCAGCCCGCGTCGCTCGAGCAGGTCGAGGAAGACTTGCCCGTCGCTGCGCGTCTCGCCGGTCGGCGTCACCGCCCAGTGGATCGCCTGCGCCAGCCCCGCGTGATTGACGAAGGTCCCGTCCTTCTCGGCCCACGCCCCGGCCGGCAGCAGGTACTTCGCATGCCCGCTGACCGGCGACGGCAGCAGGTCCTGCACAACCAGGAGCGGCACCTTCTTGAGGCTCGCCGCTTGCTGCTCGCTGACCCACCCACCCGGCCGCGGCGGATAGCCGGCGGCGAGATAGAGCGCCTGCAACTGTCCCGCCTGCGCCGAGCGCACCGCCTCGTCGAAGCCGATGACGTCGCCCTGGAAGTGACGCAGCACCTCTTCGACGCCACGGCGGTTGGGACACTTCTCGGCACGGATCGTGAACTTGACCGGCTGGATGGGGTGGCCGCGGCGGTCCTTGGGATAGGTGTCGTCCTCGCCGACGACGGGCACCGGCCCCAGCGCCAGTCGCACCTGTCCCGACAGCCCCTTCAGGTATTTGGCGATCAGATACGCTTCCTCGCAGGTGAGGAACGGCGACAGCACGCCCAGCACGGCACTGGCATCGCGCTTGACGGCGTCGGCCAGTTCCTGCCGCAGTCCGCGGACGACCTCGGCCCACGGCGCCGGGGCCAGTTCGGCGCCACGCCGGATTCGCGGCCGGTTGAAACGCTCCGGCGAGTTGACGTAGTGGTAGCCGAGGCGGCCGTCGTCGCACATGAAGTGGCCCTGCGCCAGCGGGTTGTCGCGGGGATGCAGGCGATAGACGA
This sequence comes from Planctomycetota bacterium, assembly GCA_016177925.1. GTDB lineage: Bacteria > Planctomycetota > Planctomycetia > Gemmatales > Gemmataceae > JACOUH01. Next base: position 4,705 of record JACOUH010000327.1, on the reverse strand, counting down.
CGTTCTTGTTGCCGTCGACGTTGATGCTGCAGCCGGTCGAGCAGTCGGCACAGACGCTCTTTTGCGTCTTGAGATACCAGACCCGCTGTTTGTAGAGGAAGTCCTTGCTGCACAGCGCCCCGACAGGGCAGAGGTCGACGACATTGCTGGCGAGCTTGTTGTTGAGCGGCTCGCCGGGGAAGATGTCGATCTCGGTGTGATGGCCGCGGTGGGTGACCTGCAACTCGGCCTGTCCGCTCACCTCACGGGTGAATCGGACGCAGCGGGTACACATGATGCAGCGATCGGTGAAGAGCGTGACGTTGCTGCCGATGTGCGGCTTGTTGGGCGGCGAGAACTTCTCCTCGATCATGCGGCTCGTGGCGCGGCCGTGGTGATAGCTGTGGTCCTGCAACATGCACTCGCCGGCCTTGTCGCAGACAGGGCAGTCGAGCGGATGGTTGAGCAGCATGCGGCAGCTGGCGACGACGGTCAGGGCGGGGTGCCAGCAGAAGTACGGAATCTCGATGCCGCCCCTGGCCGCGGCCTCGATGAGGTTCAGCCGGGCGTCGCCGATGTCGATGGCAACGGCCTTCAGCTTTTCGCCGCCGACCTCGATGTCGATCGTATCGGTGCGCGGGTGGCCGTTGTTCGAGGGCGGCAGCGTGACGTAGACAGTAGCCATGTTTCCTTCCGTTGCGACTGCGCCCGGCTGGCGAGCGGGGGGTGTGAACCCCCCGGTACTCCGAGAAACCGGGGGGTTCACACCCCCCGCTCGCCCCGGTTGTTGTCAATGATGCGCCAACGCCAGCGACACGGTCTGTTTCTTCTGCCCGCTCTTGATGTACGCCTCGAACTCGGCGCGAAACTTCTTGACCGCATTCTTGATCGGCCAGCCAGCGCCGTCGGACAGGCCGCAGATGGTCGTGCCGGGGATGATGCCGATACGGTCGCCGACGTCGGCGAGGATGTCGAGGTCCTCGCGGCGGCCCTGCCCGGCCCGCATCCGCTCCAGGATTTGCAGCATCCAGCCAGTTCCCTCGCGGCACGGCGTACACTGCCCACACGACTCGTGCGAGAAGAAGCGAGCGATGTTGTAGACCACGTCGACGATGCTGGTGTCCTCGTCGAAGACCGTCACCGCCGCAGTGCCGAGCCCCATGATCTCGTAGCGGGCCAGGTCGTCGTAGTCGAGGCGAGCGTCGAACTCCGCCGCGGTCAGAATGCCCGTGCTGAGGCCGCCAGGGATGGCCCCCTTGGCTTTCTTGCCCTTCCAGACTCCGCCGCCGTACTTGTCGATCAGCTCCTGCGTGGTGATGCCCATCGGGATCTCGAACGTCCCCGGCTTGTTGATGTGCCCGCTCAGGTTGTAGAGCTTCGGCCCGTAGCTGCCGCGTTCCGGCCTTGCGGGGTCGGACGAGGGGATGCCCAGCGACTTGAACCAGTCGGCCCCGCGGTCGATGATGTGGACGACGCAGGACAGCGTCTCGGGATTGTTGACGACAGTCGGCTTGCGGAACGCTCCCTCGACAGCGGGATACGGCGGTTTGATACGCGGCCAGGCCCGCTTGCCCTCGAGGCTCTCGATCAGGCCCGTCTCCTCGCCGCAGATGTAGGCACCGGCGCCGCGGTGAATGTAGGCGTTGACGTTCAGGCCCTTGCCCAGGATGTTGTCGCCGAGCAGGCCGTGGGCGTAGGCCTCGCCGATGGCCTGCTGCATGATGCGAGCGGCCTTACCGTACTCGTAGCGGAAATAGAGGTAAGCAGTAGTGGCCCGGGTGGCGTAGCAGGCGAGGAGGACGCCTTCGATGACCTGGTGCGGATCGTTCTCGATGAGGTAGCGGTTGTTGAAGGTGCAGGGCTCGCTCTCGTCGATGTTGACGCAGAGGTAAATCGGCCCGGGATGGTCCTTGGGCAGGAAGGACCACTTGAGACCGCAGGAGAAGCCGGCACCGCCACGGCCGCGCAGTCCGGCGTCTCGGACCATCTGGATGATCTGCGGCGGCTGTAGCTCGTTGAGCGCCTTCTCCAGGGGGCGGTAACCGCCGTCGGCGCGGTAGGCCCAAATGTCGAGGGGCCTGCCGACGCGGCGGAGCAGGACGGGTTCAAAGTCGGCCATATGATCTTCCCCTGCCGGGCGAACGGCCGGCGTCAGCCGGCTGGTGCGCTACCAGACCGTCGACAGCATGACGTACCAGCCGGCTGACGCCAGCCGTTCGCCGGATCACTGCCGCAGTTCGGCGATGAGCCCGTCCTGCTTGTCCGGCGTCACGTCGAGCCGATACTCATCGTTGATCAGCACGCACGGGGCGCCCTCGCAGGCGCCGATGCACTCGGCGAACTCCAGGCTGATCTTGTCGTCCTTGGTCCGGCTGCCCGGCACCGTGTCGAGCTTCTTGCCCAGGTCGGTGAGCAGTTCCTCGCCGCCGCGCAACATGCATGCCAGGCCGCGGCAGACCCACAGCCGCGTCCGCCCGAGCCTGTTCTCCTCCTTCTCGCGGAAGAAGTGGTAGAAGCTCATCGTGTCATGCACCTCGGCCGGGCTCAATTCGAGCAGCTCCGCGATCTCGCGAATCGCCTCCAGCGACACGTAGCGATGCGTATCGTGGACCAGGTGCAGGGCCGGCAGCGTCACCGCCTGCTTGTTCGGGTAGCGCGGGAAGTGGTCGCGAATCTTCTGTTTGATCTCTTCGCTCAGTACAGCCATGAGTTCCCCCCACGCTATCGGTCCAACTCCGCGGCGATGATGTTCAGACTGCCCAGCACGGCCACCACGTCGCTGATCTGGTGCCCGACGATCAGGCGCGGGAACAGCGCGAAGTGGATAAACGACGGCGGGCGTGTTCGCGCCCGGTAGGCGACGCCGCTGCCGTCACCGACGATGTAGAAGCCCAGTTCGCCGTTGGGCGCCTCGGTCGCCGCGTACACCTCGTCGACCGGCGTCTGCCAGCGGCGGTTGCTCATGATCAGCTCGAAGTGCTGAATCAGCCCCTCGATGCTGCGATAGACCGACGTCTGATTGGGCAACACCACCTTGCTGTCGACATCGACGTTGACCGGCCCCGGCGGCAGCCGCTCGATGCACTGCTCGATGATCTTGATGCTCTCGAGCATCTCCTCCATGCGCACCAGGTAGCGGGAGTAACAGTCGCCGGTGGTGGCGCAGACGACCTTGAAATCGAGTTCGGGATAGGCCAGGTACGGGTTGTCCCTGCGCACGTCGCGGACGACGCCGCTGGCGCGGGCGACCGGCCCGCTGCTGCTGGTGTTGATCGCCTCGTCCTTGGGCAGGATGCCGATGCCGCGGGTTCGCTCGATGAAGATGCGGTTGCGATTCAGCAGCCGCGCCACGTCGCCGTAGTTCTTCGGGAAGTTCTTGACGAAGCTGCGGACCATGTCGACCCAGTGGTCGTCGACATCGCGCAGCAGTCCGCCCAGACGCAGGTAGCTGGGATGGAAACGCTGTCCCGAGGCTGCCTCGGAAAGGTCGTAAATCTTCTCGCGCTCGACGAAGAGGTAGAAGAAAGCGGTCAGGGCGCCGAGGTCGAGCGCCGCGGCGCCGCAGCTGAGGCAGTGATCGTGAATCCGCATCAGCTCGGCGAAGATGGTGCGGAGGTACTTGCAGCGCGGCGTCAGTTCGATGCCGAGCAGCGTCTCGACAGAGTGAAACCAAGCGATTTCGTTGGCGACCGGCGAGACGTAGTTCATGCGGTCGACGATGGTGACATACTGGTTGTAGTCGAGGTGTTCGCCGAGTTTCTCGAAGCCGGAGTGCAGGTAGCCGATGTCCGGCACCGCCTTGACCACCGTCTCGCCGTCGAGGGTGAGGATCAGGCGCAGGGTGGTGTGCGTGGCCGGGTGCTGCGGCCCGAAGTTGAGCGTCCAGAGGTATTCCTGATCGATCCCCTCGGGGGGGGCGATGACGTCGGCCAGTTGCAGCGGCACGTTGTCCTCCTCTCGGGAGTAAGCGGCCTGTCTTCCGCTTGCGGCTTCGCGCGCCCTGCGTCCCGGCAGGACAAGGGCGCGCGAAGCCGCAAGCGGAAGACGGGCCGCGCGTTAACTTTCGGCGCGTGTGATGACGGCGAAGTTGTGGCGCTCGCCCTTGCCGCGCATCGGGTAATCCTTGCGCAGCGGGAACGCCGTGTACTCGTCCGGCATCAGAACGCGACGCAGGTCGGGATGACCCTCGAAGACGATCCCGTACATGTCGTAAACCTCGCGCTCCATCCAGTCGGCGCCGTTCCACAGGGCGTAGACCGACGGCAGCGTCGGGTCGGGGTCGTTCACCCACGTCTTGACGACCAATCGCATTCCCGTGATCGTGTTCGCCAGCACGTACCAGACGCCGAAGCGGTCGCGGGCGTTGGGATAGTGCAGATAGTCCGCCGCCGACAGGTCCGACAAGAAGTCGAAGCCGGCGTCGCGCTTGAGCGTTTCCAGCACCGCCAGGACGTACTCGGCCGGGATGGTCACGCGCTGATTGTCGCGGAACTGCGAGGGCGTGATAGCGTCAGCGCCGAAGCGGTCGCGGAGCAGCTTCAAAACCTCGTCGTGCGTCATGGTCCGGCCCTCACTCGTGCTGCCGCGTCGCGGTCGAGAAGTCACCCGGGGCCACCACCAGGTCGGCCGGGCGAACGTCGAAGGTCATCGGCTCGGGCCCCTCGTGCCTGGTCCGTGCCAGGAACTCCTTGCCGGTAATGGTGCCCGTCTGGCTGACCCGACTCTG
>JACOUH010000326.1 GCA_016177925.1 Planctomycetota bacterium | reverse complement strand
CTAGCGTCGAGTCGAGCAGGCCGCGTGCCTTCAGATCGCGAATCAGCGCCGCGCAGGGCTGGTCGATTTCCTTCGTCACCTGGTCGAGCGTCTTGCCAAGGTCGGCGCCCGCGCTGCCGTGGTGGTCCCAGTCGGCGTGATACAGCTGCACGAAGCGAGTGCTACGCTCGACGAGCCGGCGGGCCAGCAAACAGTTGTTGGCAAAGGATGCCTTGCCCGGGACGGCCCCGTACATCTCGAGCGTCTTTTTGCTCTCCCTGGCGATGTCGATCAACTCCGGTGCGGACGACTGCATGCGATAGGCCATCTCGTAGGAGGCGATGCGCGTGGCGATCTCCGGATCACCGACCGCTTCCAGCCGCGCGGCGTTGAGGTCCTTGATGAGGTCGAGCGTGTCGCGCTGGCCGTCGCGCGAGATGCCCTTCGGCGTCGACAGGTTGAGGACGGGGTCGCCGCCGCTGCGGAAGGGGACGCCCTGGTAGGCGGTCGGCAGGAAACCGGAGGCCCAGTTGGCGGCGCCGCCGCGCGGCCCGCGCGGGCCCGACTGCAATACGACGAAACCGGGCAGGTCCTTCGACGCGCTGCCGATACCGTACGTCACCCACGAGCCCATGCTCGGCCGGCCGAACTGCGGCGAGCCGGTGTTGATGAACACCTTCGCCGGTCCGTGATTGAACACATTCGTCGCCATCGAGCGCACGATGGACAGCTCGTCGACGACCCCGGCGGTGTGCGGCAGACACTCCGACACCCAGGTGCCGTGCTTGCCGTGGCGGGCGAACTTGCGCACGGTCGCCAGCAGCTTCGGCTTCTCCTTGGTGAAGCTGTCCATGAAGGCGAAACGCTTACCCTTGATGAACTCGTCGGGGATCGGCTTGTTGTGCAGCGCCTGCAGCTTCGGCTTGTGGTCGAACAGCTCGAGCTGACTGGGCCCGCCGGCCATGAACAGGTAGATGACCGCCTTGGCCCGCGGGGTGACGTGCGGTTCCTTCACCGTCCCCGGCACGGCGGCCGGCGAACCGCGGAGTGCGTCCTCGTGCAGCAGCGACGCCAGGGCCATCGAGCCGACTCCCAGCGCACACTGGCCGAAGAAGTGACGACGGGTCGAGAGCAGCAGAGCGTTCGCAGTCATGGCAGGTCTCGTTCGGGGGGTCGTCGGGCAGAAGCTTATTGTACCTCGCCCGGCCGGGGAAAGCATCCTCCCGCTTCGCAGAAATCCGGAGGGAACTGTGGTTGTCAGGGCTCGCCGGGATGCTATAGTGCGCGTCGGGTCATCAGGTAAGGCCGCCACGAGCGGAGACGTCCATTCTGGCGCTTCGGGCAGGAGGGGAAGAGTCGTGAAAGACACCGGCCGTCTGTTCTGGCTGATCGTCGGCATCGTCCTTGGCGGGGCGGCGGTCAGCGCCTGGGTGTCGCGACCGCAGGCCGCTCGCGCCGAGTCCAGCGACCGTTTCGAGGACTATGTCCTCTGCACCGGCCCCGTCGCCGGCGGGCCGCGCGGCACCACGCTGGATGGCGTCTGGCTGCTCGACTACCGTGCCGGCAAGCTGCTCGGCACCATCCTCGACAAGGGCCAGGGCAAGATCACCGGCTGGGCCGAGGTCGATCTCGTCACCGAGTTCGGCCTGCCGCCGCGTGCCAACGTCCATTTCCTGATGACAACCGGCAAGATCTCCGGCATCCAGTCGGCGCTGTACGTCGCCGAGACGACGTCGGGAAAGTTCGGCGTCTATACGATGGCGCCGCGCGGTGATGGACAAGGCGGCGTCCTCATCAAGCGGCACGATCTCGTCTTGTTCCGACAGGCCGCCAAGAACTGACAAGTTAGAGGCGAGCGGGGGGTGTAAACCCCCCGGTCCAAGACCGGGGGGGTTACACCCCCCGCTCGCCCGGCTCGCGCTGCGTCGCTTCCAGAGGTTGCCCCATGTCAGACCCCCCGCGACCGGACAGCGGCCCCGCCCGCACCGAAGACGAACGCCTCGTCCACGCGCTGGTCAGTCGCGGCCTGATCACTCGCGAGGAAGCGCAGGAGTGCCGTGCCGGTCAGACGATCGGCGCCCGCAAGCTGCTGGCGCGCCTCGTCGAGTGCGGCTCCCTTACCGCCAACCAGGCCGCCCGCGCCGAACAGGAGCTGTCGATGCTCCTGGGCCAGCAGATCCCCGGCTATCAACTGCTTGAGAAGCTCGGCCAGGGGTCGATGGGCGAAGTCTTCAAGGCGCGGCAACTCAGCCTCAATCGCATCGTCGCCGTCAAGGTCGTCCAACCGCGCTGGGCGGCCAAGCCCGAGTTCCTCGAGGGCCTTCGCCGTGAGGCGCACCTCGCCGCCCGGCTCAGCCACAACAACATCGTCCAGGCCGTCGACGTCGGCTCGGCTGGTCCTCTGCATTACTTCGTTATGGAGTACGTCGAGGGGACGACCATCCGCCAGCTGCTCGACTCCGGCAAGGTTTTCGGCGAGCGCGAGGCCGTCGAGATCGTGCTGCAACTGGCCCAGGCCCTGGAGCATGCCCACCGTCGCGGTCTGATCCACCGCGACATCAAGCCGGCCAACGTCATCCTGACGCCCGACGGCGTCGTCAAGCTCGCCGACCTCGGCATGGCCCGCAACACGGCCGACGACGCCGTCGCCCGCAAGGAGCGGGGCCTGACCATCGGCACACCTTTCTACATTGCCCCGGAGCAGGTTTGGACCTCCGTCCGTGGCGTCATGGATATCGACGGCCGCGCCGACCTGTACGCCCTGGGTGCGACCCTCTATCACATGGTCACCGGCCAGCCGCCTTTCCCCTACAAGGATGTCGATGCCGTCTTCACCGCCCACCGCTCCGAGGAACTGACGCCCCCCGACCACATCCGGCCCGAGCTGTCGAACGGTCTCGCCGAGGTCGTCGAGTTGCTCATGGCCAAGGACCGCCGCCAGCGCTACCAGAAGGCCGAAGACCTCATCATCGACCTGGAATGTCTGCTGAATGACGAGCCGCCGCGGTTGGCCCGGCAGCGCATCGAGGCGTCGACCCTGGCGAGCCTCGGGGAGGGAGAAGAAGAAGAGGAGAGCGAGGAGCCGCCCGCCGACGACGCGCCGAGCTGGCCGATTGTGTACGTCCTGGTCGGGGCACTGGCCCTGAGCCTGGCGCTGAACTTGCTGCTCTTCCTGACCCGCTGACCGCAGGTAGTTAGGAAGGGGACGCGGAGGAACGCGGATGCGGCGGATTCTCGCGGATCAGAAAACAAAAGAGAGAAGGTACGCCCCTTGGCCTCGTCGTTTGCCTTCCTCACCCGTTTTCTCTTGTCTTGATCCGCGCCAATCCGCCGCATCCGTGTTCCTCCGCGTCCCATTGTTTCTCTCGGCTGCTCAGGCGTGGTGGCGAGATTCGCGGCCCTCGTCGGGGGTCGGGTCGGCGACAACGCCATAGGCCTGACGCCCGTCGTGGTCCTCCGGCAGATACTCCGTGATCGGCAGCCCCTCCGGCGTGACGAAAAGCAGACAATGACAGTATTTGTATCGCTTCATCTCGTCGCAGGCACAGACCCAGCGCCGGCCGTTCTCGTCCAACTCCTCCTGTTTGTCAGGATAGAAGTTGCACGGGCACAGTGGCTTGCCCAGGACATCGAGGTGCAGAGCGAGGCCCTTGATGACGGACTCGCCGACATCGGTTTCGGGGTGGGCTGCGGTGCCCGTTTTGGCGCGGTACTTCGCCACGTAGGCCCGGATGCGGGCAAGGGACGTTTCCGACGGTTCGCGCTTCACGGCTGCTTCTCCCCGTTCAAGGCTTGGCCTTCTTCTGAGTCTTCTTCTCGAAGACGATGATGTGCTGCCGTGGCAGGATGTCGCTGGTCTCGACGTGTCGCAGCGGATGCGCCGCCATCTCCTTGAGCACCTGCCGCTGACTCATCTTGTGGACGAGGAGGATCGGCACCTTGGGGTCTTCGAGCCGGTATTCGACGAAGACGAGGCGGCCGCCCGGCTTCAGCGCCTTGACCATTGCCTCGGTCATCTCGTAGGGATGCGAGAACTCGTGATAGACGTCGACCATCAGGATCAGGTCGACCGAGGCCGCGGGCAATTTCGGATCGGTGATGGTGCCGAGGACCGGCTCGACGTTGGTCACGCGGTTGGCGCGCATGCGTTGGCGGATCAGGTCGAGCATCTCCTTCTGGATCTCGACGGCGTAGACCTTGCCCTTGGGGCCGACCGCGCCGGTGATGCGGAACGTGAAGTAGCCGCTGCCGGCGCCGATGTCGGCGACGACGTCTCCCGGACGGAGCTTGAGTGCCTTCATCAGCTTCGCCGGCTGCTCTTCCCGGTCGCGCTCGGGGCGTTCCAGCCAGCCGGCCCCCTGGTGCCCCATCACCTGGGCGATCTCGCGGCCCATGTAGAACTTGCCGATGCCGTTGGGGTCGTGCTCCCGACGGACCTCGTAGCGCTCCGGCGGCTTGGCCTGCTGGGCGCTCGCAACCGATGAAAAGGAAAGTAGACAGGCCAAAAGGGTCGTCCAGCGTGCCGCGTACATGGGAATCCTCCTTGGATGGGACGCGCTCTTAGCCCGACGCGCCAGCGAGGTTCGCTGTGTCCCTCGCTGCCGCGTCGGGCTACTCTCCTCACGCCAGGAGCGCGGGAACGACGCGCGCTTTCGTCACGTCGACGTCGGTGAGGCTGTCATTGCGACCCTCGTGCGGATGGCTGAGGCGCTGATGGTCAAGGCCCAGGGCGTCAAGCAGGGTCGCGTGCAGGTCGCAGACCCGGACAACGTCCTTGACCGAGCGGTAGCCGAACTCGTCCGTCGCGCCGTGGACGTAGCCCTTTTTGAAGCCGCCACCGGCAAGCCACAGCGAGAAACCGTGGCGATTGTGATCGCGGCCATCCGGCCCTTGCGAGATCGACAAGCGGCCAAACTCCCCCGTCCACAGCACGATCGTCGAGTCGAGCAGGCCGCGCCGCTTCAGGTCGGTCACCAGCGCCGCGCTGGGCCGGTCGGTGCGGGCGCACAGGCCACGGAGCCGCTCGGCGTTCTTGTCGTGCGTGTCCCACGGTTGCCCATTCAGGAAGAGCTGCACAAAGCGGACGCCCTGCTCGACGAGCCGGCAGGCCAGCAGGCAGCGGCGGCCGTACTCGGCGGTGACCGGGTCGTCGAGGCCGTACAAGCGGCGCGTCTCCTGGGTCTCGCGGGACAGGTCGAGGGCCGACGGCACGGACGTCTGCATGCGAGCGGCCAGCTCGAAGTTGCTGATGCGCGCCTCCAGCTCGGAGTTCGGCGCGTTCCGCTGCAGGTGGTCCGCGTTCAGCTCGTCCAGGAAACGCAGCTGATTGCGGCGCGCCTGCGCCGAGACGCCGCCGGGGGGGTGCAGGTTGGCGACCGGGGCGCCGGTCGCGCGCAGCGGTGTCCCCTGGTAAACAGCGGGTAAGAAGCCGGACGACCAGTTGTGCGGGCCATCGACGGGCAGACCGCCGGGGTCGCCGAGGACGACGTAGGCCGGCAGGTCCTGGCGCTCGCTGCCGAGGCCGTACAGCACCCACGAGCCCCAGACCGGCCGGCCGGGAAAGACCTTGCCGGCGTGGATCATGCGCAGGGCCGCCTCATGATCGACGGACTCGGTGAGCATCGAACGGACCAGCGTAATGTCGTCGGCGATCCGGCCGGTGTGCGGCAGTACCTGGGACAGTTCCATGCCGCATCGGCCGCAGGGACGGAACGAGAACGGCGAGCCGAGCAGCTTGCCCGTTTGCGTGTGGAAGTGGGCCTCGACCGAGCCGGGGTACGCCTGACCGTGGCGCTTGGTCAGTTCCGGCTTGGGGTCGAAGAGGTCCATCTGACTCGGCCCGCCATGCTGGAACAGGCAGATGACGGCCTTGGCGCGTGGGCGATAATGCGGCTGGCGCGCTGCCAGGGGTGAACCAGCTTTCGCCTGCTCGCTCAGCAGGTGCGCGAGGGCCAGGCCGCCGAGGCCGGCGGCGGAGCGGCCGAGGAAAGCGCGGCGCGTGAGGGCGAAGTCGGAATTCGGCAAGCTCATGATGCTGTCTCGTTATGACGGCGGGTGCGCCGGGT
>JACOUH010000325.1 GCA_016177925.1 Planctomycetota bacterium | reverse complement strand
AGTCCCTACACCCGACTACACCCGCTGTGAGGCGCAGAGAGTGGCAGCAGGTGTAGGCAGAAATGCGAAAACCCTGCGATATGCAGGGTTTCATGGCGTCTAGTTGCTGCCAGAAAGCTCAGGGGTTCCTTGAGTCCGGCGGCGTGGATGTGGGCGAGACGACCGACGCCAAGAAGGAAAAGCGAGGCCGCGACGAGGCGCTGGCCCTGGCGCGCTCCGTCGACAAGGTCGTGGTCGGCAAGGGCAAAAAGGTCACGACCTTTGACATGAAGAACGCTCCGCCCGACGACGACACGCTGGCGGCGCAGCTACTCGGACCGACCGGCAACTTGAAAGCGCCGACCCTGCGCATCGGCAACGCACTCTTGGTCGGCTTCAACGAGGAAGCTTACCGGCAGGTGCTCGGGACGTGATCCGGAGCGGATGCTGGGCCGGCGCGCACCTCGAACGCCCAATCATGAGAACCAGGGTGTGAGGCGAATGCAATGAAACGCATTTTACCTACTCCTCTATTGTAGTGTACATGCAATCATATTTCCAGAGAAAAGGCGCGCAACCGGCGGCCGGGGGTCGGCGACGAGTGGCGCTCACTCACCGAGAAGTCCACGGAGGAGCACGGCCGGATGGACGGCAGCGCGCCCGGTGAAGTGAGCGATCTGCAATCGGCACGAGAACCCCGGCGCGACGATCATATTGTCCAAGGGCGCCTGGCGCAGGGTCGGGAACAACTGCTGCTCGCCCACCAGCCGCGACACCTCGTAATGCTCCTTCTCGTAGCCGAACGACCCGGCCATCCCACAGCAGCCCGCGTCGAGGTCGATCACCTCCGCGTCGGGGATGCGACGCAGTACACCCAACAGAGGGCCCATCCCGACCAGTGACCGCTGATGACAGTGGCCTTGCACGAGGATGCGACGCGGACCATTTCTGAAAGAGATCGCTTTTGATGGAAAACCCTCCAGCAACTCCTCGAACGTTCGGCATGCCGCAGCGATCTTCTCGGCCTGGCGCCGCTCCTGTCCGCGCAGCAGGGCCGGATAATCGTCCTTGATCGTCAGGATGCAGCTGGGTTCGCAGGCCGTGATCGGGTTGCCCTCCGTGGCCCAGGTCGACAGGCGTGCGACGTTGTGTTGTGCGTGGCGGACTGCCTCGTCGAGCAGTCCGTTGGAGATCAGCGGCCGGCCGCAGCAGAGGAGGTCCGGCGGACCCAGCGAAACCGAGCAGCCTGCCCGCAGCAGCAGTTCGGCCGCGGCCAGTCCGATGTCGGGCTCGTGGAAGTTCGTAAACGTGTCGGGGAACAGCAACACCCGCGGCCCCGTCATCTCGCCGGCCGCGCCAGACAGAAGGGATGGGATCAGGCGGGTGAACGACCGGCGAGTGAACGCCGGCGGGATGCGGCGGCGGTCGATGCCGAACAGCGTCTCGTTGAGCCAGCGGACCAGGCGGCTGCCCACGATCCAGTTCGAGAGCGGGGCAAGTCGGCTACCCCAGCGACTCAGCCGGGCAACATGGCCGAACAGTCGATTCCGCCAGGGCGCGCCGTACACGCGGAAGGACTGGTGCAGGACCTCGGCCTTGAGTCGCGCCATGTCGACGTTGGTCGGGCACTCGCTCTTGCACGCCTTGCACTCCAGGCAGAGGTCGAGCACTTCCCGCAACGCCGGGTCGCTCAACCCGGAGAGCCCACACTGTCCTGTCAGCGCCAGCCGGAGGGCGTTGGCCCGGCCGCGTGTGACGTGCTGCTCCTCGCGCGTCGCTCGGTAGGAGGGACACATGCTGCCGCCGCGTCGCTTGCGGCACTCGCCCACGCCGGCACACAGTTCGGCCGCCCGCGTCATCCCGCCGTCGGCGGAGAAGTCGAACGTCGTCGGCACCTCCGGCGTGACGTAGGCCGGGCCGTAGCGAAGGTTCGACGCCAGTGGCGGAGCATCGACGATCTTGCCGGGGTTGAGCAGACCGAGCGGGTCGAATGTTCGCTTCAATTCACGGAAGGCCTGGTACAGCACCGGACCGAACATCTTCTCCTGAAACGGACTTCGCACCAGGCCGTCGCCGTGCTCGCCGGACAGGGCGCCGCCGTACTTCAGCACCAGGTCGGCCACGTCGGCGGCGATCGCCTCGAAGCGATGCACGCCTTCCTGCGTCTTCAGGTCGACCACCGGCCGCACGTGCAGGCAGCCGACCGAAGCATGAGCGTAGACGCCCGCCTTCGTGCCGTGGCGGGCGACGACGCCAAGGAACTCTTCGATGTAGTCGCGCAGGTGTTCGGGAGCGACCGCCGTATCCTCGACAAAAGAGAGCGCCTTGGCATCTCCCTTCTCGGCCATCGAGAGTCCCAGGACGAGCGTGCGCAGTTTCCAGGCACGCTGCTGGGTGGCCTCGTCGGTCGCGCGGAGGTAGTGGGTGCCGTGTTCGCGGGCGCGCAGATCGGCCTCCAGCGCCTCGAGTCGCGGGATCGCGTCTTCGGGGTGGTCGCAGTAGAACTCGATGAGGAGGACCGCCGCCGGATCGCCGCTCAGGAAGTCGCGCAGCCGCGACGCCTCGGCGTTGAGCTTCGTGGCATCGAGGATGTAGCGATCCATCACCTCCACGGCGGAGGGGTGGTGGGTCAGGATGAGCGGCGCTGCGGCAAGGGCATCGAGCAAGCCATCGAACTGCACGACGAGCAGCGCCCGGGCGCGCGGCAGCTCGATCAGCCGCAGTTTCGCCTCCAGCACCACGCCGAGTGTCCCCTCCGAGCCGACGAACAGGTGTGCGAGGTTGAACGAACCCGGCGAGCGGGGGGCGTGAGCCCCCTGATCCGTTGACGCAATCAGGGGGTTCACACCCCCCGCTCGCCACACGGTGAAATGGTCGAGGTTGTAGCCGCCGACCCGACGCAGGATCTTCGGGAAGCGACGCTCGATCTCGTCAGCGTGGTCGACGGCCAGGCGGCGGACAGTACGATAGCATTCCCCTTCGAGGTCTTGCCGTGAGCATTTTTCTTTCAATTCAGCGTCGGCCAGTGGGCGGGCGTGGATCACGTTGCCGTCGGCCAGGGCGACCTTCAGCTCCAGGACGTGATCGATCGTCTTGCCGTGGACGACCGAATGGGTGCCGGAGGAGTTGTTGGCGATCATGCCGCCGATGGTGGCGCGGTTGGCAGTGGAGATGTCGGGGGCGAAATGGAGGCCGTGCGGCCGCACCGCCTGGTTGAGGTCATCGAGGACGCAGCCCGGACGCACGCGTACCCAACGCTCGGCGGCGTTGATCTCCAGGATGTCGTTGAAGTGCTTCGAGCAGTCGAGGACGACGCCGGGGCCGATGCACTGGCCCGCCTGCGACGTGCCGCCGCCGCGGGCAGTCAGCGGCACCCCGAAGCGAGCACAGGTCCGCAGCGTGGCGAGGATGTCGGCTTCTGTCCGCGGCAGCACCACGCCGAGCGGGACGATCTGGTAGACGCTGGCATCGGTAGAGTAAAGCGCACGGCTGAGGCGGTCGAAGCGCACCTCCCCCCGGACGGCCTGCTTCAGGACCGACCAGAAGGGGGCACGGTCGACCAGCGGAAGCGCGGTGCTGCTCATGCCGCGAGGACTTCGCCCATGCTCTTGTCCAGAATCGCCACCATTTCGTCGATCTGCTCTGCCGTCGCGACCAGCGCCGGCCCGAAGGCGAGCCAGTGCGGATCGAAGCGACTCAAGAGCCCGTTCTCCAGCGCCCGCCTGCCGATCCGCACGCCGATCTCCTGTCCCGGTGCGAAGCGTTCCTTCGTCGCCGTGTTGCGCACAAATTCGATCCCTTGCAGTAGGCCCTTGCCGCGGATGTCTCCGATCACGCCATACTTCTTCGCCAGTTTCTGGAACCCGCCCCGTAACTGCTCCCCGCGGGCGCGGGCGTTCGCACACAGGTCGCGCTCGAGGATCTCCCGCAGCACGGCCAGCCCGGCGGCGCACGAGATCGGGTTGCCCTCGAAGGTGTGCCCCTCGACGAAACCGGGGTTCTCGCTGATCGGTCCCCAGAACGCTTCGCCAATCGACGCGCGGCATATCATTGCCGACAGCGGCGCGTAGCCGCCCGACAGTCCCTTCGCCGTACACAGCACATCCGGGATGACACCAAACGTCTGCGCGGCGAACAGATGTCCCGTGCGGCCGACGCCCGTAATGATCTCGTCGAAGATCAGGAGGACGTTGTAGCGGTCGCAGACCTCGCGCAGGATCGGCAGGTACTCCGGCGGCGGGTCGATGATGCCGCCGGTGTGGCCGATCGGTTCGACCATGACCGCCGCGACCGTTGCCGGGTCCTCCATGTCGATGACGTCGCCGACGAGGGTGGCGCAGGTGATGCCACATTCCGAATAGCTCTTGCCGAACGGGCAGCGGTAGCAGGTCGGCGGAAAGACGTGGATGAAGCCGGGGGCGAGTGGCTCGTTGACCGTCTTGCGACTTTTGAGGCCCGATGCCGACAGCGAACCCATCGTCGAGCCGTGCCACGACAGGTAGCGGCTGATGACCTTGTACTTGCCGGGCGAGCCGGTCAGCTTGTGGTACTGGCGGGCAAGTTTGATCGCCGCCTCGGTCACCTCGCTGCCGCCGCACTGGAACTTGACGCACGACAGGTCGCCGGGCGCGATGTCGCCGAGCAGGTTGGCCAGTTGCACCGCCGGGGCGTTGGTGCCATGCATCACCGGCGAGAAGTGCAGGACATCAAGCTGTCGGCGGATCGCCTCGATGACACGGCGGTTGTTGTGCCCGACCGAAACGACGTAGATGCCCGACAGGGCGTCGAGGTAGCGCTTGCCGTGGACGTCCCAGTAGTGGACGCCGTCGGCCTTCGCCATGACCAGCGGCGTCTTCGACCATTCGGCCATCTGGTCCCGGACGAAAATGTGCCGCAAAAACGACTCCTCCGTCGTCTGGGCATTCGAGATCAACTCGGGCAGGGTTGCAGTCGTCATGGTATGTCTCCGAGTGGTTGGTGGGTCGCACCGACAGCGGACGACTCAGTAGAGCTGGACGTGGAAGCCCGCGAGCCAGTCATCGAACTCCTTCTTGTGCTCCTCGACCGTCTTCGCCGGCCCGGTCAGCTTGATGTGGTAGGGAGTGTCCCTGCCCTCAATGTGGACCGCCAGCATGCGGTAGCCCGGCCGAGGCGTCACATCCTGCGAGCCCGGCTTGCTATCCAGGAAGGTCCCTTCGATGTCCAGGTAAGAGGCCGGCCGGTCTACTAACTTGAGTTCCTTGATCTTGGCCACTTCCTCAGTCGTTTTGCCGTCTGGAGGTTTGAACTGCGTTTTCCAGCGCTCAATGTTCGCCTTCGCGGTGCCCCCGATCCCGTGGTAGACCACGAGCAGCGCGTCCGCCTCGTCGCCCTCCGCACGGGGCAGGCGGAACTGGTACGCCCGAAACGGAGGGGCCGCAGTCTCCTTTTGCCAGCTTGCCGGGATGGTCGAGCGGAGATCGTCGAGGCGCACCTCCGTCGGCTCGTCCTTGCCGCGGTCGGATTTCTTGCCGGAGGATCGGTCTCCCTCCGATGAACTGCACCCCAGGACCGCGACGGCGAAGATGCCGAGGCAGAAGCTCCTTCGCATCGGTATTTCTCCTTTCCCGGGCGCCACTGGATTCGTCCCGCTCATTTGAACGACTCGAGCCACTTATCGAACTCTTTCTTGTGCTTCTCGATGGTCTTGGCAGGGCCGGTCAGCTTGAAGTGATACGGATTCTTGTCGCCGTCGACCTGGACGGCGAGCATGCGGTAGCCGGGCCGCTTCGTCACCTTTGTCGAACCCGGCACGCCGTCACGGTAGGTGCCGCGGACGTCGAGGTAGGTGGCCGGGAACCCAGCGACCTTCCTCTTCTGGAGGGTGGACACATCGTCAATGGTCTTGCCCTCCGGCGGGATGAACGACGCCTTCCAGCGGTCGACGTTCTGCTTGACCGTCCCGCCAAGTCCCTTGAAGATGACCAGTTCGGCATCGGCATCGTCGCCCTCGGCGCGTGGGACCCGGAACTGGGCATAGCGGAGATTGCTCTTGGGCTGCTCCTTCTTCCAGTCGGCCGGCACGGTCGCCTTGAGTCCATCCAGTTCGACGACTTCCTTGGAGTCCTTGTCTTCTGCCCGCGACCCGGCGGCGCCGAGGCACGCCAGGACACCCACGCACACCACCCACAAGGCACGTTTCATTTGCGGTTCTCCCACGGTTGGGATCAGTGGTTCGACCATTCTCGTCGAGTCAGTTAACGCCACGGGGAGCGGATCGACAAGGGGCGCCAGGGCTTGAGAAGCTCAGCGCCCGCGCCGTGCGGTCCAGCGCGAGAGGCCTGCCAATCGTCAGGACACGCCGTCCCGCCGCCACGCGACGATGCACAGCCGGCGGTAGTCGGCGACCCACTTCCCGTCCCGATACAGCGCGGGACGCGCCTCCTCTTCGACGAGCCGCAAGACGTCCTCGCGTTGCTCCGGGGCCAGGCCCGCCACGAAGTCGGCGGCGAACATCTTTACCCAGTCGCGCAGTCCCTGTTCGCCCTCCAGTGGCGTCAGCCGGTCGAACAACACGGCGAAGGTCACCTCGAACCCGTTTCGCTCCAGTAGTGCCGCATATTCGCCGAGACTCGGGTAGTACCACGGACAGGGGAACGAGCCAACGCCAAGCCGACGGGCCACCGCATCGAGAGCGGCGACGATCGTCTTCACGTTGCCGCGTCCCCCGAACTCCGCCACGAATCGACCGCTCGGCCGCAGGGCCCGCCGCACGCAGTCGACGACTCGTTCCGGTTCGGTGATCCAGTGCAGGACTGCGTTGGAGAAGACGGCGTCGAACGGTTCCGCGAAGGAGCAATCGCGGGCATCGGCGACCTCGAAGCGGAGGTTGGGGTAGCTCTGGCGGGCCTGCTCGACCATCGCGGCGGAGCTGTCGATGCCGACGACCTCGGCGCCCGCGGCGGCGATCCGGGCCGTCAGATGGCCCGTCCCGCAGCCGAGATCGAGGACGCGCTCGCCCGGCTGCGCCGCGAGCAAGTCGAGCAGTGCCGCCCCGTGCTCCCAGACGAAGGCGTGCTTGTCGTCGTACAGTCCCGCGTCCCACCGGCCCGCCATCTTCTCCTCCCACCGGCTCAGGGCCGGCACAACAGTTGCTTCCCGTCCTCTCAGCATATTCCGGGAGTGCGTCGATCGGCCCGCATCGACACCCGCACTGATCTTTTTTCTGGAAAGGAGAGGCCATGAGTGCGAAGGTGCCCGGGGAAAAGCCGGGGCTGCTCATCCACTACACGGTCGATGGCGAGATCCAGTCGACGACCGACGAAACGCTGACCCCTCGCGAGATCCTCGAGGATGCCGGGCTCGACCCGGCGACCCACTACCTGGCGCGCGTCGCCAACGGACGTTGGCAATCATTCAAGGACGCGCCCGATACGCCGATCGTCATGGACGAAGACAGGCAGTTCGTCTCCGTGGACGCGCGGGCGTGAAGACCGATTCCGTTCCGCCCCTTGCGAGGACCTTCCCGAGCGACTATTCTGTCGGGAGTTGGAAGCCCAGGTCTAGCTGGATGCTCTGCATCCCGGGCGGCGTAGCGCCGCCCCGGCGTTTTGCTCATCGTTGGTCAGGGGGAGTGCTGTTTCAGGCTCGCTGATCGCCGTTAACGAGGGTGCGGCGGTCTGGATCGACCCCGCGAGCCGTGGTCCCGCCGCACAATTGCGGCGAGGCCTCGCGGCTCGCCCGAGAGCCCTCCCCCTCCCAGGTCACGAAGTAGACGACGCTTCCAACCGAGGACGCCCTTCGGGGCGTCCTCTTCTTGTTTCGAGCGGCTCAGCCTGTAACCCGTTTCACCACGAGCGTTGCGTAGCAGCCGCGCGGCAGCTCAAACGCGAGCTGCCATTTCATCTTTCCTCGATGGAGATCATCTGCTTCCGCGAAGGCCAATAATTTGCCCGGCAGGCACAGGGCCGACCGCTCGCCCCTGGAGAAGAACATCTCGCGAAAGCCCTTCAGCTTCATCTGCTCCAGTTCCAGCCCTTCCTCCTTCAAGACCGCCCGCACGAGTTCGCCGCGCGGGTCGTCTGGCGCCAGCTTCAGCCGCGCCGAGGCGAGCGGCAACGTCGCGGCAGCCAGGTGATGGAACTGCTCGGCGTCGAGGTGCCGGTGGAAGGGGACCTCGCCCAGCCGCAGCCGGACCGGCAGCAGCTGCTCGGGCCGGGCAAGTTGCCGGAGAAAGAGGGCGAGGGTGCGGTTCCACAGATGGCTCTGGTACGCCGACAGGTAGAGGCCGCGCAGTTCCGGCCGCAGTCGTTCAAGGGCCCCGCGGAAGTCGCCGGGATGGACACACAAGTAATCGACCAGGCTGCGAGCGTGACCGCGCGGCAGCTGCTCCTTGCACACGGCCCAGTTCCCCCAGTGAGCGAGCAGGATCGTCTTCTCCTGCCTCTGGGCAGCACGGTCGAATTCGTAGGGAGCGGTCAGGGCCTGGCGCAGTGCTTCCTCGTAACGGCCCAGCACCATCAGCCGGGCGACGAACTCGCTGCCGCCGGCCACTGAGCCGAAACGCTGGTCGTCGAAGTAATTGGGAACGCCCTGCTCGCGCACCTCGGCCAGCGCCGCTTCCGCGCGGTGCAACTTCGTCTCGTTCAGGTCGCGCAGGGTGATGCGGAAATGGTTGGCCCGGATGTCCTGCGACGAGTAGGGCAGCGGCACCTGACCGAGGTAGGTCACCACGATGCGCTGCTGGTCGAGGTTGCGCCGAGGGCCGCGCAGGACGGTCAGATACTGGACGGTGTGGGCGTGACGGTCCTTGAGTCCGCCGTAGGACAGGCGACGATGATCGATCTGCCAGCGTCGCCGCAGCACCCCGAGGGCGTCGGGCGTCGTCCAGCCGCGTTTCTCCAGCCGATAGAAGGCGTAATCTCCTTCCCCAGATGGGACCACGTCCGTCCGTTCTTCGACCTGAAAATCTTCAGGCTCCTGTTTCAGTTTCATCGGTAAGCGAGGAGGGAAGCAGGAGAGGCGCGCAAAAAAAGCGGGGTCGAGAGGGGTGAAATCCAAAACCGTCGCCCAATCAGCTCTGGATCTCAGCTAGCTCTCGACCCCGTCAGTCGCGAAGGAAGCGTATCGCTCCCTTCCCCTCTATTCATAGCAACCCAGGAGAGAGACGCAAGAGGAAAAAGGAAAAAAGTGGAAAAAAGAAGAGAGGAGCGCAAAAAAGTGGGACCCCGAGTTGCGAATCTCGAAGCCGTCGCCCAATCAGCTTTGAGACTCAGTTTACTCGCGGTCCCATCATTGGATGGAGTGATTCCTCACTCCATCCTTATTTCTAGTGGGTCCTGTCGCGGCTTCAAGGGGCAGCGGAACTTTTTTCCCGAAATCCTCCAACCAGCCCGACGCGCGACTCTCTCTGCCCGGCGCCGACCTGGACGTTCCGCGCCCAGTGCGTAGAACGAACACCGGGGCAGGGCTGCGGCCTGTTCTTCCTCTTCACGGCGATTTCGCTGTGGCCACATTGAAGTGAAGGAAGCCTCGACCTGGGCTGGGCAAGCCCACGCAGCCTCCTTTTTCTCCACGGCGATTTCGCTGTGGCCGCATTGCAGCCGCGCCTCGCTGACCGCCCTCGCCCCGCCGCAGCCGGTCTTCCTCGACCTGAACTGCGGGGTCTGCGCACGCTGACGGAGAACGTCGGCCAACTCGTCGCCGCGGCCTTGGAAGAACTGGTCCGGGACTGAACGCCCGTCTGCCAGCTCGTCTCTGCGCGAGGTGTGGGCGAGGCATGCAAGGGGGAGGTGAAAGAGAGGAAGTGTTACGAGAGGGGATGAGGAGCAACTCTACCGTCTCCGCGTCATCTGTCAAGCTCCCTTATCCTCTCTTTTCTTCTTTCTCTTCCCCGTTGGGCTAACTTTTCCTCGCGGGGACCATTTCTCCTACGATCGCCACGCACCGGAACGCCCCTGCCGTGTTCAGGAATGACCCCTCCCCCTGTGCCGTTTTGCCTATCTTTCAGGCGGGGAACAAACGCCGGCTGTGCAATCCTGCTTGCCGCCCCGGTTTCCTGATGCCGTCCTCCCCACGCCTCCCTTCCGTTCGGTCCCCCGCTCCGCCTCCTGTTTCCAGCACCGAAGTTTCAGTGCCCCTTGATGTTACGGTTGATCGGTCGGTTCTCGGCCCAGCGCAGGCCGGGCCGGCATTCTCCGCCCTGATGGCTTGCGCCGGAATAGTCCGGACTTTCGGCACACTACTTGCGTGTGGTATAATTAGAAATAAGCAAAAGTCTTCACTCTCCACCACGATCCGCCGGACCGAAGGCCGGCGAGAGACCAGCCATGTACCACACCATCGAGTTCGCCGAACCGCTGACGGTCGACCTGGAAATCTCCCGCAAGCACCCGCTCGAACGGGTTTCCATCCGCAAGGGCACGCGCGTGCGGGTGCAGATCAAGCCGCACGTCGTCGAATCCGACGACGGCCCCACCGAGGTCGCCGACCTCTTCTTCGAGGACGGCTCCGCCACGCGAGACGTCCCGTTCGCCTGCTTCTCCTTCGTGGACTGACCCCGCCTCGGCCTGCCTACCGCTTCGGTATCTCTGCGCTTTCGATATTTCTTGGTGTCCAGGGCGAGGAGCGCCTGTGTAACCTGGACTGTCACTTTTTGTAGGCGCACGGCGCGCAAACGGGACAAGACAATCAAGGAATGGATGTCCTCGAGCGGCTCGGCGGCCTCGGTCACCTCGAAGCTGGCCGGCACGCGCAGACCGTGCTGGACCGTCTGAGCGCGCAGCGGAGAAGAGGATTAGCCACAGATGAACACAGATACACACAGATGGAGAAGCGGTTTTCAACATTAGCCCGACGCGCCAGCGAGGATTGATGCCAACCCTCGCTAGCACCAAACGATAGTTGAGGACTTTGGTGTGAAGAAAGACCCGCAACGGGGGTGGCATGCTTTCGCGGCCCGCGCTGGTTTCGCCCAGACGTTGACTCTGTGGGCCGCGAAAGCATGGCACACACCGCAGCGTTCGATTGTTTACAGTGAAGCCTCCCTCTACCGTTTGGTGCTAGCGCTTCGGGCTGCTGTTCGAGGCAACGCAGCGAAAGCCGACGTGGGGCATGCTGCTTTTCACTTCGCCCTTGCCGCGGCCGCCAGGCAAATAACGGATGCAGTAGACGTCGCTGCACAGGAACGAACCGCCGCGCTGCACGCGCTTGGGAAGGTAGGGGTTCACCCCGACTTCGCTCGCGTCGTAACTACTGGCGGGACCTGGGGGATTCTTCTTCGGGCTGTTCGCGTAGTAGTCGGGCCGATACCAGTCGGCGCACCACTCCCAGACATTGCCCGCCATGTCATAGAGGCCGAACCCATTGGGCGGGAAAGAGGCAACCGGGGCAGTGCCGTGAAAGCCGTCTTCCTTCGTGTCCTGATAGGGGAAGTCGCCCTGCCAGATGTTCGCCTGCCACTTGCCGCCGGGCTTCAACTCGTCACCCCAGACGTAGCGCTTGCGGTCGAGTCCGCCGCGCGCCGCGTATTCCCACTCCGCCTCAGTCGGCAGGCGCTTGCCGGCCCACTTCGCGTAAGCCACCGCGTCCTCCCAGCAAACATGCACCACCGGGTGATTCTCCCGCCCTTTGACGCTGCTGGCCGCCCCTTCCGGGGCATGCCAACAGGCACCGGGGACCGGCTGCCACCACTCGCGTAGTGTCCGGATCGGGGTCTCCCGCGAGGGAGGCACGAACTTCGCCGAGAAGGGCACCAGCTCCTCGCGCGAAACGTCCGGGAAGTCCCGGGGGTCCGGTTGTTGCTCGGCCACGGTCACATACCCGGTTTCCGTCACGAAGCGAGCGAACTGAGCGTTTGTCACTTCCGTCGCGTCCATCCAGAAGCCGTCCAGTTCGACCTCGTGGACCGGCCGAGCGTCGCCGAAGCTCCTCTCGTGGCTCTCGCCCATGAAGAACGTGCCGCCGGGAATCCACACCATCCGCTCTGGATTGGCGAGGCGTGCCCCAGTCGACACGAGGTCCGTCCACGCGGTGCCGGTCGGCAGCGAGACGGTCGTGACGAGGTGATCGACCTGCCAATCGCGGACCACTTCCTTGTTCGGCGGCCCCGGTGCCTCGTTCTTCGGCGAGAGCAGGTGGAACGCCAGCGCCCCCGCGCCCCCAGCCAGTGCGACGATCAGGCCAGCGAGCAGGACACGGCGAGCCACCCCGCCGGGGGCACTCGCCGGGGAGAGCGCAAGGGCCGCCGGCTGCTGTTGCATTCGGGCTGGGCGCTTGCCGCTTTTTCGCAACCCTTTCATCTCTCTTTCCTGTGCGACCTCCCTCCCTCGCTCCGGGAGCATCAAGAGGGTATCATCGCGGTTGTGCGGGCCCTTTGCAATGGCCGAGCCGAACGGCTCCTGGCCGCGGCCATCTCCGCGGCGAATTGACCCCGGCCCCTCACGGCCACTAGAATAGCCTCCAGGAATCGGCTTTCGGACCGTGGCGGCCGGTTCCCACCCGGCCGATCCACCCCCGCCGGTTGGAAACCGGCCGCCCTGTCAGCCGAGGGAGAAATCCTTGCTCCTGCTTGCCTTCCTGCTTCCCCTTGCGGTCTATCTCGTTGTCCTGGCCCACATCAACCGCCGGCCGCGCGCCGTGCTGGTGTCGGGGCCGTGGGACTTTGCCGGCCTTCTCTTCGCCGCCTCCGGCTTCCTCCTGCTCGGCGGGCCGGCCCTGCTCAGCAGCCTCAGTCTCAACGAGACCTGGCGCCGATTCTGGCTGTTCGCCAAGGACGAGCCGGGGATCACCCAGGACGACCTCCTCCTCACGGTCCGCATCGTCCTGTTCGCGCTCTACTTCGTCCTTGTCGTCGGCGGGGCGGCGTTCCTGCTGTGGAGGCGACGGCGGATGACCGCGATCTACAACGTCGACCCGGCCGTCGTCGAGACAGTCCTCGGCCAGGTCCTCGAACGCTGGCAGCTCCCCTTCGTTCAGACCGGCAATGTGCTGACCTTCGAGCCCGAGGCTTCTGCTGTTCCCGCCCCCGCGCCGGGCGCCCCGGTGCCGGCCCGCCCAGAGGGAACGCCGGCGCTGACCGCCGCACCGCCGGGCAACCTCATCGAGCGGACGACCACGCTGGCGGTGGACGTCGCGCCGGCGATGTGCCATGTCACGCTCACCTGGGACCCGGCCGACAGTCTGCTTCGCCGCGAGGTCGAGGGACAGCTCGGCCGTGCCCTCGCGGACACGCCGGCCCCGCCCAGCGCCGTCGGCGAATGGATGCTCCTCGTCGCCTACTCGTTGTTCTTCTTGATCCTGCTTGGCTTGACGGTCCTGACCCTCTTCTGGCTCTTCCAGCACTGACGGCCCGTGGGGCAGGCTTCCAGCCTGCCGTTGCCCGGCAGGCTGGAAGCCTGCCCCACGGGGTCAGCTCAGAATCTCCGCCAGAGCGTTGACGAGGTGATCGATGTCGGTCTCGGTACTGAACGGGCCGGGGCTGACGCGGACGGTCCCGTCGGGAAAAGTGCCGAGGGCACGGTGGATGTACGGGGCACAGTGCAGGCCGGGGCGGACCGCGACGTCGAAGGCCTGGTCGAGGATGCCGCCGATCTCGGCCGCGGGCAGCGCCTCGCTGCGGAAGCTCAGCGTGCCGACGCGACGGGCCGGGTCGCGATGCCCGAACACCTCGAACCCGTCCAGTTCTTCCAGCTTCCGCCAAAGTCGCTCGGTAAGATCCACTTCATGGCGGCGGATGTTGTCGAGTCCCTGTTCCTGGACGAAGCGGACACCGGCGGACAACCCCGCCACGCCGAGGACGTTCGGCGTGCCACCCTCGAGGAAGTAGGGGAACTCGCGCGGCTGCGTCTCACTGGACGAGTCACCGCCGGTGCCGCCTTCGCGCCAGGCGCCCACCCGGGCGCGCGGGCCGACGTAGAGGGCGCCGGTGCCGGTCGGGCCCAGCAGCGACTTGTGCCCGGGGAACGCCAGCAGGTCGATGTTTGCTTCCTGGACGTCGAGGGGTACGACGCCCGCCGTCTGGGCCGCGTCGACGAGGAAGAGCAGGTCGGCGGTGCGGGCAATGCGGCCGACCTCCGCGACCGGCTGGACGGTGCCGAGGACGTTGCTGGCGTGGGTCAGGGCGATCAGCCGCGTCTTCGGCGTGATGGCGGCGCGGACGTCGCCGGGCGAGACAGTCCCGCCGCCGTCGGCCCGGATTCGCGTCAGGCTGATGCGGCCAGCCAGTTCCATCGCCCGCAGCGGGCGGCTGACGCTGTTGTGCTCGAGGTTACTGGTGATGACGTGATCGCCGTCGCGCAAGACGCCCTTGAACGCCATGTTCAGGGCATCGGTGCAGTTGAGCGTGAAGACGAATCGCTCCGGCTCCTTGCCGTGGAAGAGCTGGTTGAGCAGGTGGCGGCAGTCGTCGAGGGCACGCTCGGCGGCGAGGGCCATCTTGTGCCCGGCGCGGCCGGGGTTGGCAAGGTCACTCCGCGCGAAGCGGTCGAGGGCCTGGTAGACGGACTCCGGCTTGGGGAAACTGGTCGCGGCGTTGTCCAGATAAATCATCCGTATTATCCCGTTGGAGGCGGCTCGCCGTTGCCGAGCTGAGGTGGGGAGGGAGGGGCGATCCTCCGCACACTGTAGACGTGGACGATGCGGTCCATCTCATTCACCTCGTACAGGACGCGCAGCGGTGAGATGTCAAGACTCCGTAAGCCTTCGCGGAGCGGCCTCCCTTTGGTATCAGGATCTTCCGCAAGCTCATTGTCGATCTGGTTTGCCGCCGCCGTCACGACATCACGGTCAGGGGCCTCGATCCACAACTGGGCCAGATGGTTCTGAGCGCCCAGCTTCCAATTGACAGTGTAGCGCGTCATTGGCGCTCCAAGGAGCGCAGGTGCTCCATCACCTGTTGAAAGCTGAAACCAGGCTCGTCGGAAGCGCGCCGGCGCAGCGCGTCCTCAATGTCTGCCTCTGTCCAAGGCGGGTCGAGGATGCCCAGAAGGTTTCCGCTCGGATCGCGCACGTGGATCGGCTTCAAGGCAGAAGCAACGATGGCTGCCTGCTCCTGCGTGAGGATGATTTCAAGCATAGAGGTTTCCCCCTTTCCCCGTTATCTTAGCACGTTCGCTGGCTGCTTCCAGGGCAGCCCACGGCGTCAGGCGGACGGTTGCTGTGTCTTGCCTGGCTGCCAGAGCACATCGCCGCGGCCGTTGTCGTTGCAGACGCAGGCCAGCACGAAGAGGAGATCCGAGAGCCGGTTCAGGTAGATCACCACCTGCGGATTGACGTGCTCCTTCGCGGCGAGCGTCACGACGTCGCGTTCGGCGGCCCGGCAAACCGTGCGGGCAAAGTGACACCAGGCCGCGGCAGGCGTCCCGCCCGGCAGCACGAAGCTGGTCATTGGCGCCAGCTTCGCATTGAGCCGGTCGATGGCCACCTCCAGTCGTGCCACCTGTTCCGCCGTCACACGCAGCCGCTGGCCCGGCGTCTCGCCATCCCCTTCCGGCACGCACAGGTCGGCGCCGACGTCGAAGAGGTTGTTCTGGATGCTGCGGAGCAGGTCGGCCTCGGTGCCGAGGTCGTGGACGAGCACCAGGCCGAGGACAGCATTCAACTCGTCGACGCGGCCGTAGGCGGTCACGCGCGGGTGGTCCTTCGGCACGCGCGTGCCGTCGCCGAGCCCCGTCTCGCCGTGGTCGCCGGACTTCGTGTAGATGCGCGAGAGGAATACCATGTCCCATCTCCGGTGCGAGATCCTGCGAGCAGCACGAACCGCCAACGTCCATCATACCGTTGTCCGGCAATCCTAACACCTGCTGAAAGCGTGAACGGACGAACGTAATCGACGTCCGGGGCCTGTATCCATACCACTTCCGGGAGCGTCTCGATGTTGGCGAGCGGGGGGCGTGAGCCCCCTGAGCAAGTCATCAGGGGGCTCACGCGCCCCGCTCCGCTGAGACCGTTGGGGGCGAGACATGCAACCGCGGTGGTACAGCGGGGCGACGCGCGGTCAGTGGTTGGCGCTGGCGGCGGCGCTGCTGGGCTGGGCGTTCGACGGCTTCGAGCAGGGCGTCTTCCCGCTGGTCGCCCGACCGGCGCTGATCGACCTGTTGGGTCTGTCCGATGATGAGCCGGTGCGCATCTGGAATTCGGTCCTGACGGCGTCGTTTCTGCTTGGGGCGGCGCTGGGAGGGTTGGTGTTCGGCTGGCTCGGCGACCGCATCGGCCGCGTGCGGGCGATGGTCTTCAGCGTTCTCTTCTACGCCCTGTTCACAGGCGTCTGCGGCTTCGCGCAGGCGCCCTGGCACCTGGCCGTGCTGCGCTTCCTGGCGGCGATGGGCATGGGCGGCGAGTGGTCGCTGGGGGTCGCCCTGGTGATGGAGAAGTGGTCGCCGCACGCCCGGCCCGTGCTCGCGGGGCTGATCGGGGCGGCGGCCAACGTCGGCTTCCTGGCCACCTCTCTGCTGGGTCTGGCGCTGAAGCCGGACAAGTTCTGGCGCATCCTCCTGGTGGTCTGTGCCTTCCCCGCGCTGCTGACCTTCCTCCTGCGGATGTTTGTGCCGGAGTCGGAGAAATGGGAGCAGGCGGCGGCGAAGGCGCCGTCGCCGGGCCTGGGCGCTATCTTCCGGCCCGGCCTGCGGCACCGCTCGCTGCTCGGCGCCGGCCTGGGGGCGGTTGCCCTGCTCGCCACCTGGGGCGCGGTCCTGACGATCCCCCCCTGGGTCGGCCAGATGACCACAACGCCGCACGCCCCGTCCTACGCGCTGATGACCTCGGCGTGCGGGGCCGTCCTGGGGACGATCCTGGCGGCGGTGCTCGGCCACCGGCTGCCGCGGCGGGTGGGCTATTTCGGACTGTGCCTGCTGTCCTTCGTGGCCTGTGAAATCTTGTTCCTGACGCCGTGGACGTATGGCGCGCCTTTTCTGGCCGTGGTCTTCGTGGTGGGGGCGTGTAGCGCTGCCTTCTACGGTTTTCTACCCCTCTACCTCCCCGAATTGTTCCCAACTCGCGTCCGTGCCAGCGGGCAGGGCTTCTGCTACAACTTCGGGCGCTCCCTCGCGGCCATCGGCGTGCTGGTCACGAACTTCGGCCTTGACCTGAAGGGCGAGTACGCCCGGACCGGCTCCATCATCGTCCTCGTCTACCTCGCCGGCATGGTCCTGGTCTGGTTCGTCCCGGAGACCAGGGGACAACCCCTTCCCGAGTAGGTCTGGCGACCGGGCAAGATGGAGAAACCGTCGCAAGGAGTGCGGCGAGGGTCGCCCGCCGATGCCATCCGTTCCTGGTTTGCCTGCTTCGCCAGCGTCCTCCCTTCCGATACTCTGGTTAGAGCCTGCCGACAACTGGGAAGAGAGGAGACGCAGTGCGCCAGGAATTCAACATCCTCGCCCTCATCAAGGGGCAGGAGCACTATGTCTTTGTCTACGACGACGTCAGTCGCCCCGCTCTGCTAGAATTGTTTCGCGAGCAGGCGGCCGACTCCTCCCTGAGCTTCAACTGGTTCGACGCTGCCGTGCTGACCGAGAAGGCCTGGGAGCGGGCCCGTGCCGGGGACGGCCCGACGCCGCAGCGGGGGATCTGACGCTTTTTCACGGATGACGACGAGAGGGACATTGTGGACGAAGCGCTGGCTGAATTCCTCCGCCACCTGGCCCTGGAGAAGAACGCCTCGCCCAACACCGTCAAGTCGTACCGCGAGGACCTGACGCAGGCGATCGAGTTCTTCCGCACTCGGCTGTCGGGCGCGGCGCCGGACCCCGCCCGGCTGACCACTCGTTTGCTGCGGGCCTACCTGGGTTGGCTGCATGAGCAAAGCTACGCCAAGAGCACCATCGCCCGGCGCGTGGCGGCGGTCCGCTCGTGGTGCCGCTTCCTGTGCCGGCAGGGCGTATTGACGAGTAACCCGGCCCTGGGCCTGCGCGGCCCGCGCCAGGACAAGAAACTGCCGCATTTCCTGACGCGCGAGGACCTGCTGCGGCTGTTGGAGACCCCCCCGGCCGACACGCCGCTGGGGCTGCGCGACCGTGCCCTGCTCGAGTCGCTCTACTCGGCGGGACTGCGCGTCAGCGAGTTGACCGCGCTGGACCTCGCCGACGTCGACCTCGACGACGGGCTGGCCACCGTGCGCGGCAAGGGCCGGCGCGAGCGCCTGGCGCTGCTGGGCCCGCCGGCCGTCGAGGCACTGCGTGCCTGGCTGTCGCACCGTCAGGCGCTGCTGCGGCCGAGGGCCCGCGACGCGCTGTTCTTGAACAAGAACGGCACGCGGTTGTCCAGCCGCAGCGTGGGGCGGTTGCTGGAGAAGTACCTCGCCCAGGCCGGCCTCGACCCGCGCACCAGCCCGCACACGCTACGGCACAGCTTCGCTACTCACCTCCTCGACGCCGGCGCCGACATCCGCAGCGTGCAGGAACTGCTGGGCCATCGCAACCTTGCCACCACCCAGGTCTACACCCATGTGACGACCCAGCGCTTGCGCGACAGCTATCACAAAGCTCACCCCCGCGCCTGACCCGACTGTGGAGCCGGTTGGAAACCGCCCCCACACAGAGGATTCGGATCATGACGACCCGCCGACTGCTTCCGTTCCTGGCCGCGCTGCTGCTGGCGGCCTGTGGCCTGCCGGGCCGGGCCGACGAGATCGACTGGCGCAAGGACTACGCCAGCGCCCTGCAGGAGGCCCGCGCCAAGGGCCTGCCGCTGGTCCTCGATTTTGGCACCGATGCCTGTCTCTGGTGCGACAAGCTCGACGTCACCACCTTCCGCGACCCCGAGGTCGTCCGCCTGGTCAATGGCCGGTTCATCCCCCTCAAGGTCCACGCGGCGCGCTACCCCGACCTGATCGCGCATCTGAAGATTCAGAGCTATCCGACCTTCGTTGTAGCCGATCCGTCGGGACGGATTCTCAATGCGCACGCCGGCTTCCTCGAGGCGCCGGCGTTTCTGGAGTTCCTCCGCCGCGTCACCCCGCCGTCGGTAGCGGCCCCGGTAAGTGCGGCGGGGCCCGCTGCTCCCGCAGCGGCGGTCCCCGCCTGGATGAGCGACGACTTGCAGAACGCTACCGAGGCAGTCGCCCGCTCGGAGTATGCTCGCGCTGTCGGACTGCTCAAGAATATCCTCAAGGAAGACGGCAAGAACGACGCCCAGGCGAAGGCGGCAAGGCTGCTCGAAGAGATCGAGAAGAAGGCCTCGACGCAGCTTGAGCGCGTCAAGGAACTGAGGACCACGGGCCCGGTGCAGGATGCCCTGCAAGCAGCCCGGGAGTTGGCCCACCTGTATGAGGGTACGGCAGGGGCGACGGAAGCGGCGGCGCTGCTGCCTTCGCTGACGGCCCGCCTCGACAACAAGTCCCGCGACCGGGGGCAGCAGGCACACGAGATGATGCAGCAGGCGCAAGAAGATTTCCGGACGCAGCAATACCTGGTCTGCCTGGTCCGCTGCGATACGATCAGCACCCGTTTCGCCGACCTGCCGGAGGGGGTTGAGGCGACGGAACTGGTCGAGAAGATCACCAACAACCCGGAGTGGATGCAGCAGGTCTGCGACACGGTGCCGGACCTCGGTGGGATGTCCTTCTTGAAAATGGCGGAGGCGAAGTTGAAGCAGGGTCAACCGCAGCAGGCGGTCTTCTTCCTGGAGCGGCTCCTACAAACGTTCCCCAACACGCGGCACGCCGAAATGGCTCACCTGCGCCTCTCGCAGATCCAGGGCCCGCCGCCGCTGCCGGTCAGCGAGGAGAAGAAGCAGTAACAGACGCCGTGGGGCCGGCGCCGTGGGGCAGGCTTCCAGCCTGCCGGAAGAAGGCAGGCTGGAAGCCTGCCCCACGGCGCCCCACGCCGAGCAATCTGTTACTCTACCCATCGGTTGCCGCACTCCCAAAAGAAGGAGACGACCGATGGACCTGAAACGCGGATCGTGGGCGCTGGCCGGAACCTGTCTGGGGCTCGGGTTCCTCCTGGGGAGCCTGTCGACGAGGCCCTCCGCAGCGGACCCCCTGGCGTCCGCCCGGATCGACGAAAAGCCAAAGCCGCCGCCGGCCCCCCCGCCCGACGACGGCAAACTGCGCATCCTCTGCTTCGGTGCCCATCCCGACGACTGCGAACTGCAGGCCGGCGGCACCGCCGCGCTGTGGGCGGCGCAGGGACACCACGTCCAGTTCGTCTCGGTCACCAACGGCGACATCGGTCACTGGCGCGAGGCCGGCGGACCGCTGGCTCGACGCCGCACCGCGGAGGTCGAGCAGGCCGCCCGGCGTCTGGGCATCCGTGTGCAGGTCCTCGACATTCACGACGGCGAGTTGATGCCGACGCTGGAGAACCGCCGCACCCTGACGCGCCTGATTCGCGAGTGGAAGGCGGACGTGGTCATGAGCCACCGGCCCAACGATTACCACCCCGACCACCGTTACACCGGCATCCTCGTGCAGGACTCCGCCTACATGGTGACGGTGCCGTTCTTCTGCCCCGATACATCGATCCTCGAAAACAACCCTGTCTATCTCTTTTATCCGGATCGCTTCCGCAAGCCTAACGAATTCAAAGCGGACGTGGTGGTGGCCATCGATGGAGTGATCGAGAAGAAGCTGGCGGCGCTGGAGGCGATCGAGTCGCAGTTCTACGAGGGGGGGGCCAACGGCTCGGCCGCTCTGCTGCCGAAGGACCCGGCGAAGCAGCGCGAGCGGCGCCGGCAGGTCCGTGCCGGCTTCGCCGACCGCAACGAGGCGGTGGCGAAGCGGTTCCGAGCGCAGCTCGCCGACTGGTACGGCAAGGACAACGCAGACAAGGTGCGGTACGCGGAGGCCTTCGAGGTGTGCGAGTACGGCCGCCAGCCGAACCGGAAGGAACTGGCCCGGCTGTTCCCGTTCTTCGAGGAGAAGGGAGAGCGGTGACGATGTTGGCCGCGTCGTCGCCGCTACCGCGCTGTTTTCGCTTGCCGCGGCTTCGCGCGTGCTGTACTCTGCTGAGAGAAGTGAACCGGGGCGCGGTCTGGACGAGGCACCCGGCCGAAAGGCCGGGCGAGGATTGAAACATGGCCCTGCTGGCTCCGCCGCCTGTGCCGCCGCGTGTCGCCCTGGGCGACAACGATGGGCTCCAACGGCTACACCTGCGCTTGTGGCAGATCACGGTCAGCGCCATCACCGTCTTCATCACCGCCTGGTGCTGTACCCTCGGCGCCCTGCCGGCGATCATCGCCTTGATGTTCGCCAAGCACATCCTCGTCGCCATTCTGGTCATGGGCCTCGGCGTGGACGCCCCCAGCGAAATGCCTCTGTAGGGCGAAACCAAACCCCTCTTCTCTGCCCCCTCGCCGAAGCGAACAGGGGAGAAAGTGCTTCTGCTCCCCCTCTCCGCTTCGGCATGGGTATCTACACAAGTGCGGGGAGCATCGAAAGGAGTATGGTATCCCACTTGCCTGATTTAGAACCCCGCCTCAGAGGCGTTACGAGCAACTGGTGCAGGAGCAGGTCGCCCCGCTTCAAAGCGTGGCGGCGGGGCTGCGCGCCTGTCCGGGCCTGGCCACCTCCTTCGCCAGTACCCAAGCCGCCTGGCGCTTCTGGGCCAACCCGCGCACC
>JACOUH010000324.1 GCA_016177925.1 Planctomycetota bacterium | reverse complement strand
CCCCGAGACGATGCGCTTGCCGTCGGCGGAGAACGCCACGCTCAGGACGAAGCCGGTGTGCCCCTTAAGGGAGAGCGTCTGCTGTCCCGTCTGCGCGTCCCACACCTTCACCTCGCCGGGCTGGGTGCTGAAGGGGGGCCCGCTCCCCGAGGCGATGCGTTTGCCGTCGGCGGAGAACGCCACGCTCGTGACCTCGCGGGTGTGCCCCTTGAGGGTGAGCGTCTCCTGTCCGGTCTGCGCATCCCACACCTTCACTGTCCGGTCCCTGCTCCCCGAGGCGATGCGCTTGCCGTCGGAGGAGAACGCCACGCTCACTACCAAGCCGGTGTGCCCCTGGAGGGTGAGCACCTCCTGCCCGGTGCGCACGTCCCACACCTTCACCTCGCCCCAGTACTTTTGAGTCTTCCCAACACGACCCCCGCTCCCCGAGGCGATGCGCTTGCCGTCGGGGGAGAACGCCACGCTCGTGACCCCCTCCTCCGTGGTATGCCCCTTGAGGGTGGCCACTAAGACCTGGGCGGCCAAGGGCGCCGGGGTCAGGAGTGCCAGGCCCGCGACGCCCAGCAGCAATGTCCCGCTCCGTTGGTGCTTTGTCTGGTTCAGCGCTCACTCCCTCCGTTGCCTCCCCGCAAAGAAATCGTTCACGCCCAGAGGAACTCTACCAGAGAGCGAGTCCGTCCACCATCAAAATCGACAACAGGGATGCCCGGATGCCCGGGTGCTGGATGCGTAGTGGTGGGGCGGTAGACCCAAGCCCGGAGCGCCAGCGACGGGACATCCCGTCGCTGGCGCTCCGGCCTTGTGTTCGCTGCTACCTCTGCCCACACATTGCTCGAGCCGACTAATCGACCAAGTGGTCGGCAGGCGGGGACGAGACGCTTGCCCCGATCTTGAAAACGTTGTGAGTATAGCAGTCGCCCGGTGGGAGCGAAAGAGGGTGCCTCGTAACGTGTAAAGACCGGCCGGGTCAGGGAGCGGTTGCGGCGGCCTGTCCCGCGCGGATTTCGCGCTCGACGCGTTCGGTATCGGCGCGGGCGGTCAGCGTGGCGAGGAAGCAGCACAACGCCGCCGGCACCAGGGCGAAGCAGAAGTAGACGAACGTCTGCTGCCGGCCGATCTGTTCCTCGATCTTGCCGAACAGAGGCGGGGCGGCGGTGTCGCCCAGCAGATGGAGGATGAAGACCGCCAGGGCCCACGCCGCCCCACGCTGCTGCGGGCTGGTGACGTTGGCGATCTGCGTGTTCACTGCGGGCATGCAGAGGAAGAGGAAGAAACTGCCGGCGATCAGTCCGGCCAGGAAGATCTCGATCGGCTCGGACACAAAGGCGGTGTAAAGGGCGACTAGGGCGGCCAGGTAGCCGATCCCAGCGAGCTGGGCGTAGGCTCCCTTGACGCGGCGCGCCATGCGGTCGCCAATCAGTCCCGACAGCAGGTTTCCCACGATACCGGCGACCAGGATGCCCAGCATGGACACGCCGGCCTGCTTCTCGGTCAGGGCACGGCCCTCTTCCAGGTACTTCTTTCCGAAGTGGACCAACGGCACCAGCACAGCGACGGCGAAAGCCTGCGCGAGGATGATGAGGAGCAGCGTCGGCGTCTTCAGCAGCCGAACGTAGTGGGCGAGTTTGTCGGCACCGTGATAGCCGTGCGGCCCGTGGGCGCCGGGCTCCTTCGCTCCGCGCGGCGGCTCCGGCAGCAGGGCCACCAACAGCGCCACCACGAAGCCGGGGACGCCGGCCACGTAAAACATCTCGCGCCAGTTCAGCATCCGCGACAGCGCCAGCGGCAAGAGGAAGGCGGTCACGCCGCCCAGCGACATGCCGAGGTAGAACACGGACAGGGCCCGGCCCCGCACCGCGGTCGTGAAGTAATCGCTGAGGAGAGACGGCCCGATGACCAGGCAACCTGCCTCGCCGACGCCGATGAAGACACGAGCGACATTGAGGACCCCTCTTGTCTGCGCAAGCCCCGAGGCCACCGTGGCGACGCTCCAGATGGCGATGCAGACGGCGAAGATTCGCGTCCGGCGATAGCGATCGGCGAGCAGCCCGATCGGCATGGCACAGATCATGTAGCCGATGGTGAAGTACGACCAGAGCCAGCCGAACGCTTCGGTGTCCAGTTCCAGGGCCGGGTCGGTCGTGATTGGCTTTTCCAGGGCGCTGACCAGTTGGCGATCGGTGTAGTTGAGGAAGTTGGCGGCAAAGATGACGGCGAGGGCCCACAGGGCGGTTCGTTGACTCAGCATGCGACAACCGGAGTGAGAATTCGGAAGGACTTCTGGCGGGGCGGCGCTTGGAGTCTACTATACCGGAACCGATGGCGCCGGACACCTTACGAGCCCGACACCCTAACTGGCTCCCTGCGACAGGGCAAGTGGTCTGGAGTGTGCCATGCTTGGGCGGCCTGGTGCGGCTGGATCGATCCCCC
Organism: Planctomycetota bacterium; assembly: GCA_016177925.1. Classification (GTDB taxonomy): domain Bacteria; phylum Planctomycetota; class Planctomycetia; order Gemmatales; family Gemmataceae; genus JACOUH01. The sequence goes on along the minus strand of JACOUH010000324.1, from coordinate 34,253 downwards.
GGACCGCGCGGGCCGCCCAAGCATGCCACGCAACCGCGAAGGGACCACTTTCCCCAATCCCAGGAGCGAGTCAGCAAGCACAAACGTCAACCCGCGCTGGCGTTTGGGGCTTGGGTCAACTGCTACACCCTCCTGCAAACTGCTCGAACGCTCGTCTCACAAGGACGGCCGGCTCACGCTGGCCGCTCGCGTAGGGAGGGACCGAGGTGCTCGAGACGGTAGCCCCGCGGGTAGGTCGGGCGCCACATCTGCGTGCGCAGGTACGGCCGCCTTCGGGGCGGCAGCCAGCGCAGCACTCGTGCCCGCGCTTGCAGTCCTGCGTTCACCAGTTGCCGAAGCAGGGGCGATGGCGGCGGGAAGCCGAACGCCGTCAACAGCGGCTCGTCCATCAGGGCGTGCATGACGGGACGCACCAACGGCCGCAGCGGTCGTGGGAACCAACTGGCGAACATGTCGCGCGTGGCCGTGCCGACGCGATGGGCGGCCTCGGTTGGCCGGAAGTGCGTGCGCTCGTACTCGAGGTTGTAGCGCTCGAACGTGTCGCCGTCGGCCGGCAGGTCCTGTATTCCCATGCGCCGCCCGACCTCGCGCCAGAAGAAGAACAGGCCCAGCCGCTCCTGCGGGCACAGGGTACGCCAGCCGAAGCGGTCGATCCAGCGGATCGGCTCGAACACGAACGTCGACAGGACGTAGAGGAAGTCGGCGTTGTCGATGCGGAAGTGGCCGTGCAACGCGTTCATGCGGTCCAGGGCGACGCGGCCGCGCTGGCTGTCGTAACCGCACTCCAGAAGTGTGCTGATGATCAGGTCGGTGTCGTCGTAGCGCTTCTGGGCGCGGCGGACGAACTCGCCGGTGCGATCCAGCAGGACCGCGATGCGGGGCACGGCGAAGGTGCGGAACAGGGCGAATTCCAGGGCGCGGGTGAAGTCGAAGGGGAACTCGTAGCAGCTGCACAGATGGACGATCTGCTGATGATCCCTCTCCGGATCGAGCGCTTGAATCTGCCGCAGCCTGTGCAGACGGCGCACCGCGTCCCTCTCACGTCGCTCGCGGTTCCCGGCCCGCAGCGGCGGGCCGGGAGCGGACAGGGGGAGATCAGGTGGAGGAGACGGCCAGCTCTTCGAGGGGGAGAGGTTTGACGTCGTCGCCGATCACCTGAGCGTGCCACTCCCCGTGGCAGCCGGGGCACTCGAAGGTCACCTCACGCACCGACGGGACCGCAGCACGCCACGCTTCGCGGTTGCCCTTGGGGAACAGGCTTCCGAACCAACCGCAGCCAGAATGGGGGCACTTCACCAAGTAGTCCGTCAACATGGTCCGCCCTCTGAAGTGAGAAAAGAGTAGACGAGAGTCTTGGTTGAATCTAACAAGCGATAACGTAACTTGCAAATCTTTTCCGAGAAATTATCCTCGATTCGCCCACCGCTCAGCGCGGGCCGATGCGATCCTTGCCAACCCAGCCGCGAAGCACCTCGGGCACGACGATCGAGCCATCGGTCTGCTGATAATTCTCCAGGATCGCGACCAGGGCCCGGCTGACGGCGACGGCGGTGCCATTGAGCGTGTGCGCGAAGTGCGTCCCCTTCTGCCCCGCTGCCTTGTAGCGGATGCTCAACCGGCGTGCCTGGTAGTCCGTGCAGTTCGACGTGCTCGTCACCTCCCCGTACTCGCCGCTTTTTCCGCGACCCGGCATCCACGCCTCAAGGTCGAACTTGCGATAAGCAGGACCGCCGAGGTCGCCGGTACAGGTGTCGATGACATGGTACGGCAGGCCGAGGCCCTGGAAGATGGCCTCCTCGATGGCGAGCAACTGGGTGTGTTCGTCTTCGCTCTGTTCGGCGGTGCAGAAGACGAACATCTCGACCTTGGTGAACTGATGGACGCGGTACAGTCCACGGGCGTCGCGGCCGGGGGCGCCGGCCTCGGTGCGGAAGCAGTGCGAGAGGCCCACGTAGCGCTTCGGTAAGTCCTTGGCGTCGAAGGTCTGGTTGCGGTGCATGCCGCCCAGCGTGATCTCGGCGGTGGCGATCAGGCACAGGTCGCTGTCGGCGATGCTGTAGATCTGCGTCTCCGGCCCGCGCGGGATGAAGCCGATGCCCTCCAGCACGTCGACGCGGGCCACGTCCGGCGTGATGATCGGCGTGTAGCTCTTCTCGATCAGCGTCTTCATGGCGTACTGGACCAAGGCCAGCTCGAGCAGCACCGCCTCGTTCTTGAGGAAGTAGAACTTTTGACCGGCGACCGAGGCGCCGGCCTCGAAGTCGACGAGGTCGAGTGCCTCGGCAAGGGCGACGTGATCCTTCGGCGTAAAGTCGAACTTCGTCGGCTCGCCCCAGCGGCGGAGGACTTTGTTGTCCTCCGCGGTCGTCCCGACTGGGGCGTCCGGGTGTGTCATGTTGGGAATGGTCCTGAGCAGACTGTCGCGTTCTGCCTCGATTTGATCGAGCTGTTTCGCCGCTGCGTCGACTGCCGCGCGCAGGGCCCTTCCCTTCCCAATCAACTCCTGTTTCTTCGCGGGATCTTTCTCCTGCGGGACCTGCTTCTGAATCTGGTTCGCCTGCTGCTCGTCGAGTTGTTTCTGGTGGATGAGCTGTCGACGCTGGTCGACCAGGGCCGCGACGCGGTCGACTTCAGCCTTGACGTTGCGGTTGCGGCAGTTGGCCTTCACTTCCTCAAGGTGTTCGCGGACGAACGCTGCATCGAGCATGATCGCTTCCAATCAGTTGAGGCTGTCCTGAAGGACGATCAGGGTGAAATCGTCTTGAAGCTCCCCCGTGCGCTTCAGCCGGGCGCACCCAAGGAGGGCGCCGCCGATTGCCTCTCCCCGCTGTTCGGCGCCCATGCGGAGGATGTTCTCCCAGCCGGCGTACTTCCAGACCCCGTCCGACATCGCCAGGACGGTCCACGGCGGGGAGAGGTTCGCGGCGAACGAGACGCCGACGGCGCCCCCGGAGCCGACGGGCGGGTTCTTGCGCTGGCCGGATGTGAGGATCTGCACCGGGTCGCCGGCGTTGAACAACACCACGGCACTGTCGCCGCAAGAAGCACCGCAGATGTGTGTATCGGTGAGGCAGAAGGCGGCGAGAGTCGTGAAGCCGGCCCCGGCTGTGGCCCTCACGGCGGCGTCCGCCCGTTGCAGGATCGTTCCCCAGCAGCTCGGGAGAAACAACTCTTTCGGCGGAAGGTTGGCGACAACACTGGCACAGGTTTCACAGGCCAAGCGGGCAGCCAGCGCTCCCCCTGGCTGGCCCCCTTGCCCGTCCGCCACCGCGGCCAGAAAGGCCCCGGCGTGCTGAGGGAGGGGTGAGAGGAGGAAGGCATCCTCGTTCTGGGCGTGCCCGCCAGTTTCAGACAGGTGGAAGCCGCGGATCACGGCCTCTTCTCCAGCGGCACGTAGGCGACGTCGCGCTTGCCGACGTAGACCTGCTCGGGCCGATAGATGCGGTTGCCCTCCAGCTGCTCCAGCCAGTGGGCCAGCCATCCCGCCACGCGCGCCACCGCAAAAATCGGCGTGAACAGGTCGCGCGGAATGCCCAGCGCCTCGTAGACGATGCCCGAGTAATAATCGACGTTCGGAAAGACGCCCTTGCCACCCAGCGTCGGATGCGTCGCGGCCAGACGCTCCAACTCCAGCGCCATGTCGTAGCGCTTCGGCCGGCCCGTCTCGATGAAGACGTGCTCGGCGAGTTCCTGCAGCACGGTCGCGCGCGGGTCCTTCACCTTGTAGACCCGGTGGCCCATCCCCATCACCTTGCGCTTGTTGGTAATCGCCGCGTCCAGCCACGGCTTGACGTTCTCCACCGTGCCGATCTCCTCGAGCATCTCCAGCACTTCCTCGTTGGCGCCGCCGTGCAGCGGGCCGGTCAGCGTGCCGATGGCGGCACTGATCACCGTGTACGGGTCGGCGAGCGTCGAGCCGGTGACGCGGGCACTGAACGTCGACGCATTCATCGAGTGCTCGGCGTGCAGGATCAGGCAGGCGTCGAGGACGCGTGTCACCGCCGGCGACGGCTCGCGCTCGAAGAGCATGAAATAGAAGTTGGCGGCGTGGTCGAGGTCGTCGCGCGGCATGATCGGCTCGTCGCCGAAACGCATGCGATGAAAGGCAGCGACGACCGTTGGCAGCTTGGCGATCAGGCGGACCACCGACTCCCAGTTGCGCTGCTTGTTGGCGACGTCGCGCGACGGGTAGAACATGCCCATCGCCGCGACCGCCGCCTGCAGCGCGTCCATCGGGTGGCCCGTCTCGGGCAGGCACTTCATCAGGTCCTTGAGCTTGAACTTGATGCGGCGGCGGTGCCGCAGCTGGTGATCGAAGTCGGCCAATTCCTTCTGCGTGGGCAGGTCGCCCTTGAGCAGCAGCCACGAGGTCTCTTCAAAGGTGCTCTCGCGGGCCAGGACCTCCGCCGGGATGCCGCGGTACTCCAGCCGGGCGCGCTGGCCGTCGATGAAGCTGATTGCCGACTTCGCGACGGGCACGTCCGCCAGACCAGGACGAATCTCCTGCTCGCTCATGAATGGTTCCCGGGTACAAGGGTAGAGGTCTCCTGACCGTCGCTGAGCGGCCGCCTCGGGCCGAGTCCTGACACCCCGACGGTGTGCCCGCCGCTGGGCCTGGCGGGCGCAGCGTCTTCGCACGGAAGCTATTATGGCAACTCGGCTGGGGAAGAGCAATTCGCCGGATTGATTCGAGTAACGGTTGTCTCAGCCGTTCTTGGAACTGCGGTTTCAGGAGGGCTCGCCTCTGCCGTCCCGCCACAGCGGAGGCACCGGCGGTACGCGGACGAGCGAGCGGCTTTTTCCTCATGCCCGAGAGCGCTCTATTTTATTCCTTGCGATCGAGGGTTCGCTACAGACCGCTTACGAACGAGGTGCCCGATGGACCAATCCCGCCCCGTCCTGCTCGACCGCCGGGCCCTGTGTGCCGCGGCTGCGTTCGTCTGGCTGGCGAGCGCGTTTGGCGTACTCCACCCCTCTTACCGGGAGTCGGCGGCGCCTTACATGGAGAAACTCGCTCTGCCAAATGCGCTGATGGTCGCGACCTGCGTGGCGGAAGCGCTGATCGGTCTGCGCGTGCTGTTTGGTCCGGCGAACACCTGGGTCACGGTACTTCAGGTGGGACTGATCAGTATCTTCACACTCATCTTGGCCGCGGCCGATCCGAAGTTGCTCGTCAACCCGTTTGGCGTGCTGAGCAAGAACGTGTCGATGGTCGCGGTGATCGTGACGGCGTGGTTGTTGGAGCGCGAGGGCTGGACGGCCCGCGCTGACCGGATGTTGCGAGCGGGCCTGGCGTTCATCTGGGTGTGGGAGGGGACCTTCGCCAACGCAGTGTTTCAGAGTGACACGCTGCGTGGAGTGATCGCCGCGACCAAGGTGCCGCTGGACGATCCGTCGTTGTTCCTGACACTCGGCGGTATCGGGGAGGCGCTGTCGGGGGCGGCGTTGCTGGTCTTGCGCGGCCGGCCGTTGCGCTGGTTACTGACGCTGCACGCGGTGGGACTGCTGGGGATCTGCGGGCTGGTGACGAATTACGATCCGCGGCTGTGGTTCCACTTCGCCGGCCCGCTGACGAAAAACGTGCCCCTCCTCGTCGGGACCTTGGTGCTGTTGCGGCATCATTCCGCCCTGATTATCGAGGGTCATCAGGAGTGAATTTCGTGTTCACGAGCGACTCAGGACAGGATACCGGGGATCGCGCGTCCTTCTGGGCAGAGCGGCACCGGGCGATTCTGACGGTCGTGGACTGTTGTCTCGGTCGACAGGCCGATCGCCTGGTAGAGCGTGGCCGCGACGTCCAGCGGACCGTAGCGCGGGCCGACGGGCTGGGCCCCGCGCCGGTCGCTGCCGCCGATCACCTGGCCGCCACGCACTCCGCCGCCCGCGAAGAAGATCGAACCCACCGCTCCCCAGTGGTCGCGGCCGCCCTCGGCGTTGATCTTCGGCGTCCGGCCGAACTCCGTCAGGAACAGGACGAGCGTCTCCGCCAGCCTGCCGCGCGCGGCGAGGTCTTCCAGCAGTGCGGCGAAGGCCCGATCGGTGCCGGCGAGGTGCCAGGGGAGTTTGACGATCTTACAGATAGGGGGATGCTTCTGCACCGGGGCGTTGTGGTTGTCCCACAGGTTGCCGTACTCGGGGTCGTAGCCGTAGTCGACCAGGACGAAACGAGCGCCGGCCTCGACGAGCCGGCGCGCCAGCAGACAGCGCTGGCCGATCTTGGTCAGCCCATAGCGCTCGCGGATGGCCAGCGGCTCGCGGCGCAGCTCGAACGCTCGCCTTACCGACGGCGACAGGAGCATCTCGAAGGCGCCGCGATACTGCCGCTGCAGCGCATCGGCCAGCCCTGTCTTCTCGGCGGCGCGCAGGCTGGCATCGAGGCGTTCACGCAGGGAGCGGCGCTGTGCGAGGCGGGCGGGGCCGGTGTCGGCGTGGTGAGCGAGCGCCTGCAGGTGGAAGTCCTCCTCGTCCGCTTCCTTGACCTTCGCGGTGAAGTCCTCGTTCTTCGGCTTGCCGCCGGTACAGAACGGGTCGTACTCGCGGCCAAGCCAGCCGCCGGTGAACTCGTTCGTCGGCGGCGGGCCGGGCCGCGTCGTCCCCGGCACCGCGACGTAACCCGGCAGCCCGGCACGTGGCCCCAGCAGGTGGGCGACCAGCGCGCCGACGTTCGGCTCCGTCGTGATCTGCGCCGGCGTGACCTGACGCCCCGACAGGGCCAAGGCCTGGCTAAGGAAATGGTCGTCGTTCCCCGGTCCGAAGCTGCGCACCAGCGCCAGATGCTTCGCCGCCCGCGCCAGGCACGGCATCGTCTCGCAGAAGCTCACGCCGACCAGGGCGGTGCTGATCGCCCCAAGCGTGCCGCGAATCTCCGAGGGTGCGTCCGGCTTGGGATCGAATGAGTCCAGGTGCGTCACGCCGCCCGCCATCCAGAGCACGATGACCGATCGGGCGGTCCCCGGCCGTGGAGCCTGCCGTTCCTTTGCAGGCCCGATGCCGAGCGGGAGCAGCGACCCCGCAACGCCGAGCGAGCCGACGCGCAGCAGATCGCGGCGGCCGAGCAGCCCGTCCCATGTTTCTGGCGAAAGTCGTCGGTTCATCCCGAGGCTCCTTCTGGTGGGCGAGCGGGGGTGTGAGTGGGGCAGGCATTTTGCCTGCCGCTACTTCAGGCAGGCAAGATGCCTGCCGCTACTTCGGGCAGGCAAGATGCCTGCCGCTACTTCAGGCAGGCAAGATGCCTGCCGCTACTTCAGGCAGGCAAGATGCCTGCCCCACTCACACCCCCCGCTCGCCAGTCAGCCCTTGAGGCTGAAGACACCGACGCGGCCGTGGCAGGCAGCGTAGATCGTATCGCGATCCTCGTTCAGCGCCACGTCATGGACGTGCGTCTGCACCTTCTCTTGTTTGAGTGCTTTCTTCGCCTTCAGATCGAGGAACATCAGGAAGCCGTCCATGGCGCCGCCGGCCGCAAGCAGCCAGTCGCCCTTGGGATGGAACTCGAGGCGCTCGACCAGGCCGGTGAACTTGTCACCGGGAAACTCAGCCGTGCGCTTGCCGTTTTGCCAGTCGAACACCTCGACGCGGGCCTTGGCCTCCAGGTGGTCGATGTTGCCGACCTTGCCCATGCCGCCCACCGCCAGCAGGGCCCCGTCGCCCGAGAACGCCAGCGAGCGGATACCGCCGATCGAGTGGACACGCTGCACCGGGTCCCAGGTGTACATCACGGGGGCTTCCAGCGTCGTCACCTGCCGGCCCGTGGCCGTCTCCCAGACGACGATATGGCCGGTCTTGTCGCCGGTCGCCAGGTGCTTGCCGTTGGGCGAGAAGGCGCAGGCGTAGAGCATCGACGAGAAGTGATGCGGGGTCTTCTCCGTGTGCCCGCGCAACTCATTCAGCAACTTGCCACTTGCGGCGTCCCAGAGCCGGCAGACCATGTCGTCGGCGACGCTAGCGAGGGCCCGGCCGTCCGGGCTCACGGCGAGTTTCCGTATCCACTTCTTGTGCGCGTCGAGCGCCCGAACCTGCGTCAACTTTTGAGTATCCCACCAGCAGAGCCGGCCGTCGTAGCCGCCGGAGACGACAGACGAGCCAGCAAGGACGACAGAGGTGACGTAGCTTTTGTGCTTGCCGATCTCCTTGAAGTCGGGTTTCGGCTGCGACAGGTCCGCAACGTAGACACCAGCGTCGGAACTGGCAAGGAAGACACGTGCCGTGCCGGGGACGCGCGCGATGCCGAACAGGATGTCGCGCCGGGAGAGTTGGCTGACGACCTTCAGTTTCTCAGGATTGGCGGCCATCGAGTGTTCTCCTGGTTCGGGGCGGGACAGCGCACAGGCGAGACGCCTGTGCTACGAGCAAATGCAAACCGCTCTAGGCGAGGACGGCCTTGATCGGTTTGGTGCCCGGATCAGTCAGTGGCACCGGCCGCGAGCCGACGTAGTAATGCTTCTGCGGATTGATCCCCAGCGCGCTGTAGATGGTCGCGAACAGTTGCGCCGCGCCGATCTCGCCGTCGACGACACGGTTGCCGGTCTGGTCGCTCTTGCCCCAGACGGCGCCGCCCTTGATGCCGCAGCCCGACAGCGAACAGCTCCACGCCGAGGCGAAGTGGTCGCGGCCGAGACTCGGGTTGATCTGCGGTGTTCGCCCGAACTCCGCCAGCGTGATGATCAGCGTGTGCTCCAGCAGACCGCGCTGTCCCAGGTCGTCCAGCAGCGCCGCCATGACGTGATCCAGCTCCGGCACCATCTCCTGATGCGTCTCGAAGTTCTGGCCGTGACTGTCCCACCAGGCCCGCGACACGCGCACGAACGGCACGCCCGCCTCGATCAGCCGCCTTGCCACCAGCACCTGTTCGCCGAACTGCGTCGGGCCATACAGGTCGCGCATCGTCTGCGGCTCGCGGGTCACGTCGAACAGCTTGTCCGACGCCATCAGCCCGCGGACGCGCTGGTAGGCCTCATTGTGGCTCGCCAACGTGGGCGACACCCGGCCGCGGGCGAATTGCTTGCTGAGCAGGTCGCGCAACTCGGCGCGGTCCTTGTGGTCGCCGTCGCTGACGTCCTTGTGGCGGACGATGTTCTCCGGCATCATGCTCTTGTACAGCTCCATCGGGGCGTAGCGCGAGCCGAGGAAGCCGGCCGAGCCGGGAGCCGAGCCGCGTCCCTCCGTGGCGAAGTAGAACGCGACGTAATCGGGCACCTGGCTGTCGGCGCGACCCAGCTCGCGCGCCAGCACCGCGCCCAGGTCGGGATACTTCAGGTTCGGCTCGTCGCGCCGGCCTCGGATCATGATCTGAGCGCCGGAGTTGTGGTCGCCGTTGCGCGTGTTGAGCGAGCGGATGAGGCAGGTGTGCTTCATCCGCTGGGCCATCTTCGGCATCAGCTCAGAGATGTGGACGCCCGGCACGGACGTCGGGATGGCGCTGAACGGCCCGCCGGTTTCGACGCCCGGCTTGGGGTCCCACGTCTCGAGCTGACTGGCGCCGCCCGCCAGCCACAGGAGGATGCAGCGTTTCTGCTGCTTCTTCATCTCGGCGGCGACGGCAGGCTCGGCGAGTACGCCAAGGCCGGCCAAACCGGCGGCCCCGGCGGCGACGCCACCGAGGAAACCGCGACGGTCGATGGCGTGCTCGGGCGAACCGCAGAAGTTATTGCGTCGAACGGCCATGATCTCCCCCCTTAGCCCGACGCGCCAGCGAGGGTTGCTGGTTTCCTCGCTTACGCGTCGGGCTAATAGTTGAACCGAAACTCCGAGCCGGTCAAGAGCGCCCACACCACCTGCCGGCAGGCCTCGACCCGGCGGTCGGCGCGGCGCTTCAGATAGTCGCCGAGCAATCGCTGCTCCTCCTCGGTCGCCGCCCGCGACAACACGTTCCGCATCGCGACGTCGACCAGCACTTTCGTTTCCTGGATCTGCTTGAGGCGACCGACCAGCCGATCACCGCCGTCGGCGAGGACGTCGCGCTGCATGCGCTCGCTGTTGCTGAACAGCAGCGCCTCGGTGACGCTGACCTGGAAGTCGTCGCCAGGCTGCTCGAAATCCCGAGCGAAGCCGCGGGCGCTGTTCTCCGTCTGCTCGATGCGTTTCTCGAATTCTTCGAGCTTCAGCGACGCGGGCAGGCTCGACGGATCGGTGGTCGCCAGGCGCAGCGAGGTCGCCAGCTGCATCGGTGTCAGCGGCCGGACGCGGGCCACGGCAAACAGGTCGGGCCGCGGTGCCGGGCCGGTCGGGTAACGACTGCTGCGCGAGTACGCCTTGCTCAGCACCAGGCCGCGGACCAACCGGCGCAGGTCGTAGTGATGCTCGACCAGGTCGCGGGCCAACCATTGCAACAGCTCGGGATGGCTCGGCTCGTTGGCCGAGTGCATCTGATCGAGCGGCATCACCAGGCCGTGGCCGAAGACGCGATGCCACATCCGATTGACGATCGCCCGCGCGAAAAAGTCGCCCTGTCCCGGTTGCAGGGCCGTCTCGACCAGCTTCGCCCGGGCGCTGAACTTCGGCGCCGGCGGCGGTTGCCGCTTGCGCTTGGCGGCCTCGAGTTGCTCTCGCTCCTTGCGCTGTTCCTCTCCGCTCGGCTTGCGCGTCCCCGCCGGATCGTCGACCGCCCGGCCGCTGAGGAACATCATCTTCGCCAGTTTTTCCTGGCCCTTGGTCGTCTTGAAGCGAACCTCGCCGTATTCGCGCTCGGCGAGGAATCCGCCGTTGTCGAAGGTGCGGCTGAAGAAAGCCTTCATGCCGTAGAAGTGGTCCTGCTTCCAGTCGTCGACCTTGGGATGGTCATGGCACTGGGCACAACTCACGTTGACGCCGAAGAAGACGACGCTCACCTCGGCGGTCAGTCGGTCAAGGTCCATGATGCGCGAGCGCAGGAATTCGCCGGCGCCTTTCTTTGCCGGGTCGTTTTCGTCGGGCAGCACCAGGTCCCGGAAAATGCGGTCCCACGGCCGGTTCTCTTTCAGGGCCCGCGTCAGGTAGTCGTTGAGGCTGCGGCCACGATTGTTGCCGCCCATCAGCATCACGTCGAACTCGTTGGCCTGGTGGCGGACGAAGGCCGGCGAGGCGAGCAGTCGGTCGACGAGCTTGACGCGCTTGGCGGGATCGGTCGACTCGGTGTAGGCCCGCGCCTCGGCGGCGGTCGGGATGCGGCCGGCAAGGTCGAGCGTCAGGCGGCGGACGAGGTTGACGTCCTCGACCTGCGGGGCAGGCGTGACGCTTCCTGCCGGAGACGGGCCTCGACAGAATGATCGACGACTTCCTCGATCGGCTTTGTGGGGGGTAGCAACTCGCCGCCGAAAGAAGGAGAGGCGGCGGCGAGCAGCAGGGCGAGGACGGGGCAGGGAAGGCGGGGTGTCCTCATGGGGGGACCCTCGTGCGGGTTGTTGGCGGGGGGCGCGGCGGAAGGGCAAATCCGTCAATGCCTACAGTACCAGTCCGCAAGAGGGGAGGCAAGCAGATGGTCCTCCGCATGCACCTGCGTCGGTTAGCCGCGACGCGCTAGCGGAGCGCTCCGCTGGCGCGTCGCGGCTAACCGAACTTGGTTTCAAACGCGCCCTAAACGGCGCCGCAGGCATGTCAGAACTTGATACGGGTGACCTCGATCGCCTCGTCGTGCTTCTTCAGGATGACCGTGTGCCGCTCGGAAACCTCCTGCGGCGTGCCGGCGAAGCGAGTGATGACCACGTTGACGTGTGTCTCGCCGCTGAGCAGGTTCTGGTTGGGACGGAAGTAGTGGACCAGGACGCGGTACTCGCCGCGACGGGCCTTCTGTACCTGGTAGCGCTCGGGACCGTAGCCCTGCGTCTGGTCCTGCGACAGTTCGCCGCCGCTCTCCGTGCGCGGGTGACTGTAGAAACATTTCGTCCCATCGGGCTCGACCACCCACAGGTCGACGTCGGTGGCGTCGGTGTTCCACGAGATGGTGACGCGCAGGTCGGCGCGCGGCTGGGAAGCGTCCAACTCGCCGAGACGGCGGCGGAAGTGGTCGGCCAGCGCCCCCGCGACCGCCTGTTTGCCGACGGCCTCGCGGAGAGTATGGGCGTACTCCTCGCGGACAACCATCTTGAGCGAATCGCCGAAGCGACCGTGCCAGGTGCCGGCGAGAGCGACCTCGTAATGGACCGCGGCGAGGGCGTACTTGCCGCTGTCCTCGAGGCTGCGCGCCAGGTCACGATAGCTGTGCGGCTCGAAGGGCCGCTGCTTGCGCACCTCGTCGAACAGCCGCGCCGCCTGGGCCGACTGACCGAGATCGAGCAGGCGATAGCCGACCAGGCGCAGGGCGTCGCCATTGCCTGGGTTTTCCTCGATGATGCTCGACAGGGCTCGCACTGCTCCGGCGACATCGCCGCCACGCAAGCGGCGCCTCGCCTCCTTCACGCACGGATCGATCTCCTGTCGCCGACCTGCGAGGTGCTTCAGGTAGGAAGCAGGAACGTCGTCGCGGCGGGTCAGCGCACCGTCGAGCGACGCCTGCGGCAAAGCGAAGTCGCGGTCGGCCAGCAGCGACAGCAGCTTGCCGAGCTGCGCGCCGTTCTCGCCGTCGAGGGCCTTGATGCGCGGATTGACACGGGCGAGGAATCGGCCCAGCGCCTCGCGCGGCGACAGCACCTGACCGACCTGCGCCCAGACCTTCTCGATGAACGCGCTGAGGTCGCCGGGGACCGTCTTGCCGCGCTCGGCCTGAAGGTTGAGCCGCTTGTAATCGTCGTCGTTCTCCAGCACCAGGAACGAGGCGACGCGCGAGCCGATGCCGAACTCCTGACAGTAGGCCGTCACCAGGCCGTCGAGGCCGGGATCGTTCAGCGCTAGCAGCGACGCGACGGCGATTTCTCCCCAGCCGCGCGGCGCCAATTCGCTGTCGCCGCCCACGTCGATGGGATACTCCTGCGCGTACTTCTTGCCGAGGAAGGTGCCCTCGACGACGAGGGTGGTCCGGCCGCTGCCATTGAACCGCCCCGCGACGACGACCTCGCCGCCGGGGTAGACGGCCGCCTTGCGGCCCGCGACGAGGACGTCCTGCGCCGGGGAGCCGCCGACGAAACGGACGCCCTCGATCTGCCAGCACTGCTGCCGATGCGCCTTGGCCGCGGCGGTCAGGTCGGCGTCGCTGAAGCAGTTGAAGACACCGCCGCCGCGCCGCGTCAGCGACTCGAACAGTTCGAGGTTCTCGGCGCCGAGTCCCGTGCGGTAGCAGTGGAAGCGCGTACGGAACGGGCACTCGCGGTCGAAGCGCGAGACGAGCGGACTGACATCGGGCTCGCCCCAGGTGATCTGCCCATCGGAGAGGACGAAGACATCGAGGAAGGTGCCCGCCTTGACGTCGAAAGCGGGGTGTGCCAGCTTGTCCAGTGCGGCAGAGAAGTCGGTCGCCCCTTCGAGCACCAGGCCATCGAGACGCTTCAGCGCCTTCTCGCGGCCGGCGGCGGTGTTGTCGAACCAGCCCTTCGGCTCCAGCCAGGCGGCACCGACGTTGAAGACGACGACATTGAAGCGTTTCAGGCCCTCATCGCTTTCGAGGATCTTCTTCATCAACTTGACGCTGAGGTCAAAGCGCTTCGAGTGTTCGCTGAGCGAGGCGTCGAGTAGGAAGACGGCGTTTTCCGCGAAGGGAGCGGCCTTCTCGGTCTTCAGAGAGGGGCGGAGACGAGCGTAAGCGTAGCGGGGGCCGCTCTCGCCGTGCCGGCCGCTGATCGCCTGTACCTCGGGGTTGGGCGGAGTACACGTGAACAGGACGTCACCGCCGGGGCCCTGCTTCTTCCAGGTGCGGTGATAGGTCAGGTGATGTGTTCCCTCGCTCTTGTCCATCTTTTCGGGCCGGAAGACGGGCTCCTTGCACTCGGCAGGATTGGCGTTGAGGCTGAACTTCAGCTCCTGCAACTCGCAGTCGGCCAGCGGGAAGCGGTAGATGGCGCGTCCCTGGCTGACGGGCAGCAATTCCTCGTAGGCGATGAGGACACGGTTGTAACCCTTGCGCGGGATGGGGAAGACGCGGCCACGGAAGAGGTTGCTGCCGGCGTGTTCGAGCAGGGCCGGATCGATCTGTCCGCGGACAGTATCCTCGTAGGTTTCGAGGGCCTTCTCCTTGCCGACGACGCGCGCTTCCTGGAGTCGGCCCCAGTCATTGCTGTCGACGTAACGGACGAGTTGCTGCGGTTCGAGGCGGGCAAGGGCCTCCTCGGACGGAGCCCGGCCGCGGCGAGCGAAACGCGGCGGAACGGTGTCGCGCGACTGGCCGAGGAACATGGCGAAGTAGCTGGGCGAGGCTCCCGTCGGAAGCGGATACTCGAAGGTGCCTTCAAGCTGACGATCGTGCGGATTGCGGAAGATGTGATCGACGAGAGTGCGAGCACGCGGCCCCTCGATGGTGACAGTGACCTGGAGACTGACCAGTTCGAGCGCGTTGCCGTTGCCGATATTGACACGGGCAAACGTCGGCTGCCGGCCGTCGCGCCGCCAGACCTGCGGGGACTTCTCCTTCGATGGGTCTTTGCGAGCGTCTTCGATGGCTCGTTCCAACGTAAGCTTCGCCCCACGCAGTTCCTCGGACGAGACCGAGCCCGGGGCTCGCCGCTGCCCTTGGAGCAGCGACTCAAGGCGCTTGCGAGCCTCGTCCTGGCGCGTCGTGGCGTCGAAAATCTTCCGACGCCCTTCGCCCTTGACGTCGTAGGCGCTGAAATTGTCGTCCGCGAGGGGCTTGTTGGTCGCAATGTTGCTGTCCTGCGTGGATGTCCTTGGGCGGTTCTCGCCGCCGAAGCCGCCGGGCCGACCGAGGCTACCGCCGCCGAAGCCGGGACCGCCAGAGCCACCGCCACTAAAGCCACTGCGGGTCTTGTTCGCGTCCCTGCCCTGGATTGCTTCAAGAGCCTCGTCCACGACGCGAGGATCTTGCCCCCTAATAATGACGATCCTTGGCACCTCCTCCTTGTGAGACGCTAGTGGTTTCGCCGTGCGCTCGACGTCGCCGGGACCGGCCAGCCCCGGAATGATCGGCGCCCAGTCGGACGGCGTCCCGATCTCGAAACGGGCTCTCGCCACTTGGTCGTTGAGGAGTTTCATCCGCGCTCGCACCTGCTCCAGTCGCTGACGCTCTGCCAGAGCTGGGTCATCGCCCACGGGCCGCGTCGGACACAGGAACACGCCCAGCAGGAGGGTGGTGACGAGGGCCATGCCGGCGACGAGGCTGCGGGAACGCTGACGAGGTTGAAACCGCGGCCTTTTCAGGGCGTACGCCCGCTCCAGCGAGCGGCGCAGCGACTCCTGCGGCACGGACTCACCGCGCACTTGCTCAACGCCCTTGAGAAGAGTCCCGTCCAGTCCGTCGAAGACGCCCTCTGCTCGTTGCGTCGGATCGTGCATCGCTTAATCCTCCCGTCTTGGTTTCGGTCAGCAGCGCCTCCAGCTTCGCGCGCGCCTTGTGCAGCGCGACGCCGACGGCGCCGCTGCTGATGTGCAGGGTTTCCGCAATTTGTTGGTTCGAGAGGTCTTCAAAGTAGCGGAGACAGAAGACCTGGGCCTCGCGCTCGGGAAGTTGGCCGATCACCTCGCGCAGTCGTCGGGCCAACTCGTTGCCGATGGCGGCCTCTTCGGGGTCGCCGTCGCGGCTGACGAGATGCAGGCCGTTCAGCGAGTGCGAGGGCTTCCGCTGTCGGAGTCGGTCGAGGGCGCGGCAAGCGGCGAGGCGGCGCAGCAGTCCGCCCCAGTGGCGCACCACCTCGACGCCGCGCAGCCGGTACGCCTCCAGGAAGACCTCCTGGACGACGTCCTCGGTGTCGGCGGCATGGCCGAGGATGCGCCATGCGGTGCCGAACACCATCGGCCCGTGCGCGCGGATGATCGAGTCCCAGTCGGTCACGGCTCCGCACTCCTGACGGTCGCTGACCTTCTGTACGAATGGTCGAGATGAAGAGGTCTGATATTACCAGCCGGATCGAAGAAACGGGAAAAGGGTTTGCGTTGGTTGCGCCCGATCTCACCGGGATTACCCGGGGTCGCTCACGTTGGTTGCTAGCACCAAACGGTGGAAAGAGGATTGTCTGTACACAATCGACCGCTACGGTGTGTGCCATGCTTTCGCGGCCCACGGGGTCAACGTCTGGGCGAAACCAGCGCGGGCCGCGAAAGCATGCCACCCCCGTCGCGGGTCCTTCTTCACACCAAAGCCCCCGAATACCGTTTGGTTGCTAGAGGGTTGGCCCGGTAGAAACCAGCGTGAGCCTCCCCGGGGCAAGCCCGGGGCCTCCGAAAGAAAGCGCTGCGGCCCCGGTAGCAGCCAGCGTGAGAACCCCGGGCCAAGCCCGGGGCATCCCAGCAATCCACGGGCCGAACACTATTGCCGAAGCGGGAGCGAGGGGCCATGAAGAAAGGGGGAAGAGAAGCCGATGGGGCAACTCCACGGGGCTCAATCATCGTCCTTCTTGCCCTTCTTCTCTTCCTTGAGGACCTTGCCGTCAGGGTCGAGAACGACTTCCAATGTCTTCTTCTCGGCGGTGACGAGCAGGACCTCATAGCCTTTGAGCTTGCCGTCGCCCTTGAGCAGTTCCTCGACGGTTTTGTAGGTCGCCTTCGGGTACTTGGCCGCCAGCGCCTCGGCGACGGCCTTGGGCAGATCCTTGGCAGGGAGCTCCCGCTCGATGCCAAGGACCTTGCCGTCGGGCTGGACGGTCACGTCGTGGTGGTGGTTCTTGTAGGTCAGGGAGATCTCGTAGACGGTCTTGCCGTCTTCCTTCTCCTTGGAGGCGCCGAGCAGTTTCGCCCCCGGGAAGCGACCCTTGACGGCGTCCATCACTTCCTTGGGCACCTTGTCCAGCGGCACCTTCTCCTCGTCGGCCCGCGCGGTGCGAGCCTCCGCCAGTCCCAGCGTGACGGCCAGGGCGAGCCAGGTCAACCTTTGCATGATGGTCCCTCCTTCGTTCGCACCGGCTATCGGTCCGCAACTCCGACGCTACAATACCACGGCAACCTGAAGCCGTGGTGAGGGAACGAGAACCTCTTCTTCATCTCCGGCCCGCGCTGCGGCGAACGAAGGGAGGAACCATGACCAGCAACCAGGCCCTGCGTGAGCACCTGCTCTACCTGCTGCGCGGCGGCGGGGCACACCTCAGTTTCGACGACGCGATCGCGGACCTTCCCGCCGAGCTGCGCGGGGCGAAGGTGAGCGGGGTACCGCACACACCCTGGCACCTGCTCGAGCACCTGCGCCTCGCCCAGTGGGACATCCTCGAGTTCAGCCGCAATCCCAAGCACGTCTCGCCGTCGTTCCCCGACGGCTACTGGCCCAGGAGCGACGCTCCGCCGGACGCCGACGCCTGGGATCGCAGCGTCACTGCTTTCCGCGCCGACCTGAAGGCGATGCAGGACCTGGTCGCTGACCCGGCCACGGACCTACTCGCGCGCATCCCGCGCGGCGAGGGCCAGACGATCCTGCGCGAGGCCCTGCTGGTCGCCGACCACAACGCCTATCACCTGGGACAGCTCGTGATGCTCCGCCGCGCCCTCGGCACCTGGGAAGGGGCGTAAAGGAACCGACCGATGCCCGAGCACGAGTTCCGCCTGACTGGCCTTCTCCAGCGTCTGGAGAACGACCTGTTCCTCGCCGAGGCGCTCTTCTATCCCGAGGTGGCGTGCCTCGGCGACGACCGCGACGAACTCTGCCTCGCCCTGGAAGCCAACGCCCGGCACCTCGTCCGCGCCCTGCCGCCGCTGGACCTCTACCGCCGCCACCAGACCGGCCCCGTCGAGGTCGCCGAACTCCCCCTCAACCTCGACGCCCCTGCCCGCTCTGCATCATGGCGCGAGCCGGTCGAGCTGGTGCTGCCCGTCCTGAAGTGGGCGCACGGCAGCGAGAGCTTCCTCGCCTATGTCCCGGCCCTCGACATCGAGGTACTCGCCCCCACCCCTGAGGAACGCGACCGCCTCCTGCCGCTGCACGTCCGGGCCGCCCTCCTTCGTCGCAAGATGATGCGGCTCGACGACCTCGTGCGGCTGCAGCGCTGCCGCAAATTGGAGATTATTCCGCTCTCGTTTGGCGTCCGCCTGCCCACGCCGAAGCAGCGCGTCGTCGACGAGGAGTCCGAGCGGCAGCGGAAGAAGTCGGTCCTCGAGGAAGTCGGCGTTGACCTGACCGCGCAGCACCTCGACGAGGCCTACGAAGTCCAGGACCTGCTGCCGCGCCTGGCCGAGGCGCTGACGGGCCGCAACCCGCGCAGCGTCCTCCTGATCGGGCCGTCCGGCGTCGGCAAGACGGCGCTGGTTCACGAACTGGTGCGGCGCCGCCGCGACTTCGGTCTGGGGCACACCCCCTTCTGGGGGACAAGCGGGGCGCGCCTGGTCGCCGGCATGTCGGGCTTCGGCATGTGGCAGGAACGCTGCCAGACGCTCTGGCGCGAGGCGAGCAAAGCGAAAGCCGTCCTGCACCTGGGCAACCTCCTGGAGTTGGTCGAGGTTGGCAAGAGCGAGCACCACAGCCAGGGCATCGCCTCGTTCCTGCGTCCCTACCTTGGCCGCGGCGATCTGCTCGTCCTCGTCGAATGCACGCCCGAGCAACTGCCGCTGCTGGAGCGCCAGGGCCCGCACCTGCTCCGCGTCTTCACGGAGCTTCGCGTCGAGGAGCCGTCGCGCGCGCGCGGCCAGGCCATCCTCGCCTCGTTCGCCCTGAACGCCGCCCTGTCGCGCCCCGCGCCGCGCGGCGAGCTGCCGATCGACCCCGCCGCCCTGGAGGTGCTCGACACGCTGCACCGCCGCTACGCCACCTACTCCGCCTCTCCCGGCCGCCCGCTGCGTTTCCTGAAGGACCTCCTCGCCGACGCCCCGCGCCAGCGCGTCCTGACCGGAGGCGACGTCACGGCGGCATTCTCGCGCGAGACGGGCCTGCCGCTGTTCCTGCTTGAGGACGGCGTGCGCCTCGACCTCACCGAGGCGCGGCACTGGTTCGCCGGACGCGTCATCGGCCAGCCCGAGGCGGTCGACCTCGTCGTCGACCTGCTCGCCACCGTCAAGGCGCGGCTGACCCGGCCGCGCAAGCCGATTGCCTCGCTGCTGTTCATCGGACCTACCGGAGTCGGCAAGACGGAGATGGCCAAGGCGCTGGCCGAGTTCCTGTTCGGCAGCCGGCAGCGCCTGACACGCTTCGACATGAGCGAGTACGCCGATCCGCTCGCGGTGCAACGCCTCATCGGCGGCACCATCGGCAGCGAAGGATTGCTGACCGCCAAGGTGCGCGAACAGCCGTTCTCGGTCATCCTCCTTGACGAGTTCGAGAAAGCGCACCCGCAGCTGTTTGATCTGCTGCTCCAGGTCCTGGGCGAGGGCCGGCTGACCGACTCGGCGGGTCGCCTCGCTGACTTCTGCAACAGCGTCGTCATCATGACCTCGAACCTCGGCGCGGCCTCGTACCAGCAGGGCGGCCTCGGTTTCGGTGATCACAGCGAGCCGCGGCGTTCATCCGCAAGGTTGCGCGAGGAGGCCCGTGAGCACTTCGTCCGCGAGGTGCAGGCATTCGTCCGGCCAGAGTTCTTCAACCGCATCGACCGCATCGTCCCCTTTGCCCCGCTCGACGAAGAGACGATAGGGAAGATCGCCCAACGGCAGCTACAGCTCGTGCAGTTGCGCGACGGCATCCGCTACCGCGGCGTGGCTCTCGACATCGCCGCGGAGGTGGCGGGCTGGCTCGCCCGCAAGGGCTACGACGCCCGCTACGGCGCTCGCCCGCTCAAGCGGGCCATCGAGCGCGAGCTGCTCGCTCCGCTCGCCGAGAAGATGAACGGCTACACGGCCGACACACCGCTGCGCGTCGCCGTCACACGGGCCGGTGAGGGGCTGCAGATCCATGTGCGAGCGCGGACCGACGAGGGCGGGCGGCAGGCGGGAACACACGGAATGGACGCGGCTTCGGTCGAGACGGCCGGCGGCTGCGTCGGGCTGCGCCGCGACGTGCAGCGCCTGGAGGGTTGCCCCGCGGTGCGCGAACTGCTCAACGAGATCTTCCGCCTGGAACGCATCGAGAAGCGCGTGCGCGAGGGCAAGTGGGTGTCGCCGGCCGAGGACACGCAGCGCCTGGGCCGGCTGTCGCAGTTCCGCAAGCTTCGCGACGAACTGCGGGAAGTGGCACAGGCGGCGGTCGCCCTGGAGGACGAGGCCCTGCTCGCCCTCCAAAGCCAGGAGCATCTCGACCACGAGCGGCTGCGCCGGTCGCTCGACGAGGGGCGGCAGCGTTTCAACCACGTTCTGCGATCGCTTTATGTGATGCGCTTCGACCGTCCCGACGAGGTGACGGTGGCGGTCTTCAGTGAGGTACACGTCCTGCTGGTCAAGCTGACTGCTGCCTACGCCGCCGTCGCGCGCCGGCTTGGCGCGATCGTCGACCTGTGGCAGTTCACGCCGGGGCGCGAGGGACGCGACGAGAAGTCGACGCCGGAGCGACGTCTGGTCCTCGATGTGGAGGGAGCGTATACGGGCGGCCCGTCGCTGCGCGTCCGCCGCTGGGACCGGCAGCGCCGCACCTGGGCGGGGGCGGAGGTGTGGGCGTCAGCCTGGGAAGGCGTCATCGGCGCGGCGCTGGCCATTCGCGGGACTGCGGTCAACCCGCTGTTCGCACCGGAGAGCGGCCTGCATCCCTTCAACGCCGCACGCGACGCTGGCAAGGGTCTCGTCGACACCAGCCCGCTGCCGCTGACGGGGACACTGGACAACACCTATTACATTCCGCCGCCGGGTATCGAGCGACGCGGGGCGATCGGCAACCAGCCACGGCGGCGGATCTATCAACCGGAGCGCAACATCGTCGAGGACCTGCTGCTCGGCCGCAGGATCGCCTGGGACAGCGCACTGGAGGACCTGCTTGCCGAGCTGCTGGAGCAGCGCATGATCGAGAGCGCCCGCGGTCTGCTCGACGAATGACGACCCTGTCCGGCCCGCAGTGGACTTCTAGGCTATCCCGAGCGTCGCCCGCCACGGAGACACGTCATGCGACTGTTTTCTCTCCTCCTGCTGGGGCTTCCCGCGCTCGCGGATTCGACCATGATCGAGCAAATCGAGAGGTTGCTGTCGGTGAGCCAGGAGGCACTGCTGAAGAACGAGTTTGAGAAGTCGGCCGAGGCGGCGAAACGGGCACTCGCCCTCGGGGACAAGGAATTGACCTTTGGCAAGACCCCGCGTGCCTACCTCGCGCACGGACGCGCTTACGAACTGCTGGGGCGCCACAAGGAGGCGGTCGCCGACTTCACCAGGGCGATCGAGCTGGACCCAAAGGCGGCGGAGGCGTTCAACCTGCGCGGCAGCGAGCAGTTCAAGCTCGGCCACCTCGCCGAGTCGCTGGCCGACTTCGACCGTTTCCTGAAGTTGCGGCCGGATGCTGTCCCCGGCCACTGGAAGCGTGGCATCACGCTGTACTACCTGGGCAAGTACGACGAGGGCCGCAAGCAGTTCGAGGGCTACGAGAAGGTCGACACCAACGACGTCGAGAATGCGGTCTGGCATTTCCTGTGCGTCGCCCGCAAGGACGGCGTCAAGAAGGCCCGGGTGTCCCTGCTGAAGATCGGCAAGGACCAGCGCGTCCCGATGATGGAGGTGTACGCTCTCTTCGCCGGCAAGGCGAAGAGGGAGGACGTGTTGAAGGCCGCCGAGGCGGACCGGCCGACGGCGGCGCAGAAGAACGCGCGGCTATTCTACGCCCATCTCTACCTGGGGCTGTACCACGAGGTCCACGGCAATGCCGAACGGGCGCGCAAGCACCTGAGCGAGGCAACCGACAACCACCGTGTCGGACACTACATGTGGGATGTCGCCCGTGTCCACCGCGATCTACTCCGCAAGCGAGAATAATCCTCGCGCGGAGCGAGAGGAATCGACGAAGATCCTCTCGCGGAGCGAGAGGACTACGATGGCGCACGAAAAAACCCCACGCTGCGCGGGAGGCGGCGTGGGGCCCTGGGTCGAATGGGGGGCAAGTTTCCAACTTGCCCATGCAGCAGAGGGCAAGTTGGAAACTTGCCCCACCTTTTAGTACGGGCTGTGGCCCAGGTCGAGTGTCCGCGGAGCAGGGGCGCCGATCCGCTCGGCCGGCACCCCGATCTGCGGGATGGAACTCGTCTTCTTGGCGCCGTCCGGCATCTTCTTCAGCGGAGGCGTCGGGATGCGCTCGGGGTTCGGCGTCGTCTGGGTGCCGTGCGGGATCATGTAACTGCCGCACGTGCCGCACGACGAGCAGCTATCGCAGCAGTCGTGCTTGCGGTCGAACCAGCCCCGCATCCGGATGAGCAGGCCCTTGCTCTCGCAGGACGAGCACGAGGAGCAGCAGTTGCAGGAGCCGCAGCTGCCACACGTGCTGTGGCAGCTCGGAGCGGCGCAGCTATCGCAGCAGTCGTGCTTGCGGAAACGGCCGCGGAGCCGATCCCACCACGACGGCTTGTCACAGCAGCTATCGCAAGACGTGCAGCAGGTCGTCGGGCAGGTGGGCTTGCAGCAGGGGGCGGGCGGGCAGCAGGTCGTCGGGCAGCCGCTGTGACAGCAGTCGTCACACGTGCTGCGTTTCATCCTATTCCTCAGCCGGCTGAACCAGCTCTCCTTGTCGCAACAGTCCGAACATGCAGAACAGCACGACCCGCACGTTCCGCAGGTGCTGTACGAGCCGTACGAAGGGGCCACGGCCGGCGCCGCGGCAGGCCCGTCCGCGCCAGCAAGCCAGGCGGTGGTCATCAACAGAAAAGCGGCATTCACTTGTTATTCCTCCGACAGAGGTTGATTCCGGCTTGGGGCTGGGCACGGCAACTCGGTCGGCTGCTCCGCTGCCGGGCCTGCCCCGCGCCTCTTCCTCTTTTCCTTGTCCTTCCTCTCCGCAAGCAGTCTCCCTGGTCTCCGACCGGACCGCTGGCTTGCTGAGTTTCTAGCTTTACCATTCGGCATCCGCCCCTGCCCAGCTTGAGCAGCTTTGTGCAACAATTACTGAGACTGCCCGATCGGCTTTTGCTCCCCAGTTTGTCGGTTTTGCCACACCGCCCCCGCCGCCGGAGACGCACCCCGAAAGGACGGCGGCCCCTGCCACCCGCAGGTGGCAGGGGCCGCGGGAGCCCCTGGCCGGGTTGGTTCTCCTTTGAAGTCCGCCCTCACTTGAAGAGCTTATGGTTGCGGTCGCCGCGTGAGAGCAGGAACGCCATCAGGTCGACGATCTCGTCCTCCTTGAACGTGTCGAGCAGTCCGACCGGCATCGGCGAAACTTTCGACGTTTGCATCGACTCGACCTTCTTGCGGCTCACATTGGCAATCGCATTGGGGTCGAGCATGTTGGTGTTTACCATGATGGCGTCGCCGCTGAGGTTCACAATGCGGCCGACGATCACCCGGCCGTCGGTCGTCGTGATCTCCACCGCCGCGTACTGGTCGCTGATGACCTTGCTCGGCTCGACGGTCGATTCGAGCAAGTCACGGACGCTGAAACGCCCTGCAACGCCGGTCAGGTCGGGGCCGGTGGCGCCGCCCTCGTTGTCGAAGCGATGACAGGCGAAGCACGTGGCCTCGCCGAACAGCCGCCGGCCGCGGTCGAAGTCACGCTTCGTCTTCAGTCCCTTGTCGACGATCGCCACCACCTCGTCTAGTTTCCAGTTCTTGACGAGCGGCCGTGGCTTGCCGACGATCGGCGTCGACTCGGCTGGCCGGGCCTCCAGGATCGGTTTCAGTGCTGTCTTCTCCTTTGCCGTCAGCGTGCCCACGGCGTCGGCCTTCATGATACGCAGGAAGCCGCCGAGGCTGTTCCCGCCCTTGAAGTGGGCTGCCCGCAGGAACCAGGCGAAATACTCCTTGCGCTGCGGGAGCGTCCAGCCGGTCTTCCGCACCCGCAGCCAGCGAGCGTACTCCATCTGCTCCTCCTGCGTCGGCGCCTCGGCCATCAACTTCAGCGTCCGGGCGACGACGTCCGGTGCCTCCAGGTAGACGAGCAGCTGGCACAGCTCGGCATTGTGCTCGCGGGCCTTGGCCGGGTAGAGGGCGCTGAACCGGGAGACGAGGCGTTTCTTCGCCTCAAGGTCCGGAGGCCCCAGGCGGTTGAGGGCTACCTCGTAGACACGGAGCAACTCGAGGCGCTGCGCGTCGGTTAGCTGGTCCCAGGACAGCCGCTCCAGCGCCTCGAAGACCCGGACCATCAGCGCCTCGTCGACCGGGGCACTTCCCCTGCGACGGTGGAACGGGTCGGCGGCACTGACGCGCACGACCGCCAGCAGAGCGGTCAGCGCCGCCTGCGGTCCCTTCTCGGCCAGGGCCCGGTCACGCCAGGTTTTCGGGTCCTGGTGCTCCAGGGCAACGCGGGCGGCAAAGCGGAGGTAGCGGTCGGTGTGGCCGAGGAAAGGCCAGGCCGCGTCGACCGCCTTCGGATTTTTGCGACCGTGAAAGGACTCCAGTTTGTGACGGGCCGCACGCAGCTCGGCGCCGCGGTCGTCTCCCTTCGAGGGGGCGGTCGATTCCTTGCCCACGTAGGTGACGCGGTACAGCCCCGACTGCGTCTTGCGCCCGCCGACGGCGAAGTACATCGCTCCATCCTGCGGGTTGATGACGATGTCGGTCAGCGGCAGCGGGGTGCCAGTGACGAATTCCTCCAACTCACCGCGGTAGGCGCTTCCTTCCGGTGTCAGGTGAACCGCGTAGAGTTTGCCGTAGCTCCAGTCGCAGATGAAGAACGCTTCCTGGTACTTCGCGGGGAACTTCGCTCCGTAGCCGAAGGTGACCCCGGTCGGCGAGCCGGGGCCGACGTTGAGTACCGCGGGCAGGTTGTCGGGGTAGGAGGGCGGCCACTTGCCCGCCCCATTGCGCCAGCCGAACTCGCTGCCGCTGGTCACCAGGCAGACGCGCGTCGGCCGATACCACGGTGTGTTCATGTCCCATTCCATGTCGGCATCGAACGTGAACAACTCGCCGTGGCGGTTGAACGCCATGTCATACGGGTTGCGGTAGCCGTTGCTGACCAGCTCCCAGTTCTTGCCGTCCGGGTCGACATGGTAGACGCAGCCGCCCGGGGCCAGGACGCCGGCCATGAAGCCGTTGCCGTCGGGCATGCGCCGCAGCAGGTGGTCCTCTCCCCACAGCCGGGGCACACGCGAGCCCGACAGTGGACTCATCAACTGCGTGGCGTTGCCGCAGATGACGTACAGCGATTTGCCGTCCGGTGCCAGCAGGACCGCATGCGGCCCATGTTCGCCCTCGCCATTGATCTTGCGGAGCAAATCGACCGTGTCGAGCCGGTCGTCGTTGTCGGTGTCGCGGACGCGGTAGAGGCCACTGGCATATTTCTGCCCGCGATTGACGACGACATAGAGGCTATCGAATGCCCACAACAGTCCCTGCGCCTCGCCGAGCGGGACGTCGATCTTCTCGACCTTCGTCTCGGCGGCCTTGCCGCCGACGGGCGGCGGCGTGACGCGGAAAAGCCCGCCATACTGGTCCGAGACGATGAGCCGGCCCCTGGGATCGGTGCAGAGGCTGACCCACGAGCCCTCGGTGTCCTTGGGAACCGAGTAGAGCAGTTCGACCTTGAAATCCTTGAGGGCCCGCAGCGACGCGGCCGGCGTCGCGGCGGGCGGGGGCTGGCGACCGGGGCCTACCCGGTCAGCGGCGACGGGCAGGACGGCCAGGAGCAGCAGGACCATGAGGAGCATCAAGCGATACACAGACAATTTCCTTGTCCTCGAGAACGGAGGGAGAAGAACGGTCACGGTTTGTCCCCATTGAGGGTGGTGAGTTTGTCCTCGGGAAAGGTTTCGAGGCGGAGGTTCTTGAACTGGACTTCCTGGGGCTCCTTGTTCGAGTGCAGCTGCAGACCGATTGGCGCCTCCTTGATGCGCTTGGGCAGCGGCTCGCGCCAGTCGGAGATCAGCGTCCCGTTGAGCACGAAGCGGATGCGGTTGCCCTGGGCCAGGATTTCGATGTGGTTCCAGTCGTGCTGCTTGCCGACCTTCTTCGCCTTGTCGGCGTTCTGATGGATTCCGGTGCGGCCGTAGAGATCGTAGAAGCCGTAGCCGGAGGGGAACATCACGAGATGGCCGGCGTAGGTGTACTTATCGCCCTTCTCCGGCGCGATCCGGCCCCACATGGCGATGCCCGAGTGCATCTCCGACTTCGCCAGCTTGAAGTCGAACACGAGACGGAAGTCACTGAACTTCTTCTTGGTGAGCAGGTACGTGCTGACCGCGATGGGATCGGTGTTCTTGCCGATGATGACGCCGTCCTCCACCGACCAGTATTTGTCGTGTCCTTCCCAGCCGTTGAGGTCCTTGCCGTTGAATACCTTGATCGCTTCACGTTCGCCTTTGCGGGGCGGGACGATCGGCGGTTCTTTGTCGTCGGCGGCCCTCGTCGAGAGGAGCCCGGCGGTGAGGCAGAGTGCCGCCAGAAGGCCGGCGGCGGTGCGGGATCTGAACGTCATGGTTCGTCTCCTGTGGTGAAAAGACAGCGGTTTACACTTTGTGTCCTGCACATACCCGGTGAGGTTGTCCCATTCTTCCCCCCTCTCCCCCGAAGCGGGGGAGAGGGGAGAAAGACAGGGCCAATCAGCGGCCCGGTCCGCTCATGCGCTGGCGCAGATTGCGGACCACGTCGAGGTCGATCCCCTCCGGCATTTTCTCCAGCACCCAGTCGAGATCCTTCAGCGCCCCCTCCCGGTCGCCGCCCTGGTAGCGGGTCAGCGCGCGCAGTCCGCGCTCCCGTCCCGAGTCCTCCGGCGCCGCCACGATGATCGTGTCGAGGTAGCGCAGCGTCCCGTCCAGGTCGCGGTCGCGCTGGGCGAGGTTGAGCAGGTTGTTCAGCATCCGCACGATGATGTCGCGCGGGGCGACCGCAGCCAAATGCTGATCCTCCAACTTGCGACCCGTAATGTCCTCAACCTTCTTCGCCGCCGTGTCGCGGCTGAGGGCCTTGCCGCCCTCGTAGACGTCGATCAGCTGCGGCTCGCCCTTCTTCGGGACGTGCCGCACCACGAAGTGCCCCGGTAGCCCGACGCCCTCGACTTTCAACCCCAGGCGCCGGCCCAGTTCGATGTAAACGACCGACAGCGTGATCGGCAGCCCCTCGCGGTCGTCGAGCACCTCGTTAAGGTAACTGTTGGCCTTGTTGTAGTAGTCGCCGCGGCTGCCGTGGAAGCCACGCTCCTCGAACAGATACTTGTTCAGGGCCGCCAGCTTCGCCTTCTCGTCGGCGTCCTTCGGCAGGCGGGAGGCGACCTTCTTCGCCATGCGGTCGACGTCACGCCGATAGACCTCGACGTTCAACTCGTCGTTGTCCAGCTTGGCGATCAACAGGGCGGCGTGGAGCAGATCGATCTTGCCGTCCTTCGCCGACAGCACCTTGACCAGTTCATCCTGCACACCCTGCTGGTGGACGGCGGAAACCAGCTTGCGCAGTCGCGCTGCCTCGTCCTCGAGCTGCTTCGCCCGCGTCCGCAGGGCCGCCAGCCCCGCACTCCCCTCGCCGCCCAGCTTGCGCAGCGTCTCCGGCCCGACCTTCGCCTCCGGTCCCAGGGCATCCAGCGCCTTGCGGACGCGCGCTGCAACTTCGCTCGACACGGCCGACGAGGTCAGCTTCTTGCCGACCTGGAATTGCTTGAACTCGGCGCGCGTATCACGGAACTTCGCCAGGCCGACGCGACCCTCGGTCCGCACGGCATCGTCGGATTCGATGATGAGGTGATCGTTGACGTAGCAATGGATGCCATCCTTGTCGAGGCGGACCTTGATGGTATTCCACTCTCCGGAGCGGTAATGCGGACTTTGCTTCTGCACGAGAATCTGCCAGGTGAAGACGTCGGGGCCGTCGAAGCGCGTCAGCCGCAGCCCGCCGCCGGAGGGATAGAAGCCGTAGTGCCGGCCCGATCCGTCGTCGTGAAAGATCAGTCCGGCGGCGCCCGCCTCGTCATCGAGCTTGACCGTGACGGCGACCTCGAAGGGCAACTTCGGCACCTCGACCAGCGACAGGCAGTAGGAGCGTCCACCGAAGCCGCTGCCGGGAGTCTCGGCGATGATGCGGCCGGCGCGCTGGCGCCAGCGACTGCCGAGCATCGGCTTCCAGTCGTCAACGTCGAGGGCGCCGATGGTCAGCCACGCCGCCATCGTCACGGGATTGGGCTTCTTGAGCAGCGGCTTCAGGGCATTGGCGGCGACAGCGAAGCCGAGGTTATCGGTGACGGCCGACTTGGCGGTCATGATGCCGACGACGCGGCCCTGCATGTCGACGAGCGGTCCGCCGCTGTTGCCCGGCTCGACGGGGATAGCGACCTGCAGCATCGGCCTGCCCTCGACGTCGCGCCGGCTCGAGACGACGCCAGCGACGACGCTGTGTTTGAGGCCGTGCGGGTTGCCCATCGCGACGACCTGCTGTCCGTCCTTGACCGCGGCCGAATCGGCAAGGGGCAGGGCGGGTAGTCCCTTGGCGTCGATGCGGACGATGGCAAGATCGAGGTTACGGTCGAAGGCGTGGACAGCGGTCGCCTCGTGGCGTTTGCCGTCGGCCAGCTCGACAGTGACGGCACGGCCCTCGCCGACGACGTGCAGGTTGGTGGCAACGAGTCCCTCGCCGACGACGAAGCCGGTGCCGAGGCCGCCGCGTTTGCCGTCGCGGCCCGGTACGGTGATGACGACGACCGATTTGCGCACCTGCTCGGCGACCTGCTCGACGGTCTTCGCTTCGGTGGGCGGTTTGTCGTCCGCCCGTGCGGGCATTGCGACCAGAAGCAGGAGGACCGGCAGAAGGAGGGTGCGTCGCATCGCGGGGTCATCTCCGGTAAGGGCGCGGGGGGCGGGTGTCAGCGCGAGAGCTTGATTGTACTCGCGAGGGCGGGGGATGTCACCGAAGAAAGAGACGTCGTTTGCGGATCGATTGCCACGCGGTAAAATGCCGCTCAGACGCCCCGACGGAGATACGAAGCCATGCTGGACGACGAACTCTCTTCCCGCCATTTCACCACCTCGGCGATCCACATCGTCGAGCAGCTGGATTCCCGTGCGGCCGACCGCAGCATGGGGGCTACCGAGATGACCGAAGAAACGGTCACGATGTTACTCCTCTGGTCGCTGCTCCGCTGGGAGCGCAAGGTCGGGCTGGTCGCTCTTGAGCAGTGCGGCGTGGAGACGGATTCGCTTGCCCGAGGTGTGGACACGCTGCTGCGCGAGGTATGCGCCGAAGCAAGACGATCCCCAGCAACTCGCCGGCAATTCCAGGTACTTCCGTCGGGACATCGTGTCGTGATCGTCGATGAGCGGACGCTTCTGGAGCCCCTTCTCGCCCAGGCGGAGCACGAGGCCTTGGGGATGGGGCATGACTGGGTCGGGTCGGAGCATCTGGTGCTGGCGATCATCCAGCGGGCCTGTCCTCGACTGCGAACCTTGCTGGAAAAGCACTCGGTCCGCTACGAGAAAACCAGGCAAGCTATTCAGGACCTGCTGCGGGGTTGCAGATGACCGCGCGGCTTGGGGTGCTGGCGCTCTTCGTGCTGCTGGCGTTGCCCGGCGTGGCCGCGGCCGCCAAAGGGCCGCTCGACCTGCCGGTTCTGAGCGTCGCCCCGTTCGTTCTGCTGCTCCTGACCATCGCAGTTCTGCCACTTGCCGCCGGACACTTCTGGCACAAAAACCGCAACAAGGCCATCGTCGCCGCGATCTTCGCCGTGCCGACCGCTGCCTGGCTCGCCTGGTATCAGGCTGCCACTGGGCAGCCGACCATCGCCGCCCTCGGCCACGAGATGGGGAAGTACGTCTCGTTCATCCTCCTTCTCGGGTCGCTCTACACGGTATCGGGCGGCATCCTGCTCGCCGGCGACCTCCGCGGCCGGCCGCTGACCAACACAACCTTCCTCGGCGTCGGCGCCGTCCTTGCCAACCTCGTCGGCACGACCGGGGCGAGCGTCCTCTTGATCCGTCCCGTGCTGCGCATCAACCGCCAGCGCCGCCACACCGCCCATATCGCGACCTTCTTCATCTTTACCGTCAGCAACCTGGGTGGCTTGCTGACTCCCCTCGGCGACCCGCCACTATTCCTCGGCTTCCTCAACGGCGTGCCATTCGCCTGGACCCTCTCTCTGTGGCCGCAGTGGCTGGCCGTCAACGGCATCGTCCTGGCGCTGTTCTTCGCCTGGGACAGCATCGCCTACCGCCGTGAGCCGGCCGAGGCCCTGGCGCGCGACCTCCGCGAGACGCAACCGCTGCGCCTGCGCGGACGGGTCAACTTGCTGTTCCTGGCGGGAATCATGGGCGGGGTGCTCTTGCAGGGGGTGCTGCCTGCTCCGTGGGGCGACCTCGTCGGCGGGCTCGACATGCTGGCGATGGCGAGCCTGTCGCTGGCGCTGACGCCGGCCGGGCTGCACAAGGAGAATTGCTTCACCTGGGGGCCGATCGCCGAGGTCGCGATCCTGTTCGCGGCGATCTTCGTCTGCATGGTGCCCGCGTTGCAGCTGCTGGCCCGTCATGGCAACCACTTCGGCATCACGCAGCCGTGGCAGTTCTTCTGGCTGGCAGGCGGACTGTCGGCGTTCCTGGACAACGCGCCGACGTACCTGACCTTCACAACGATGGCCGCCGGGTCGGACGATTTCACGCTCCTGGTGCGCGGACAGGTGGCGCACCTCGATGGCCCGCTGGTGCTCGCGGCGATCAGCTGTGGAGCAGTCTTCATGGGCGCCTTGACCTACATCGGCAACGGGCCGAACTTCATGGTGAAGGCGATCTGCGACGAAGCGGGTCTGCGAACGCCCTCCTTCTTCGGCTACCTCGCCCGCTCCTGCCTGATCCTCCTGCCGATCTTCGTGCTGATCACGTTCCTGTTCTTCCGGCCGGGTTGAGGAGTTCCCGATTAGCCCGAAGCGCGAGCGAGGTTCGCTGTGTCCCTCGCTTGCGCGTCGGGCTAACAAGTATCCCCCGCGGTTTTCGCTTGCTCCTCTTTCCGACCGCTCGTAGACTCCATTCTACTTCGATGGTTTTCGGCGGGACTCGCGTTACCGCCCCGCCCGTCCCCTCTCGATCACCTGCTCCCGAGGAGAGCGCATGCTGAAGCATCTTCGTTTGCTTGTCCCGATCTGTCTGCTCTTGACACCGGCGGCCCAGGGGCGCGAGGCCATCCGCCTGGCGAACAGCCCCGCCCTGTCGCCCGACGGCGCCACCCTCGCCTTCGAGTGGAACGGCGACGTCTGGACCGTCCCCGTCAACGGCGGCGAGGCACGTCTCCTCACCCAGCACCCCGGCCGCGATGGCGAGCCGCGATTCTCGCCCGATGGAAAAGAGATCGCCTTTATCAGCGATCGCGACGGTACGCGGCAGGTCTACGTCGTGCTCACAGCCGGCGGGCCGCCGAAGCAGCTCACCTTCCACTCCGCCGGCTACGGGTTGCAGGAATGGGCCCCCGACGGCAAGTCGTTGCTTGTTCAGGCGAGCCGCGACCACGGCTGGCGTCATGCCGATCGCTTCTTCCGCGTCGCCCGCAGCGAGCGCCCCGCCGAGCAGCTTCTCTTTGATGACTACGGCGCCGGCGGGACGCTCTCGCCCGACGGCAAGCGGCTGCTGTTCACGCGCGAGGGCGAGCCGTGGTGGCGCAAGGGCTACAAGGGCTCGCAGGCCAGCCAGGTGTGGATGTGCGACCTCGACAAGAAAAGCTTCACGAAAATCCTCGCCGGCGAGCACGGCTCCCGCTGGCCGATGTGGCGGCCCGACGGCAAGGGCTTCTACTACGTCAGCGCCGAGAGCGGCTACAGCAACCTCTGGGAATACGACCTCGAACTGAAGACGAAGAAGGAGCTGACGAAACTGTCCGGCGACAACGTCGTCTTCCCGTGCATCTCGCGCGACGGCACGGTCATCGTCTTCCGCCAGCAGTTTGACTTCTACCGCATCAAGCCCGGTGCCAAGGAACCGCCACGCAAGCTCGACATCTGGCACAACGGCGACCGGCTCACCGATCGCAAGGAACGCCGCACCCTGCAGAGCGCCAACCAGGTCGCGTTCAGCGGCGATGGCCTGGAAATCGCTTTCACGGCGGGCGGCGACCTGTGGGTCATGGACACCGAGTTGCGCGAACCTCGACAGGTGACGACCACCGCCCAGGAGGAGCGCGATCCCCTCTTCGCCCCCGACGGCGAGTCGATCCTGTTCGTCAGCGACGCGGGAGGCAAGACCGACGTCTGGAAGGCCGAACGCACCGACAAGCAGACATTCTGGTGGCAAAACACGAAGTTCAAGCTGCAACGCGTCACGATAGACGGCGACGTCAGTGGCGGGCTGCGTTTCGCTCCCGACGGCACGCGCATCGCCTACCGTCGCGGTCGTGGCGACGTCTGGACCGCAGACCTCGACGGCAAGAACCCCAGGCGCCTCGTCCAATCGTGGAGCACTCCGGACTTTGACTTCTCGCCCGACGGCAAGTGGCTGGTCTACGCCGTCAACGACAACGACTTCAATCGTGATGTCTGGTTGGCGCCGCTGGACGGTTCGGCCAGGCCGCTCAACCTGTCGCGCCATCCCAACAACGAGGAGCACCCAGCTTGGTCGCCCGATGGCCGCGTCATCGCCTACGCTGGGCGCCGCGCCTCGACCGGCGCTGACGCAGCGATCAGCATCGTCTTCCTCCGCACCGAGGACGCCGAGAAGGACGCCCACGATCGGGCCGTCGAGAAAGCGATCGACAAGATCAACAAGGTGCGCAAGCCCGGTCCGCGTCGCCCGTTCCCGCCGGGCGACGGATCAGGCGACGGCGCCAAGAAAGCCACTCCGGTGGTCATCGATCGGGAAGGATTGCACGACCGCATCCGCCGCGTGCGCCTCGGCGAGAATGGGTCGGTGTCGGCCCTGTTCTGGTCGCCCGACGGCAAGAAGCTAGCCTTCATCGGCAGTTTCGACGGCAAGCCGGGGACGTACACGCTCGACGTCTACGAGGACCTGACGCCGAAGCAACTTGCGGCGGCGACGGGAACGCAGCCGCGCTGGCTGAAGCAGGGCAATCAGATCGTCTGGCTATCGGGTGGAGTGCCGGCCAGCCTGCCCGCGACCGCCTCGTCTGCGGCTTCGACAGGCAGCTCGACCGGCGCCCCGACGAGCCGTTTTCCGACATCTCCGCGGAGCCGGGGGACGGCGCCGTCAACGACCGAGGGCGCCACGGCGGGGACGTCGTATCGCTTCAGCGCTGTGCAGGAGGTGGACCTGCCCAAGAAGTATGCCGCGGCGTTCGATCTGTGCTGGCGGACCATGCGCGATAGCTGGTACGACGAGCGCCTGGGCAACAAGGACTGGGACGCCGTCCGCCGCAAGTACATCGACGCGGCAGCCCAGTCGCCGGACGTCGAGTCGTTCGCGACGGTGGTGCAGCTGATGCTCGGTGAGCTAAACGGTTCGCACCTGGGCTTCATCCCGCGCGGCGGGTTACCCCTGTTCCGCCGCCGTGGGGCCCCGACCGATCCGCCGGCTGTAGAAGGGGCGGCCGCGCCCGTTACCGCCCATCTCGGAGTGCGTTTCGATCCGGAGTTTGCGGGACCGGGACTGAAGGTCCGGGACGTGCTGCCGAACGGCCCGGCAGACCAGAAGAAGAGCCGTCTCGTGCCGGGCGACGTGGTCGTGAGCATCGACGGCTCGAAGGTCGGTCCCGGCGAGGACCTGACCAGGGTGCTGAACGGGCCGCTGGCGCGCGACCTCACCCTGAAGGTCCGTGACGATGCCGGCAAGGAGCGTGACGTGACGCTGCGGCCGACCTCATACAACGCCGCGCGCATCCTGCTCTACGAGAAGTGGCTGCGCGACAACCGCAAGGCAGTCGAGCAGGCGTCGAAGGGAACACTTGGCTATTTGCACATCAGCGCCATGAGCATGCCGAGTTTCCACAAGTTCGAGGAGGAGTTGTACTCGGTCGGCTCAGGCAAGGACGGCCTGGTGATTGACGTGCGTGAGAACGGCGGCGGCTCGACAGCGGACCACCTGCTGACGGCCCTGA
This sequence comes from Planctomycetota bacterium, assembly GCA_016177925.1. GTDB lineage: Bacteria > Planctomycetota > Planctomycetia > Gemmatales > Gemmataceae > JACOUH01. Next base: position 326 of record JACOUH010000324.1, on the reverse strand, counting down.
CGCAGCCGGTGCATGCGATCACGGTGCCGCGCGGCGGCGGTCCCGGTTACCCGCAGGACCGCAAGGTGTACGCGACGTGGAACAAGCCGATCATCGTCCTGTGCAATCAGAACAGTTTCAGCAACGCGGAGATTTTCAGCCACGCGATCAAGACGCTGAAGCGCGGCAAGCTGGTCGGGACGCCGACGGCGGGCGGTGTCATCAGCACGGGCGCGGCCCTGATCATGGACGTGGGCTTTCTGCGGATGCCGATGCGCGGCTGGTTTGTGGTGGATAGCGGAGAGGACATGGAGCTGAACGGGGCCGTGCCGCACTACATCGTGTGG
>JACOUH010000323.1 GCA_016177925.1 Planctomycetota bacterium | reverse complement strand
CCACGACTACGAGCACGCCCATGCGCATGGGCACGAGCACGACCATGGACACGATCACAGTTGGTCGCCGTGGCGGTACGTGGTGCTCATGCTGCCCGTCGTGCTGTTCATCCTGAACCTGCCGAACAACGGGTTCACTGCCAAGTACAAGGATTTGAATGCGGTCTATCCCGCGGACAAGAAAGCACTGACGGCCATCGGATTGCTCGCCTCGCCGATGGCACCGGCCCCGCTCCTGGCGGCGACCGTGCTGCCCGAGGACGAGGTGCTGGAAGGACTCCGCTTCAGCGAACTGGAGCGGGCTTCGTTCGACGCCGGGACGCGGAAGCGGTACGAGGGCAAGCTCGGCACGCTCGAAGGAATGCTCGTGGCGAGCCCGGACTTCCAGCACTTCAACATCGCCCGCTACCGGATGAACTGTTGTGCCGCCGACGCCATCCGCATCGACGCAGCGGTCCTGGTCGATCCGAGTTGGACGGGAGAGCAGCTCGACGTGAAGAAGCGGCATCAGAAATGGGTGAAGGTCAAGGGACGGATTCACTTCTTCTTGAAGCCGAACTCGCCGGGAGAGTATGTCGGTGCCCTCATCGTCGTCCCCGACCAGTACAACGGGCCGAACGCGCTCGTCGAGATCATCGATCGCCCGGAGAACCCCTACGCCGACTGACCCGCCACCGCCACTACATCACTGCACGCACCCTCGTGGCCGGGGCTGAGTCCGCGAAGCCCCGGCCACGAGGACCGGGGCTTCGCGGACTCAGCCCCGGCCACGAAGCTCCCGGAGTGAGGGGCCGCAAGCGGTGGAAACAGGCCGTTTTATTGTGTAATACCGCAACTCCTTTTTTCGCCCCGACTTCCGTGGGGAATGACTTGCTCTGTCCCCCTGCCTGGGGACATAATACCCCAAGGTCCGCGAGGGGCAGCAACACGCTGCTCCCCTGCCCTGCCCCATGCTGCCTCCGAAACACAAGGAGTATCCGCCGATGACTGGCCGACGAACGAGGTCCCTCCTGTCGCTGTTCGCCCTGGTGGCCTGGATCGGCCTTACCGCTCCCGCCTGGGCGTGGTGCCCCTTCTGCGGGGCGCAGGGCCCGACCCTGACGCAGGAGGTTAACCAGGCGAGCATGGTCCTGTACGGGACCTTCAAGAACGCCCGCGCCGGCAACCCCGGCGACTTCGCCGGCGGTATGACCGACCTCGTCATCGAGAAGGTGATCAAGCCGCACAAGATCGTCGAAAACAAAAACATGATCACCCTGGACAAATACGTGCCGGCGGTCGGCAACACGAAGTTCGTGATCTTCTGCGACGTCTTCAAGGGCAAGATCGACCCCTACCGCGGCATGCCCGTCCGGGGCGACGACATGCCGGCCTACCTCGAGGGAGCGGCGAAGGTCAAGGACAAGAAGAACAGCGAGCGGCTGCATTTCTTCTTCGACTACCTCAACAACGAGGACCAGGAGATCGCCACCGACGCCCAGCGCGAGTTCGCCAACGTCGACTATCCCGAGTACAAGGAGGTTGCCCCGTACTTCCCCGCCGATAAGGTGGCGAAGTGGCTGAAGGACCCCAAGACGCCGAGCTATCACCTCGGCTTGTACGCATCGGTGCTGGGCCACGCCAGCAAGAACAAGGCAGAGGACGCGAAGTTGCTGCGCTCTCTGGTCGAGGACCCGGAGAAGCGCGTGACCAGTGGCGTCGACGGCATCCTGGCCTCGTACATCATGTTGCAGCCAAAGGAGGGCTGGCAGTTCCTTCGCGGCATCCTGAAGGACTCCAAACAGGACTTTCTGATGCGTTACGCGGCGCTGCGGTCGGCGCGCTTCTTCGTCGACTACCGCTCGGACATCATCGCCAAGAAGGACTCGGTCGAGGCAGTTAGCCAGCTCCTGACTCAGTCGGACATCGCCGACCTGGCCATCGAGGACCTGCGCAAGTGGAAGTCGTGGGAGCTGACCGAGCGCATCCTCGGCCTGAAGGACAAGGAATCGCACGACATCCCGATCATTCGGCGATCGATCCTGCGTTTCGCGCTGTGCAGCCCGCAGAAGGCCGCGAAGGCCTACGTCGAGGAACAGCGCAAGCGCGACGAGCAGTCGGTGCTGGACGCCGAGGAGCTGTTGAAGATCGAGCAGCAGAACACGCAGACGCCGCCGTCGAAGTGAGCGGGCCGGTGGACGCAGATAGCGAGGCCGGTGCGGAACAAGGATCGTCTGCACCGGCCTTGTGCGCTAGAAGGAGGTGGTCGATGCGTCGGGGGACAATTCTGGCGGTAACCGGCCTGTTGCTTGCCGCCCTACCCTGCCCTTTCGTCCCGCGCCTCGCGGCGCAGTGGCGTTGCTCGTTGGGGTTCTGGCGCTACCCGCCTCAGACGTTCCGCGAGCAGGTGAAGGACGCGACCGCGGTCCTGTACGGGACGCTGACACGGGCCACGCCAGACAACCCAGTCACGGGAACAGGCGACGGCATTACAGACCTCGTCATCGACAAGGGCCTCGTCATACCCCCCTCTCTCAAGGGCAGGACAACGATCACCTTGGACAACTACGTGCCAACGGACGGCAAGACGAAATATGTACTCTGTTGCGAAGTCTTCAAGGGCAAGATCCACGCCTACCGCGGCATTCCTGTCTACAAGAACAGTGACCTTCCCACTTACATCGCCGGCATCCTGAAGGTCAGGAATGAAAAGCCGGCCAAGCGTCTCCGCTTCTACTTCGATTACCTCAACCACGCAGAAGACGAGATCGCCAACGACGCCTTGCACGAATTCCGCGTTTCCGATTACAAGGACTACCGCGAGTTGGCCGGGCATCTGCCAGGCGACCGGCTGGCGGCCTGGCTGCGCGATCCGAAGACGCCCGTGCATCGCATCGGGCCGTTTGCTCGCCTGCTCGGACACTGCAGCAAAAACAAGGAGCAGGACGGACAGTTGCTACGTAAACTGTTGGACGAGCCTTTGCAGACAGGTTCTTTCCAGTCAGGTCTGGACGGTGTTCTCGAGGGGCTTCTGCTCCTCCAGCCGAAGACAGGTTGGCAGGACATCTGCAAGCTGATGGAGGATGAATCCACAGATTTCCAGCGGCGCTACGTCGCCCTGCGAGCTGTCCGGTTCGTCAAGGAATACCGGCCCGACCTCGTTCCTTCCGAACAGCTAATCAAGGAGGTCGCGGTCCTGCTCGACCAGAAGGACATCGTCGACCTGGCCATCGAGGACTTTCGCAGGTGGAAACGGTGGGAACTGAGCCAGCGAATCCTCACCCTGCGCGGCCGCGAGGGTTACGACCTCCCGATTATTCAGCGTGCCATCCTGCGCTTCGCCCTGTCGAGCCCGGACCCGGCAGCGAAGCGGTTCGTGGAAGAACAGCGCAAGCGCGACCCGCAGTCGATCAAGGACTCGCTGGAACTGCTGAAAATCGAGCAAGGCAAGTAGACGGAACCCGGAGCGAGTTGTAGGACGGATTTTCAATCCGTCCGGGCGCGACGCCCGGACGGATTGAAAATCCGTCCTACAACTCGCGCTGGCGGCCCTGGTTCACAAGGAGGTGACCATGCGTCTGTGGACGATCGCGTTGACTTGTGCTGGCCCCCTGCTGACCACCCTGCCCTGCCCTGCCCCGGCCTGCATCCTCTGTAACCAGGTTCGCGTCACCCAGACGCTGCGCGAAGAAGCGAGCTATCCCAGCGCCCGCCTCATCCTCTACGGAACGCTCGGCAAGGCTCGTCTCTCGAACGAGGCTCCCGGCAAGGGCGAAACCGACTTCCACATCGAGGCCGTCCTCCGCACCGATCCGAAACTCGCACCCGAATTCCGCAAGCGCAAGGGCGATGTCCTCGTGCTGCCCCACTACCTGCCTCCGCAAAAGCCGGGGACACCGACACGCTCGCTCGTCTTCTGCGACGTGGTCGGCGGCCGCTTCGACCTGTACCGCGGCGTCGAAGTTGCTTCCCCCGCGGCGGCCGATTATCTCGCGGGGGCGCTGGCCCTCGACCCGCGCGACAGTCGGCGCGGACTGCTCTATTTCTTCCGCTACCTCGACCACCCCGACAAGGTCGTCGCTCAGGATGCCTACATGGAGTTCGTCAAGGCTTCGGACCGCGAGGTGGCAGACGCAGGGCGTTACCTGTCGGCAGCGAAGTTGCGGGCGTGGGCTCACGATCCGAACACGCCCGCCGAGCGCCTCGGATTGTTCGCTTTCCTACTGGGGTCCTGCGGGGGCAAGGAGGATGCCGCCTGGTTCGAGTGCGCTCTCGCGAACCCCAGCGGGCGAACTGCCGAAGCGTATGATGGCATCCTGAGCGGCTACATCCGGCTGCGGCCGAAGGAGGGCTGGACGCTGGCGGTGAAGCTGCTGCGTGAGGGCCGGGCAACGCTGCCCATTCGGCTATCAGCGATCCGCACACTCCGCTTCTACCAGGCGTGGACGCCGCGCGAGTCGCGGACCGCCCTGCTCGCCGCCCTGGGAGCGGTCCTGCAGCAGGGCGAGCTGGCCGATCTCGCCGTCGAGGAGCTGCGCAAGGGACAGATGTGGGACCTCACAGAGGCGGTACTGGCCCTGTATGGTAGGAAGGGACTCGACGCCCCGATCCAGCGGCGAGCGATCGTGCGTTACGCCCTGTGCTGTCCCCTGCCGCGGGCGAAGACGTTTGTCGGCGAACTGCGCAAGCGGCAGGCCGAACTGGTCAGCGAGGTCGAGGAAACGCTTCAACCCGCCCAGAGATGATCGGTCTGGAGCCGACTATCAGATCTCCACAAGACTCCGGACGCGCTCGAGCCGCTCCTGGAGGGCGTCGGGGTCGGCGCTGCGCAAGGTGAGATGGCCGAGCTTGCGACCCGGACGCGGTGACTTGCCGTACAGGTGCAGGTGCAAGCCGGGAATGCCGAGCACGGCCGCACTGTCGGGGACGACGCCGATCAAGTTGACCATCGCCGAGTGGCCGACACAAGCGGTGCCGCCCAGCGGCAGGCTGAGAACCGCACGCAGGTGGTTCTCGAACTGACTCGTTTCCGCCCCTTCAATGGTCCAGTGCCCGGAGTTATGCACGCGCGGGGCCATCTCGTTGGCCAGCAGACGGCCCGACGCGCCCTTGCCGCGCCGCCCCGTCGTCTGGAAGAACTCGACCGCCAGCACGCCGACGTAACCCAGCGCCTCGAGCACGCGCCGGCCCAGTTCCTCGGCCTCGCCTTGCAGTTCGGACGTCAGGCCCGGCGCGGGCGCCAGCGATAGACGCAGCATCCCGTCGCAGTGGTGGTTCTCGACCAGCGGATAGAAGGCCGTCTCTCCGCCGCGGCCGCGCACTGCCAGCAGAGACACCTCACGCTCGAACGCCACGAACGCCTCGAGAATGAGCGGCACGCCGCCGAGCTTCTCCCAGGCGTGGGTAACGTCGTCGTGGCGGCGGAGGATGACCTGACCCTTGCCATCGTAGCCGTAGCGGCGCGTCTTCAGCACCGCGGGCAGGCCGATGCGCTCGATGGCGCCGGCGAGGTCGTCGTGGCCGTCGACTGTCTCGAAGGGCGCCGTCGCCAGGCTGGCCTTCTGGAAGAACAGCTTCTCGGCGACGCGGTCCTGGGCCGCCGCGAGGGCCGCTGGCGGCGGCAGGACTGGGAGGCGCTGTTCCAGAAAGTGGGCGGTCGAGACGGGCACGTTCTCAAATTCGTAGGTGACCAGGTCGAGACCGGCGGCGAACTGTTGCAGCGATTCGAGGTCCTCGTAGGCGCCGGCGACGCGCTCGGCGAGCTGCTCCGCGGGTGCCTCGGCGGCCGGGTCGAGGAAGCGGAACCGCAGCCCGAGCGGATACCCCGCCAGCGCCAGCATCCGCCCCAGCTGTCCACCGCCGAGAATCCCGATGGATTTCACGCTTGCTCCTTGTCACCCAGCCGGGCGTGGGTCCGGCTGGTCGAGAACCTCTTGCGTCTTCGCTCTCCGATACTCGAGCAGCGCAGTCCGGAACGCCGGGTGCTTGTTCGCCAGGATGGAGGCAGCTAGCAGGGCAGCATTGACGGCGCCGGCCCGGCCGATCGCCAGCGTCCCCACCGGGACACCCGCCGGCATCTGCACGATCGACAGCAGCGAGTCGACCCCGTGCAGTGCCTTCGACTCGACCGGGACGCCGAGGACGGGCAAGTGCGTCTTGGCCGCGACCATGCCCGGCAGGTGGGCCGCGCCGCCGGCACCGGCGATGATCACCTCCAGGCCGCGTGCCTCCGCCGTGCTCGCGTACTCGAAGAGCAGGTCCGGCGTGCGGTGCGCCGACACGACGCGGACCTCGTGCGGCACCCGCAGTTCCTCCAGTGTTTGCACGGCGTGCGTCAGTGTCTCCCAGTCTGACTTCGACCCCATGATCACGCCCACCAGCGGCTGCACGCTCTGCGTATCCATCGACCGCCCTCCGGTTGTCCCGGCCCCGGTAGGTGCCGCGAGCCGAGCGGCACCGCTTCGGTTGGTCCGGCTCGGCTCGCCGGACCTACGGGGGGAGTTGCGACGCCGAGGGAAGTCTAACGGGCTGCAGGCAAGGGGGAAAGTGGGAGTGGACTTGATTCCCCGTCCGGGGGGCTCCATACTGTCGGCGGGGCGGTCGAATCGGAACAACCGCCCGCTCCGGCCCTCTCCCGATGCGACGATGTCACCACTGCTGGCCGCTCTGCAATCTGGACAAGTGCTGCTCATGGACGGGGCCATGGGCAGCGAGCTGTACCAGGCCGGCCTGGAGCCCGGGGAGTGCGGCGAGGCATGGAACCTGACCCGTCCGGAGCGCGTGCGGAGCGTCCACGCGGCTTACGTCGCCGCCGGCGCGCGCTGCCTGCTGACCAACACCTTCCAGGCTAATCCCTGCGCCCTGGTTCGCCACGACCGCGAGGCCGACCTGGAGCGCATCGTGATTGCCGGCGTCCGCCTCGCCCGTGCCGGTGTCGGGCGTGATGGCTTCGTCCTTGGCGACATCGGCCCTCTCCTTATCAGCGCGACCGACCAGGAGTTTTCCGACTGGTCCGACCTCGGCCGTGTCGTCGAGGCGTTCCTCGACCCGGCGGCGGAGAAGGCCGGGGTCGATGGCCTGTTGCTGGAGACGTGCTCAACGCCCCGCGCCCTGTCCGCCGTCGAGTTCATCCGTCGCCGCGTCCTCGACAACGACGAGGTGCCGATCCTGCTCTCGCTTGCCTACCAGCGCCGGCCCGAGGGGACACTGGTGTCGCACAGCGGTCACGCTCCGGAGACGTTTGCCCGCCACGCGGCCCGCCACGCCGTGACGGCGCTGGGCGTCAACTGTGGCCGCGAGATCGACATGGACGACATGATCGAGGTGATAAGGCGCTATCGGCAAGTGACCGACCTGCCGCTATTCGCCCGGCCCAACGCGGGGACGCCGCGGACGGACGGCGGACACGTTGTCTACCCACGCAGGCCGGAGAGGATGGCGGAACGGGTGCCGGAATTGCTGGAGGCGGGCGTCGCGATGGTCGGCGGCTGCTGCGGGACGACACCGGCCCACATCGCCGCGTTCCGTCCCGTCGTCGAGCGGTGGAACGACCGGAGGAGAAACGAGGGATGAGCACCACGAAGAAGGTCCGTCTGGGTTTCCTCGGCGCCGGCTGGTGGGCGACGGCCAATCACATGCCGCTGCTTGCCCAGCGCGACGACGTCGAACTGACCGCCGTCTGCCGCCTCGGCCGCGACGAGCTGCGCCAGGTTCAGGAGCGCTTCGGCTTTCGCTTCGCCACCGAGAGCGCCGAGGAACTGATCCACTTCCCTGACCTCGATGCGGTCATCGTCAGTTCGCCGCACACGTTGCACTTCGAGCACGCTCGCCTTGCTCTTGAGCGCGGCCTGCATGTCATGTGCGAGAAGCCGATGTGTACGCGCGCCGACCACGCCCGCGAACTGGTCCGCCTCGCCCGGGAAAAGGGCCTGAACTTGCTCGTCCCCTACGGCTGGAACTACAAGCCATTCGTCCGTCAGGCGAAGCGATGGATGGATGAGGGCCTGATCGGCGAGGTGCAATATGCCCTCTGCCACATGGCCTCTCCCATCCGTGCCTTGTTACAGGGGCAGCGCTTCCTGGTTCAGGACGTCAGCGGGCAGGCCGGCGGCGTAATGTTCGAGCCCGATCCGAAGACGTGGGCCGACCCGCAGGTGGCGGGCGGCGGCTATGGCCATGCTCAACTGTCGCACTCAACGGGAATGCTCTTCTGGCTGACGAACCTTGTGCCTGAGTCGGTCTACGCACTGATGTCCGCTCCCGGCAGCCGCGTCGACCTGTACGATGCGCTGAGCGTGCGGTTCATGGGCGGGGCGATCGGCACGGTTTCCGGCGCCGGGACGATCCCGCCGACTGGCAAGGCCGAGTTCCAGGTCGACCTGCGCCTGTTCGGCTCGGACGGGATGTTGCTGCTCGACTGCGAACGGGCGCGGCTGGAGCTGCACCGTCACGACGGCCACAGCGAGAAGCTGCAACTGCCCGAAGGGGCGGGCGCCTACTCCTGCGAGGGCCCGCCGGCGAATTTCGTTGACCTCGTCCTCGGCAAGACAACCGAGAACCTCGCCCCCGGCGAGGCGGCTATGCGCTCTGTCGAGCTGCTCGATGCCGCCTACCGTTCCGCCCAGTCGGGCCGTGTGGAACCCTGCCGATGAGGGACTGCTTAGCCCGACGCGCAAGCGAGGGAAGCAGCCAACCTCGCTTGCGCGTCGGGCTAAGGACGGATCAGGCGGCGAGGGCCGCGACAATAGCGTCAGCCACCTCGGACGTGCTGGAGCCGCCACCAAGGTCCGCGGTCAGCACGCGCCGCTCGGACAGCACCTTGCCGATGGCGTCGAGGATGTGCTGGGCCGGCTCCTTCAGTCCGACCCCTTCGAGCAGGTCGATCGCTGGCAAGAGCAGCGGTAGGGGGTTGGCCCGGTCGACGCCGATCTCTTGGCGGGTCCCGCCGTGAAACGACTCGTAGACGCGGATGCCGTCGCCGACGTTGATGCTGGCCGTGGCGCTGATGCCGCCCACCACCCCAGCCCCCAGGTCGGACACCAGGTCGCCATAGAGGTTACCCATCACGAGAACGTCGAACTGCTGCGGTTTGGACACCATTTGCATGCAGCAGTTGTCGACGATAATCTCTTTGGTCTGGATCTCGGGGAAGTCGCGAGCGGTGGCGCGGAAGGCGTCGAGGAAGAGGCCATCGGCGAGCTTGAGGATGTTGGCCTTGTGAACGCAGTGAACGGTCTTGCGACCGTTCGCCCGGGCCCACTCGAAAGCGAATCGGAAGAAGCGGCGGCTGGCCGTCTCGGTGACGATCTTCAAACTCTGCACGACGCCGGGGACGATCTCGTGCTCGATGGCGGCGTAGAGGTCCTCGGTCAGTTCGCGGATGACGAGCATGTCGACGTTCTGGAAGCGGGCCGGTAGGCCAGGCAGGTTCTTGAGCGGTCGCACCGAGGCGAACAGCCCGAGTTCGCGGCGGAGTTGCAGGTTGAAGTTGCGAGCCCGCGCTGCCTTGGGCTGTCCCGGCGCGGGCCCCGGTGGCGACAGCAGCTTGGTCTTCAAGGCCAGCCCCGTGTCGCGCACCGAGCGCAGCATCTCCGCCGGCAGGGGGACGCCGCCCTGCTCCAGCGCCGGCAGGCCAGCGAAGTGCTCGTCCCAGTCGATGCGGACGCCGGCCGCCTCCAGGACGCGCTTGACCGCCGGCACCTGGTCGAGCCCCACGCCGCCGCCCTGGATCAGTGTGACTCGCAGACTCACGCGCTCCCCCCCTTAGCCCGACGCGCCAGCGAGGCACAGAGCGAACCTCGCTGGCGCGTCGGGCTAATCTCCTGCCAGGTTCGCGATCAACCGCTCCGTCAGCGTCGCGGTATTGCCCTCGCCGCCGAGGTCACGCGTCAAGCCGAGACCCGACTCGAGCGTCCGGCGCACCGACGTCTCGATGCGGCGGGCTACGTCGCGCTGGCCGATGTGCTCGAGCATCATTGCCGCCGAGCGGATTAGCGCAATCGGGTTGGCCAGTCCCTTACCGGCGATGTCAGGGGCGCTGCCGTGGACTGCCTCAAAGACGGCGTAGCGGGCGCCGATGTTGGCGCCCGGCACCAGCCCCAGGCCGCCCACCAGCCCGGCGCACAGGTCGCTCAGCACGTCGCCAAACAAGTTCTCCATCACCAGCACGTCGTAGCGCGTCGGGTCTAGCGCCAGCTGCATGCACAGCTTGTCGACCGGGATCTCCTCGAACTCGAGGAACGGGTAGTCGTCGGCGACGGCGCGGGCGGTCTCCAGGAACAGGCCATCACTCAGAGGCATCACCTCCGCCTTGTGACAGAAGGTAACGCGCCGCCGTCCGCCGTGCCGTGCCAACTCGAAAGCATAACGCACGATGCGCTCGCAGGCGCCGCGCGTGATGATGCGCAGGCTCTCCACCACGCCGGGCACGACGAAGTGCTCCTGCCCCGAGTAGAGGCCCTCGGTGTTCTCGCGGACGACGACCAGATCGACGTGATTGTACGGCACCTTGACCGCCGGCAGCGACTGGACGGGGCGGACACTGGCGTACAGGGCCAGCTCCTGGCGCATGCGGACGTTGATCGAGCGGAAACCCTTGCCGACGGGGGTGGTACACGGCCCCTTCAGGGCAACGCGGTAGCGGCGGGCGAGGTCGAGCGTCGCGGCCGGCAGGGGGTCGCTGAAGCGCTCGACGGCATCGAGGCCGGCACAGGCCTCGACCCAACTGACTCGCGCCCCGCCGGCCCGCAGGACCTCACACATCGACGCGGTCACCTCGGGCCCGATGCCGTCACCGGGGATCAGGACGACGGGAGTGATCACGGGAGTCCCCCTTGAAGCAAGCCCGCGGATAGCGACAATGTGGACATCGCCCGCCGGTTTGTCAAGGCGCCGGGGGGCGCTCGTCCCGACACAGAGATTCGGGACGAGGGAAGCGGGACGGACCTGTTGCGCGGGCCGGGGAAGTCGCTTTTTCCGCAAATCCCCCCGCTGGCGACTTGCTTTCCGGCCCCTACAATGGCCAAAATCGATTCAGGGTAGGCGCCGAGCACGTTTGAGGACACTTCCTGGAACCGGCCGGAACCGGAGTCGAGGGCATTCCATGCAGGCGGTGAAAGGGATCTCCATGGAAAAATGGTTGTGCTGGGTCTCCATGGGAGTTGCCGGCTTGCTGTTCCTGCTGTTCCTGCTCGACCTCCTCCTCAAGTTTCCGTTCAGCCAGGTCAGCATGGCCGTCGACATCCTCGGCCTGCTGACCTGTGGGCTGGTCGGTTACCTGGCCTGGGACGCTTACCGCGACCTGCGCTGAGTCCGGTCGCCGTTCTACCCGACGCGAGACGGTCTGACCCAAGCCCCAAGCGCCAGCGCGGGGATGTCCCGTCGCTAGCGCTCCGGGCTTGTGTCAGATGAACCCGGCCTGCGCAGGTTCAGGAGCGTCTGCTGCACCAGCGACTTGGCATTCTGGAGGGTGTCGAGGACCTCGGCAATGTCCAGCGGCGGTTCGCTGGCGCGCGGCCCCTTGCCGACGCGGCAATAGACTGTGTGCTGGCCGAGCAGGGCCATAACGTCGGTCAGGCTGTCCAGCGCCAGCGCCAGGTTGCCGGCCTGGAGACCCATCATCTGCTGGTAGTCTTCGAGCTTGTCGCGCTCGGCAGGTGTCAGCGGCATGTTCCCTCCTCCGTCCGCAAGATGGCCGACCAACCTATCCGCCGACTATTCTACCGGCAGGCCCGCCGCCCGGCCCGCGGAGAGACACCCTCATGTCAACGATTGCCCCGCGCCTGAGTCCGGTCCATCACCTGTTGGAGGCCCGTGGGGCGCAATGGGGGCGGCTTGGCGGCACCCCGGTCGCCCTCCGCTTCGGCGAGGACGAGAGCGAGCGAGCGGCCCTGCCGATCCTCGGCCTGTGCGACCTCAGCGCGCTACGCAAGCTCGGGGTCAAGGGCCCCGACGCCGAGGGGTGGCTCCGCGACCGGGGGGTCGAGTTGCCGGCCGAGGTCTACAGCGCAATTCCCCTCTCCCGCGGGGGCCTGGTCGTGCGGCTGGGAGGGAGCGACTTCCTCCTGGAGGACGGCATCCCAGGCGAGACGATTGCTTCCCTGGCTGGCCACCTCGCGGCTGCGCCGCCAGGCGTCTACCGCGTCGAGCGCGAGGACGCGACGTTTCTCCTCACGGGAACGCGGGCGCCGGAGGTACTGGCCCAGGTGTGCAGTATCGACTTCCGAACCGCGCCCCGGCGCCGGCTCGTGCTGACCCGCGCCGCCGACAT
>JACOUH010000322.1 GCA_016177925.1 Planctomycetota bacterium | reverse complement strand
GATGGGCATCGAGGACGTGTCGCTGGCCTGCTCGCTGCCCAACTTCACTGTCGTGGTGCCGGCCGACGAGCCGTCGACGGAGCAGGCGGTGTAGGCACTGGCGAAGATCAAAACGCCCGCCTACCTGCGGGCCGGCCGGCCGAACGTGCCGATCGTCTACGAGAACGGCTGCGCTTTCGAGTTGGGCAAGGCGATCCGTCTGCGCGACGGCAAGGACGTCACCCTGATCGCCAATGGCCTGATGGTTGCCGCGGCCTTGGAGGCGGCCGAGAAGCTGGCCGGGCAGGGCGTGCAGGCTCGCGTGCTCGACATGCACACGGTCAAGCCACTCGACAATGCGGCGGTGCTGGCGGCGGCGCGTGAGACGGGCCGCCTCGTCGTCGCCGAGGAACACCTGCTGCACGGGGGGCTCGGCAGCGCCGTTGCGATGTCGGCGGCGCGACAGCATCCGGTGCCGATACGCTTCGTCGCCCTCCGCGACACCTTTGCCGAGTCGGGGACACCAGAGGGGTTGCTGAAGAAGTATGGCCTGACGGCGGACGACGTCGTTCGTGCCGCCCTCGAGCTGGCCGGCAAGAAATGAAGTGATCGCCGCTTGCGGCTTTGCAGCCTTGCTTAGCCCGACGCGCCAGCGAGGAGTGAAGTTGTCCCTCGCTGGCGCGTCGGGCTAAGCTCCTCGCTGGCGCGTCGGGCTAAGCTCCTCGCTGGCGCGTCGGGCTAATCGCGCTTCGGACGCGGCGGTTCCTCCTGCGTGCCCTCCGCCATCTCCAGGATTCGGTCGGCGATCTGCAGCAGACGACGGAGCCTTGCCAAACGGGTCCTCGGCTCCGGAGCCAGCGGCACCATCGCCGCCACGCCCTGCCCGACCTGGATGCTCTTGGCCAACAGCTTGCCGTCGCGCTTCTCCGTCTGGATCATCGCTGGCTGGTTGTCCTTGAGGTCCTCAAACGCGATCGGCTTGCCGTCCTTGACGACGCGAACGTCCTTCGGCACCGACACGATCGTTTCCGTCTCCGGTCCCTTGGGACCGGGACCGATCACCACCACCTCACGCTCCGCGTAGGAAACACGCTGCAACATCCCCGCGACAGTGTTGGCGTCCTCCTTCGGACCGGGCGCCGGGACAGGCCCACGCGGTTGCACGTCACTGCCACCAGCCCGCCGCAGACCGCTCACCTCCACCGAGATGGCCCGTGGCCCGTCATAGACGACGCGGACGCGCCGGCCGGGGGTGAGGTCCGACAGGTCGCCGGCATCGCGACCCAACAGCACGCGCGTGTCCTTGCCGAGACCGAACGTCATTCCCAGCCCGCGCTTGCCGAGTCCGCGTCCCTCGATCTGGACCTCGTGGCGGTCGAGATCGACGCGCACGATGACGCCCCGGATATCGCCCGCAAAGGCGGGTACAGAAGCGAGCAGGGAGAAAAGGGCGAGCAGCACACTCCGGTATCGCATGGTCGTTTCCTCCTGCTGGTCGGGTGGTCAGCGTCTCTTCCGTCACTTTCTCGCCTCGCGCCGGCCGATGCAAGGGGAATTCGGACCGATTGCCGGTCGACGGCAGCATTCGTAGGCTAACCCCGTATGGAACGTTCGCAATCAGCAAGTGCAACCTGTGCCCTCGATGGGTCGGAACTGCGGCAAGCGTTGGAAAAGGCGGGCCGTCGCTTCACGCGACAGCGCGCTGCTGTCTGCGCCTACCTCAAGTCGGTGCAGACCCATCCGACCGCGGAGCAGGTATTTGCCGCCGTCCGCAAGGAGATCGAGAAGATCAGCCTGGCAACGGTGTACAAGGCGCTGGAGGCCCTCGTCGAGGCTGGCGTGGCGGCGCGCCTGGTCAGCGACGACGGCACGGCGCGCTACGACGGCCGCAGCGACGCCCATTATCATCTCCGCTGCCTGGCCACCGGACAGGTTCGCGACTTGCCCCTGTCCTACGACCCGGAGTTGGTCAACCGCCTCGCCCCGCAGCTGGGGGAGTGGCTCCGCCAACAAGGCTTTGAACTGAGCGGCCACCGCCTCGAACTGGTCGGTCGATTCACAATGGGGAGCGGCGGGGCGTAAGCCCGCCGGTTTTGGCGGCACCGGCGGGCTTACGCCCCGCCGCTCCCGAACAAAGTTACAGGCTGTTAGCGGTCTTGCAAAGCCATATTCAGCAGGTCGACGGAACCGAAGGTGGCATGCCGTTGTCGATGGACCGCTTCCACCTGGGGACGCAGCGCGACGAAGGCGTTGACACAGACCGGGTCGAAGTGCGTTCCCGCCTTGGTGAGCAACTCGGCGAAGGCGTGATCCAGCGGCAGGGCCTTGCGATAGGGACGGTCCGAGGTCATCGCGTCGAAGGCGTCGGCGACCGCGACGATGCGCGCCACCAGCGAGGTGCTGTCCTGCGCCAGCCGGTCGGGATAGCCGCAGCCGTCCCAGCGCTCGTGATGGTGGCGAGCGATCGGGATGACCGACTTCAGGGCTGGGACCGTCTCCAGGATGGCCGCTCCCTTGACCGTGTGCAACTTCATGTGCTCGAACTCGTCGGAGGTCAGCTGCCCTGGCTTGCGCAGGATGGCATCCTCGATGCCGACCTTGCCGATGTCGTGCAGGGGCGTGCCGATCTGCAACTGCGAGTGTTCCTGCGGTGAAACGCGCAGCTCCTTGCCCAGCAGCAGAGCGTACTCGGTGACGCGGCTGGTGTGATTGGCTGTATAAAGATCGCGAATTTCGACGACACGGCCCAGGGCGGCGACCGTCTGCACAAACTGCTGCCGCTGCTTCTCAACGAGCTGGGCGCTCTCGATGCCCACCGAGACGGTGGCGGCCAGGGCGTCGGCCAGGAGGAACTCGTCGCGGCCGAACGCCGCCTGGAGCGGGCCGCGATCCAGGTGCAAGACGCCGAGGCGCTGCCGAGGCGTCCGCAACAGCGCGCAGATGATCGAGGTCATGGCACCGTGGGCGACGCTCTGGGCGTTGAAGAGGTCCGCCTCGACCCGGACGTCGGCGCAAAGCAGTGACTCGCCGCTCTGGTAACAGCACGCCGCGAGCGTGTGGCTATGCGTGCCCTTATTGCGAAGCGTCGGGCGGGACAGCGACAGCGAGCGGAGGCGCAGATGGTTGGTCTCCTCGTCGACCAGCAAGATGGCCCCGCGCTGGGCCTCCAGAACGCCGACGGCGTCGTCGAGGATCGACTGGAGCAGTTCCTCGGGCGAGGCCACCTGACCGACCGAGTAGCTGGCCCGCAGCAGGGCGCGCATGTGTTTGTCCTGCCACGGCCGCATCCCGGCAGACGTCACCGACTGGATGGCCTGCTCCCACGTCTGCTGGGTCGTCGCCTGCACACGCAGGAAGCTGCTCGTCGTCTTCAGCCCCCTCGGGGCCGCCGCGCTGCCGGCCGCGGCCTCCGGCTTCGCGCCGGCCGCAGCCGGCGGGGCGTCCCGCTGGGCCGTCGCCACGGTCCCTTGCCCCGTCGTCGAGTCGCCGCGCGGAACGAACGTCACTTCCACGACCAGCCGGCCGAAGCGAAGTTCGTCGTTCTCATTCAGGACCTGCTGCCGGCCGGTGACGGCGGAGCCGTTGACGTAGGTCCCGTACATGCTGCCGAGGTCGCGCACCACCCAGCCCTGGCGGGTCGCCACGACTTCCGCATGGTGCGGGCTGACGGAGGCATCGTTCATCACGACGTCGATGTCATTGGTGAACCGCCCGATCCGCAGGCGATTCTCCGACTCCCAGCGCAGCCCTCGGACCTCGGAGGACTGGCCGACGAGCACGATGGAGGGGTGATTCAAGCTTCACCTCGGAAGGAGGGCCGGGCTGGCGGGTCGGGCGAGTTCCGCTGGCGGGCCGCAGCGATCCGGTCCGGCGTCCGCTCGGGAATCCGGCCGCGAACGGCGCAGGGGCAGCGCGAACGGGGGCGCGCTTCCCAGAGGAACAACTTTCCTTGGAGAGGATAGCACACAAAAAACGCCCGTGCCGGCAGGCGCGGGTGGCCCGGTTCCAACCCCTTGTTCCGAGTCGAAGGGAGACCCAAGACAGAAGTGCTCTCCGGTCCTTCGCGACGGGCGGCTCGCCTGTCGGGTGGACGCCAAGGGGACAGCCGAGCCGGCTGTCCCTCCGACGCTCAGGGGGTGGGTGGGGCGCTTCCCGGGTCAACTTCCTCGAGGATGCGGTGCAACTTGACAAGGGCGGCGCCCCAGCGGCGCTGGACCGTGCGGGGGCTGACTTCCAGCAGCTCGGCGACCTCCGCCTGGGTCCAGCCGTGATAGAAAAGGAGGTCGACAACCTCGCGCTCTTCTTCGGGGAGCTTGGCCACCTCCTCGTGGAAGGCCCGCCAGCGATCGAGGTCGGCGGGGTCGTCGGTGACGTCCGGCGGGTCGTGAGGATTGTGGCCCCCCTCCGGCGCCGGAGCGAGGCTCCGGTAGTTGGCGCCGAGCCCTTGCGGACCGAGGAAGTGACGAGCGAGGTCGAGCAGTTCGCGGCGCATCTGCTCGGCGGCCAGGCCGAAGAAGGCACGCATCGACTCGGGCCGGACCTGCTCCAGGGCGCGGAGCAGCCGCAGCAGGGCGTTCTGGAGCACGTCGGCGGCCTCGACCCAGCGGCCGACGCGGGGGAAGCGGCGGAACATCTTGTGGGCGAGACGCTCCAGGCGGTCCCACACGCCGCGCAGCAGCTCCTCGCGGGAGGCCACGTCGCCGGCCCGGATGCGGTCGACCCAGAGTTGCAGCTGTGTTGTGTGGACCGAGGAGTCGGACATCTTAGGAACCCCCGGACGGGCGACGGTGCGATCCTGGCCGATCTTTGTCCCTGTTCTGCGAACGCAGAAGTGAATTATACCGCCCCGAACGCACAGCGGAACATCTTTCCGCGATTCGCGAACCTGACCGCCCCGGCCGTGTCCAACTGTCGATGCCGGCTTCCCTCCCTGTTCAACCGAAACGATCTCCGACAACCACGCGACCGGGCCTCCCCAGGAACCCGGCCCGCTTCTTCCCCTTTCCGCGGTCGCACGAAAAGCAGGCGAGCGAGGGACCGCCTCCTGGGCGTCAATAGCAAGAGGGCAGGCAGAGTGGCTGTCTGCACGCCATCGAGGTCCGGAGGTTGCCAAGATGACCAGCTACGCGGCAATGAGCGACGAGGACCTGCTGACCGTGTACTACCAGGAAGACGAAGAGAAGGCAAACGAGGCGTTCACGGAGATCGACCGCCGCTACCGGCCGCGGCTGATCTTATCGCTGACGGTGCCGGGCTACAACCGGCGCTTCATCAAGCTGCACCGCTCGCCGGGGGTGGAGCAG
>JACOUH010000321.1 GCA_016177925.1 Planctomycetota bacterium | reverse complement strand
GGGGGAGAGGGGTCGGGGGTGAGGGGATCGAACCCCATCGCCGCGAGCTTCTTGCAATAGAGACAGTCCTGCTCCATCACGACTCCCCATTGTTGACATCGTGTCGCAGCGAATCTTTCTGCAGATCCTCGAGCCGTAGTCGTGTCCCCGAGTCGCCGGTGTGGTCTTCCACGGGCGGCGGCACGACGACACGGGCAACGCTCCTGCCGGCGGAGAGGACGTGTCCGAACAGCCACTCGCCGCAGACAGCGCCGATCCCTCCCCCCAGAACAGCAATCGACCGCCCGCTGTCGTCGGCGTCGTGGACGCCCGCGTCGGCGGGAGTGGTCCGCCGCAGCCGAATGCGCACCACCCCAAGGAAGATCCACACCCCCAGCAGCCCGCCCATCGCTCCCAGGCCGAGCATCCAGTTGCTCAGGTCGACGGGACGGTTCCAGTCCAGCTTTGCCTCGACCAGGTCGACGGCGGCGAGGAGGCCGGCGTCGTTGTCGCGCTTCTTCCTGAACTTGTTGAAGATCTCCTGGACGGCCCCCTGGTCGGGGTTGTCCGGCTGGATGCGGTCGACGAGGAGCCGATAGAGTTGGCGCTTATTCAGGTCGGTGAAGGGGGCCCCCTCGGAGACGAAGACATGAATGACCTTGGGGTCCAGGCAGACCAGGACATAGATGCCGTCGAGCCGCGACGCCCGATCGCGCACCCAGTCGTCCAGGAACTCCTTCTTCTGCCCGGCATCCTTCAGGTTGTACGCCTCGGTGTCGATCTCCGGAGCGGCGCTGACGGTGGCGATCGTCAGGTCCTTGGCGAACCGCTGCCGAAGCTGTTTGATCTGCCGGTCCGCCTTCCCGATCGTCTCCGGCTTGAAGAGGTGCGCCTCGTCAACGACCCGGCCGACGCCGCGATCCGCGGTAACCTTCCCCTTGACATAGGTGACCGTGTCCCGCAGGGCGCCGTCGTTCTCGTGCTGCCAGTCGGTCTTGTCCTCTTCCTTCTTCGTGGCAGGCTTCGAGGGACGCGGCCTCACGCTGCTCTTCAGGAAACGCCGCAAATGCTGCTGGCTCCAGGGGCTGAAGCGATCTTCCACCCCAGGGGTCGCAGTCACTTCGACGCGGTGCGGCGCCAGGCAGATCAGGACGTGGACGCCGTCGAGCTTGGTCTCGCGGATACGCTGCCGAGCCCATTCGGCGAAGAACTTGTCACGCTCGTTCGCGTTGTCGAGGTTGTGCTTCTTCGCCTCCGCCTCGGGGACTTCCTTGAACGTGTCGAGGACGAGGCCCTTGCCGAGACGCGCCTTGAGCTGTCCGAGGCGATCGTTGGCGTTCTTGACCGCCTCGGCCGTGAAGAGGTTGGCCCGGTCGTCGACCTGGGCGCGGGCCGCTGGAACAATCGCCAGGCAGCAGGCGGCGAGCAAGAGCCACGATGGATTCGCGCGGGTCGCCATCGCTATTCCTCCCTCTTCACCTTCAGACACCTCAGAAGTCGCCGCCCCCAAAGTCGCCTCCTCCACCCCCGAAGTCGCCCCCGCCACCGAAGTCGCCGCCGCCAATATCGCCGCCTCCGAAATCACCCCCGCCCCCCCCATCGTCTCCGCCGAAGTCACCGCCGGAGCCGCTAGAGTCCGTGTCGTGGGGACCGTCCGAAGACGAGGAGGAGTCTCCGCCGTACGCGGAGGAGCCGCCGAAGCCCGAGTGGCCGCCGAAGAACTGGTCGTAGATCCACATGCCGGCCACCGCCCCGAACAGGCCACCCATCAGCGAGGAGAAGAAGCCGCCTCCGCCTCCACCGCCGTAGCCCCCGCCTCCGCCGCTGAAGGCACGCACGAGCCCGATCACCAGCCAGATGCCCAGGATCACGAGGATCACGGGACAAAGCCAACCAAGGATCGGGTTGGCTTCGTCCTCCTTCTTGCCAGTGTCCTTCTCGTGCCCTCCGCTCCGTGGCTTCGTCTTTGTGATCGCCGCACGCTCGCGCACCGTCGACGTCACATAGCTGACGGCATGCTCCAGAGCCGCGTCGCTGTTTCCGTCGGTCTTCAGTTCCTTGCGAAGTTGCCGGGTCAGTTCGTCCCAATTGTCCCGCGTGAAAAACCTTTTCGCCTCGGTATCATCCCCGACCTGGACCTGTAGGTAGGTCGGCTCGCGGCAGATGAGGATGTACACGCCATCGACCCCGACTTCCTTCTTGCGGTCTCTGGCCCAGCGGCGGAAGAAGTCGGCCTTGCTGTCTGGCTTGTAGTCCTTGCGCAGTTCCTCCGGGATCTCCTTGTACGTCTCGATGACGAGGTCGACGCCGGTTTTTTCCTTGGTATCGGCAATGCGCTTGTTGACCCGCTCGACGGCATCGGACGAGAAGAACTTGCCCTCGTCCTTCCGTACCGCGGCGGACACCGGCTGGGCGGCGAGGCCCCCCAGCACGAGCGCCGACAGCAGGGCCCAATGAACAAGACGGCACATGATTTCGCTCTCCAACAGGAGGTTGTTTCCAAACTGGCAGCACAGGCCCCCATTAGTCCATTCGTAGGCCGGCTCGCGCTATTCGCTGCCTTTTTCTCCCACGTTCGCCTTCAGCCGCGCCTCGACCAGCTTCACCGCCTCGAGCAGACCCTCGTCATATTTCCGCACACGGAACAATTTCAGCAGCAGTTCCGCCAGCTGCTTGCGGTCTTCCGCCGTGAAGGCCTTCTTGCGGGCCTCGTCTCCGACGATCACCTGGAGATGCGGCGGTTCGCGACAGACGAGGACATAGATGCCGTCAACGCTCAGCGCCTTGAGGCGGTCCTTCGCCCACGCCTCGAAGAAGCGATTGCGGTCATCGGCTTTGTAGTCCTTCTTGCGCTCGGCGGGAATCTCCTTGAACGTCTCGACGACGAGGTCCTTGCCGTACCGTTGCCGCATCTCGGCGATGCCCGCCAGCGCCTTGCGCATCGTGTCGGCGGAGAAGAACCCTCCGTCGTCGCAGACATCACTGTTGTCCTTGAATCGCCCCGCGACGAAGGACACCGCCTCGGCGAGGCCCTCGTCGAACTTCTTCTCCTTGAAGCGGGCGATCAGGAGGTCGCGCAGTTTGCCGCGGTCGGCAGGGGGGAACGCCCGACCAGCCGTGACGCGGTCGATCTGCAAGTGCGCGGGATCGCGGCAGACAAGCACATAAACCCCGGCGACCTTGCGCTGCCGGGCGTTCTCGCGCGCCCAGCGCGCGAAGAACTCGTCCTTGCGCTCAGGCTTGTAATCTTTCTTGCGATCCGCGGGGATTTCGGCGAACGTCTCGATGAGCAGGTCGTTGCCAGTCTGCTCTTTGATCTCCTTGATGCGCTGATTCGCCTTGCCGGCGGCATCGGCGGAGAAGAACTTGCCCTCGTCCTTGACCTCGAACGCGGCGTTCGCCGGCCCGGCGCCCGCCAGGCAGCAGGCGGCGACGGCGACGAGGGACAGAATGCGCGTGCGAGGAATCATGCCACGTCTCCGAAGAAAGGTCCGCCCGCCGCTGGGACGGGCGTCGGGCTTCTCTATCATTATCCGAGGGGGGCTCGCACGCGGAAAGCCCCGAGGAGCGGCCCCGCGGCCGTCCAATAGAGAGAGGACACCCCCGTGGGGCAGGCTGCCAGCCTGCCTGGCGAAGAAGGCAGGCTGCCAGCCTGCCTGGCGAAGAAGGCAGGCTGCCAGCCTGCCTGGCGAAGAAGGCAGGCTGCCAGCCTGCCTGGCGAAGAAGGCAGGCTGGCAGCCTGCCCCACGGGGGGGGAGGACCGGCATGAGACGCTGGCGTGCAACGACGATTCTGGCGGTGCGGCACAAGGGCAGCGTGGCCGTGGGCGGCGATGGCCAAGTGACGCTGGGCAACGTCGTCATGAAGGGGGACGCCCACAAGATCCGCCGTCTGCACAACGGCCGCGTCCTCGCCGGCTTCGCGGGCGCCTCGGCCGATGCGTTCGCGCTGCTGGAGCGCTTCGAGGCAAAGTTGAAGGACTTCCAGGGCAGCGTCCCGCGTGCCGCGACGGAACTGGCGAAGGACTGGCGCCTGGACCGCAGCCTGCGTCGCCTGGAGGCGATGCTGATCGTCGCCGACCGCGACAACCTGCTGCTCCTGAGCGGCACCGGCGACGTGATCCAGCCGACGGAAGGCGTCCTGGGGATCGGCTCCGGCGGCGCCTACGCCGTGGCCGCGGCGCGCGCGCTGCTGGCTCATTCCGAACTGTCGGCGGTGGAGATCGCCCGTACCGCCCTGGAGATCGCCGCCGACCTGTGCATCTACACCAACCGGAACATCGAAGTGGAAGAGTTATAAGAGGGCAACCACGAAATACACGGAATACACGGAAAAAGATAGAAGAAGGAGAAAAAAGGGAAGAAGAACCAAAGAATCGGTCGGAAAACGGCTAGCTGCCCGTTCTTTGCCTGTTCCTCTTCTGTCTTTTTTCCGCGACCCGCTGGCGCGGGTGCCCCGCCGTGTGTTCCGTGGTTGCCCTTCTTCTTTTCGTGGAGGCATACCGTGGCTGACCTGACGCCGCGTGAGATCGTGCGCGAGCTGGACCGTTACATCGTGGGGCAGGACGCGGCCAAGAAGGCGGTCGCGGTCGCCATTCGCAACCGCTGGCGTCGCCAGCAACTGCCGCCGGAACTGCGTAAGGACGTCACGCCCAAGAACATCATCATGATCGGACCAACGGGAGTCGGCAAAACAGAGATCGCCCGCCGGCTGGCGCAGCTGGTCGGGGCACCCTTCCTGAAGGTCGAGGCGACCAAGTATACCGAGGTCGGCTACCACGGTCGCGACGTCGAGAGCATGGTTCGCGATCTCTCGGAGATCGCCATCGGCATGGTCAAACAGGAGCAGCGCCGTCTCGTCGAAACGCAGGCCAAGGAGCGCGTCAACGACCGCCTCCTCGATCTGCTGGTGCCGGCGTCGACCGGCTGGGACGCTGAGAACACCGAGGAGAACGATCGCAACCAGCGGACGCGCGACAAGATGAAGGCTCGCCTGGAAGCTGGCGAGATGGAGGACCGCCTGGTCGAGCTGAACATCGAGCAGCGGGCCGTGCCGGTGCAGATCTTCTCCAACCTCGGCATGGAGCAGATGGATGTTGACTTCCAGAACATGTTCGAGAAGATCATGCCCAAGCAGAACCAGCAGCGGCAACTGCCGATCAAGGAGGCCCGCAAGGTCCTCCTCGAGCAGGAGACCGAGGCCCTGATCGACCGCC
>JACOUH010000016.1 GCA_016177925.1 Planctomycetota bacterium | reverse complement strand
GTTCCGCCGCTGCCTGCGCGTGGGGCAGCCCGTCCGACTCGCCGGTCAGGTGGCCCTTGAGCCGATCGAACAACCGGTCCTTGCCCGCCGCGGCGTAGTCGTGGCGCAGCCGGGACAGCACCTGGTCCAGCAGCGCCAGCGCCCAGCGGCGCTCGAACAGCCGCTCCGGCGTTTCGTCGTGAGACGGTTCGCGGCCGTAGCGTCCCTCGGCGACCACGGCATCGATCGGCAACAAGGCCTGGCCACCGCCGCGTTTCCGAGCGTGGGCGCGGTCGTACACGTTGCACAGGAAGTGTTTGCAGGCGGTCAGCAAGAAGGAGCGGAAACGGCCCTTGCTGCGGTCGACGGCGGCCAGATCGTCGCGCTCCAGCAGGCGCGCGAAGAACTCCTGCGTCAGGTCCTGGGCGCGGTCGGCGTCGTGTCCCTGGCGGCGAATGAAGGCGTAAAGGGGATACCAGTAGATGCCACACAGGGCCTCTAGCGCTGCCCGCGACTCGGGCGCCGCGTGGTCTCCGGCGGCGCGAACGAGGCTCCAGCGCGTCGTGGCGAAGCCACCCGCGGGCGGGGGCGCAGCAGGAGGTTCGGCATCGGAGGGAGCCATGATCGCATTCTAAAGCAACCCCTCACTGCGCCGCAAAACGAAACCGACTCGAAACGATCGTCACGCACATGCCCTCTGAGAGCGACCCGCCTGCCGCGTGCCGTAGCCGGAGCTGCTTGCGGTTCGTCGCGAAATAATGAGACCCCTCTCCTTTTCTCGTAACAACCGCGGTTTCTCGTTGACGGAGGCGTTGAAATCAGATAGTCAACAGAAGATGGTACTGCAAATTAGCGTGCAACAGCTGGCGGAGCGGCTGGCGGCAGGCGAGCCCACCTGCCTCGTCGACGTCCGCCAGGAGTGGGAGCACCAAACCGCTGCCCTGCCCAACAGCCGGCTCCTCCCCCTCGACCAGCTTGCCGAACGCGCCGCCGAGGTCCGCCCGGACAAGAAGAGCCTCCTCGTCGTGTACTGCCATCACGGCATCCGCAGCCGGTCGGCCGCCGCTCTGCTGGAGCACCTCGGCTTCCGTAACGTCGTCTCGCTTGCCGGTGGCATCGACGCCTGGTCGCTGCACGTCGACCCGCAGGTGCCGCGCTATTGACCGGCCCCGCAAGGCCGGCACGCCCATTCCGTCTCCTGTTTCCCTTCGCCCTTGACAATCCGCCGCCCGACGCTTCAGAATCAGCTAAGAAGTGGTTTCAAAACGTGGGGCAGGTCGCTGACCTGCCAGCCGCCAGGCAGGTCAGCGACCTGCCCCACGAGGTTTTGAAACCGCTTCTAATCGAGTTCGCTACGATCTCGCAACCGGGCCAACTCGTGCGCGGAAGGAAATGCCTCGGGTCCGGCCCCCCGTGGAGTCGGTGATGTCGCTGAGTCCATCCCTGCGGCCGACGCGCGAGGGCCCGCTGCTGATGCTCGCGCTGGCCCTCGTGCTGACCATCTGCATCCCGCTGTACCAGATGTTCGCCCCGGACTCGGGGGAGGGGCAGGACTCCTTGCAGGTCGTCCGCATCGAGGGACGCAAGCTTACGACCACCGACGGCAAGGGCGCCAGCGAACGGACCTACACCATCCCCAACGACGCCCAGGTCAGCTGCGACGAGAAGGACTGCAAGCTGGCGGACCTGAAGAAGGACCTGTTTGTCCGCATTACGACGAAGGAGGGCGACCCCAAGACGGTGGCGCGCGTGGAAGCTTTCACGGCCCCGCCACCCGCCCGGGAGAGCAACACCGCGACCCAGCGCCTTCGGCACATCTTCCTGGGCCCCGAACAGATCGCCTGTTACTGCTCCTTCATGTGGGGCGTGTTTGTCCTGGTCAGCCGCTGGCTGGAGGTGCGCCGCCAGCGCCGCGTCTTCGACCTCGACCTGCTGCCGACCGAGCCTGGCTCGCGTATCCTGCCCGAGGACGCTCGCCCCCTGCAACGCAAACTCGACCAGCAGACGCGCAACAAGCCGTACATCCTCGCCAACATGATCCGCCTGGCGCTGGGCAAGTACGGCATCACGCACTCCGGCCAGGACGTCAGCGAGGCGGTCCGTACCCAGGCTGACGTCGACATGAGCCGTCTGCCAGCAGTATTGCCTGGAGCACCTGGTGGCGCGGCTGTACAATGTCGAGCCGGAGCACGGCAGCCTGGCGGCGCAGGAGCCCGTCGCCGGCCGCGTGACCGTGCCGGCCCTCGGCCCCCGGAGAAGCACCCCATGACGCTGGTCGCCCTGGACCTGAACGCGACCCGCGTCCGGGCCGCCACCGGGACGGCCGCCACGGAGGCCCGCCCGCTGGCTCTGGACGGCAAGCAGGCCGAACTGCCGATGGCGCTGAGCCTGGAGGGCCGCCACCCGGCGCTGGGCCGCGCCGGCACCGTCCTGTGCCGCCGCTCGCCGCACCTGGCTTGCCTGTGCTTTTTGCCCTACCTGGGGCAGCGGCAGGAGTGGGCCGGCCCGCGCCTGACCGTCGACGCCGACCGGGCCGTGGCGCTGGTGTTCGAGCACGTTGCGGGACTGTGCGGCAAGCACCAGGTGGTCACGGCCGCCGTCCCTGGCTACCTGTTCCCCGAGCAGCTGCAGCTGGTCCGCGAACTGGGTGAGAAGGCGAAGCTCAAGCTGCGCGGCACCGTCGACGTCGCTCTCGCCGCGGCCCTGGCGGCGCATGCGCTGCAGTCCTGGGAGGGACTGGGGCTCGTTGCCGACGTCGACGACCACGCCCTGACCTGGTCGGCGGTCACCGTTGACAGCGGACTGGTGCGGCTGTTGCACTCGCAGTCGGACCCGCAGCTAGGACTGGTCGCCTGGAAGGACCGGCTCCTGGGTGCCGTCGCCGACGCCTTCATCCGCAAGAGCCGCCGCGATCCGCGCGACTCCGCCGACGCCGAGCAACTGCTCTACGATCAGCTCGACGGCATGCTGCAGGCCTGTGCCGAGGGTTATCAGGCGGAGATCGCGGTCCGCTCGCACCAGTGGTACGAGACCATGGTGTTCGGGGCGCAGGACCTGGCGACGGCCGTGGCGTCACTGCGCGACCGGGCCACGGGAGCGTTCAACTCGCTGTGTCATGCCGCGGGACAAGGGGCGCCGCGCGTGGTCGTGCTGACGTCCACCGCGGCGCGGCTGCCTGGCCTGGTGCCGGCGCTGGAACATTACCTCGCCGATCTCGACCTGGCCCAGGAGTATTCCGAGGTCGACGACTTCGGCGCCGGCCTGTTGCAGGAGGAGATGACGCCATCGCATTTGCAGGTGCTGGCCCCCGAGGCGGTCGCCCAGGCGACGCTGTCCCTGGCGGAGCGGATGCTGCGCGGGACGCTGGAGTCAGGACACCTGGAGGTGGCGCCGCCAATGGCACCAGCGCCGCCCGCGGAGGGGCAGCCGCGGCTGCGCTTCCGCGGCATGGATCACCCGCTGGGGCCGAATGCCTTCACGATGGGCCGCGACCCGCGCTGCGACCTTGCCTTCGAGACGGACGAGTATCCGTCGGTGTCGGGGCGGCACTGCGAGATCGTCCCCGACACGCGCGGCTTCACGTTGGTCGACCACAGTCGTCACGGCACGCTGGTCAATAACCGGCCGGTGGCCCAGACGCGGCCGTTGCAGCCGGGCGACTGGATTCGCCTGGGCCCCGGCGGCCCGCTGATCCGCTTCCTCGGTCAGCCCCCGGATCGGCGCAAATTGCTGCCGACGGCCTGAAGCTGCTCTTCCGCTTGCGGCTTAGCGCGCCCTTGTCCTGACAGGACAAGGGCGCGCTAAGCCGCAAGCGGAAGAACAGTTCCCACTCCGTCACCCGAGAGGGATTCTTCCATGCGCGTGCGCCACCGTACTCCGTCGATCTTCAGCATTTCGATGGTCGACGTCCTCTGCTGCGCCCTGGGCTGCATGATCCTGATGTGGATCAACAAGTCCGACGAGAACGAGGTCACGGCGAAGGAGTTGACCACCAACAAGAAGGACCTCTTCAACCTGTCGGCGCGTCTGAAGAGCAGCGAGGCGGAGGAGAAGCGGCTGCGCGACCTGCTCGCGAAGATCGACACCGACAAGGACGGTGTACGCAAGAAGATCGAGGACCTCGAGGCAAAACTCGCTTCGTTGAACACCGCCAAGGCCGCGGTCGACAAGCTGCTGACGGAACAAAAGAAGAAGCTCGACGAATTGCTGCGGGCACTAGCGTTTGCGGAGGAGGAGAACGCCACGCTGGCCGACGCCGGCACGGGCGCCCGCCTGCGCGTCGACGACCTGGAAAAGCGAGCCGACGACCTCGCCCGCAAGCTGCGAGCCGCGGACGCGAGCGTCGGCCGGCTCGAACGGATGACGAAAGAGATCCCCAATCTCAAGGAAAAGCTGAGCACCGAGGAGAAGGCGGCGCTGCTGCTCAAGGCGGACCGTGACCGTCGTCTCCGCGAGTTGGCCGAGGCGAAGGAACAGTACGAGGCCCTCCGCAAGGCGAAGCTCACCCTGGAGAGCGACCTCGACGGCAAGAAGAAGGAGTTGCTCTCGGCCCTGGCCTACAAGAACCGGCTGGACGACTCGGAGAAGAAACGGCAGCAGCTGGAAGACCTGCTGGGGCAGCGCGGTCGCGACCTGCGCGAGGCGACGCAAGCCGCCGACCAGTTGAAGGAAGAGAAACGCAAGATCCAGGACGAGGCGACGCGCATTCGTGTCGCGGCGGAGCAGCGGTTCGCCGGCATCGAGCTGCGCGGCAAGCGCGTCATGTTCCTGGTCGACATGTCGGGCAGCATGGACCTGGTCGACGAGAAAACACCAGCGCCGACCAAGTGGGGCGACGTCCGTCACGCCGTCGCGCGCGTCATGCGCAGCCTGCCCGACCTGGAGAAGTACCAGGTGCTGATCTTTGCCGAGGACGTGCAGTACCTGCTGGGCAAGGACGGCGAGTGGATCGACTACGACGCAAAGACGAGCCCCGACCGTGTGCTCGACGCCCTGGCGCGAATCAAACCCAAGGGCGGAACGAACATGCATAAGCCGCTGGAGAAATCCTTCTCTTACCGTGACAAGGGCCTGGACACGGTCTACCTGTTCTCCGATGGCCTGCCCAACGAGGGCGAGGGGCTGACGCCCGAGCAGGATCGCACCATCAGGGACGAGACGCAGCGATCGAACCTGCTGGGCAAGTACATCCGTCGCAAGCTGGAGAACGACTGGAACCGCACGATCCGCGGCAAGGACCGGGTGCGGATCAACGCGGTCGGTTTCTTCTTCGAGAGCCCCGACGTCGGCGCCTTTTTGTGGGCGCTGGCGCGCGAGAACGACGGTAGCTTCGTTGGCATGAGCCGGCCCTGAAGTGAGTTATCCGTCTCAGCAGACGTGAGCGCGGCCGCTGGCGAGTTCGTAGGTGCGGCCGTTGGGGGGGGCGTTGCGCGTCCGCAACGATAGCTGATACAGACGCTCGCCCGTCGCCGTCGGGTAGTCGGCCGTCAGGCAAGCGCGACAGAGGTGGCGTTCCTCCAGGCCGATGCAGCGGGCGATGGCCTCGACCGGCAGATAGAAGAGGCTGTCAGCGCCGAGGTCCTTGGCCATCTGGTCCTGCTCGGCCTCCGTGATCTGGAGTCCCTTCATGTAGCGCGGCGCGAACAACTCGCGCATCGTTGACATGTCGATGCCATAGAAGCAAGGGGCGACGATCGGCGGGCAGGCAACGCGGACATGGACCTCGCGAGCCCCGCCGCGTTCGCGCAGGTCGCGCAGCAGCGTCTTCATGGTCGTGCTGCGGACGATGGTGTCCTCGATCAGCAGGACACGCTTGCCGGCCAGCACCTCGCGCAGCGGCGTGTACTTCAGCTGCACGCGCTCGGCTCGGTTCTGGCCCTCGATGAAAGTCCGACCGACGTAACGGTTGCGGATCAGGCCCTGGACGGAGGGCACGCCCAGGGCGTAGG
>JACOUH010000015.1 GCA_016177925.1 Planctomycetota bacterium | reverse complement strand
GCCGGTCTGGCCTTTTTCGAGGAGGAACTTGAAACGCTCGTTGGTCTGCCGGGGGGTGCCGAAGCCGGAGAACTGCCGCATGGTCCACAGCCGGCTGCGGTACATGCTGGCGTGGACCCCGCGGGCGAACGGGTACTGTCCCGGGTAGCCGAGGTCAGTTTCGGCGTCGAAGCCGTTGAGGCTCTCTGGCGTGTAGAGGGCATCGATGGGTACGCTGCTGACGGTGGTCGGCGGCTGCTCGCGCAGCGGCGCCGCGGCATTCTCGCGCTGCCAGCGCTCCAGGGCGGCGGTATCGGTGACGGTGGCCATCCGAGCAATCTCCTCGCGCCGAGAGTCCGATTTCCACGACGACTCTCTCTTCATTGTAGCGACGCGAGGATTGTACTCGCTGGCCTCGAAATCCGACCAGCCCGAAGCGCTATCCTCCGACGCACCCGCGCAGCTTGTCGGACGGATTGGCAATCCGTCCTACCTCTTCTCGCGTGGAAGGAGCTTTGGGAGATTGGCGATCCGCATGGCGCTGACGGCCAGCACCTGGGCGCCCTGGACGAGGTCGGCCTC
Organism: Planctomycetota bacterium; assembly: GCA_016177925.1. Classification (GTDB taxonomy): domain Bacteria; phylum Planctomycetota; class Planctomycetia; order Gemmatales; family Gemmataceae; genus JACOUH01. The sequence goes on along the minus strand of JACOUH010000015.1, from coordinate 23,572 downwards.
GCGCACCATCTCGAGGGTGTCGGCCTGCGTGTGGTGGGCGAAGCGATAGCCGGCGATCTCCTGGAGGCAGTGGGCGCCCGGGACGCCGGCCCGATCGAACGGGACGTGATCGCTGCCGCCGAAGCCGCGGGCGTGCGGTTGCGTGACGCCCACTTCTTTCAGCATCGCCAGCTCGGCCTCGAGGATCGGCTTCAGGGCAGGACGACCGAACCAGCCCAGGCCGATCACCTTGCCGGTGCCGGTGTCGTGGACGATGCATGCCGACGTCCGCGGCAGTTCGGCCTTGTGCCTGGCGACGTAGGCCCTCGAGCCGTGCAAGCCCTGCTCCTCGCCGGTGAACAGTACGAAGCGAAGGGTCCGCTTCGGGGCCGTACCGCAGCGGGCCAGCAGCCGGGCCGTTTCCAGCACGACCGCGGTGCCGGTGCCGTTGTCGAGCGTCCCCTGGCCGAGGTCCCACGAGTCGAGATGGGCGCCGATGACGACGAACTCGTCGGGCTTCTCCTTGCCGAGGATCTCGCCGATGGTGTTGTGGACGACCAGCGGGCCGGGCACGAACTTATTGGACACCTCCAACTCGACGCGCGTGCGGGCCGGAGCAGGCCGGCGGGCAAGGCGGTACAGCAGCGCATAGTGCTCGTGAGCGACGAACAGGCCGGGCAGGCGGTTGGAGGCGCTGGGGCGGTCGGTGCCGCTCCAACCGCCGGTCGTTACCAAGAGGCCGTGATGCTTGCCGGCATCGAGCAGTACGCTTCCAGGCGGCGAGATCGGCGGACTTTTTTGCTTCGAGGATGACGACGGCGCCCTGCACCGTGCCGTTGGTGCCAGGATGCCAGCCCATCGAGGCCAGCGACAGCAACCGGCCATTGTCGGGCTCGAGGATGCGGCCCGTCGCCGTGCCGCGCTGCCAGCCCTCCGGCATCGTCCACGCTTCCTGATGGACATTGACCAGCCCGTACGCCTTCATCCGCTTCGCGGCCCACTCATTGGCGCGCTGGAGGGCCGCCGAGCCGGTCAGCCGCGGGCCGATCACATCACTGAGATACGTCAGGTTGGCGAGGAGCTGCGAGTCCTTGCGGGCGTCGGCAAGGAGCTTCCGGTCCAGGGCGACCGCGTCGGCTGGCGCCTGGGCCCGCACCGGCGAGCCTGCCACGATCGCGACCGCCAGTACGGCGGCCCGCCACGCCCTCTTGCCTCCAACCTCGGGGAGATTTCGAGATAAAACAGACATCTTACCTCCGATCGGTGGCAGGGAGGGACGGCACACGACAAACCCTCGCCGACGTCAGGGCGCCCGACGCAACACCTTGAGGGCCTCGGCGGCAATCTCGACGGTGCGGTTCAGGTCCGCCTCGCTGTGCGCCAGCGATAGGTAGAGCTTGCCGCCCGGGGTGCAGTAGACACCGCGGCGGATCAGTTCGTGGGCGAAGGCGACGGCCGCCTTCCTGTCCGCACGCAGCAGGTCGCGGTGGTTGCGCAACGGACGGTACTCGGTAAAGAAGACCTGCAACACAGGCCCGTCGCCCAGCACCTGCAGCGCCACCCCGACGTCCGCCCCGGCCTGGCACAGGCCCTCGGCCAGCCGCCGGCCCAAGGCGTGGAGACGGTCGTAGACGCCGGGCTGCCGGAGCACGCCCAGCGCGGCCAGTCCAGCCGCGCTGGCCACCGGATTGCCTGTCAAGGTGCCGCTGAGGAAACAGTAGCGGCCACGCCCCTTCTGGCGCGGATCGGCCAGCTGCAGCAACTCGCGTTTGCCGACCACCGCCGACAGGGGGTAGCCGCCGCCGATCACCTTGCCGTAACAGGCCAGGTCGGGCACTACCCCGTACCGCTCCTGGGCGCCGCCCCAGGCGAGTCGAAATCCCGTCACGACCTCGTCAAAGACCAGCACGATGCCGTATTGCTGTGTGACGGCCCGCAGCCCTTCGAGGAAACCCGGCTCAGGCTTCAAGGCGCGCTGTAGCGGTTCAATGATCACGGCCGCCAGCTCGCGGTGGTGTTGCTCGATGAGGGCGGTGGCGGTCGCGGTGTCGTTGAACGGGCCCGTGAGCACATCCTCTTGCACGCCCTGCGGAATGCCGTCGCAATCGGGAACGGACTGCGGATACACGAACGGGTCGGCTGTTGTACCCGAGAGCTGGCCGACGTCGTGTCCGCCGTGCCAGCCGCCCTCGAACTTGAGTACCCGGTCGCGGCCGGTGAAGGCGCGGGCCAGGCGCAGTGCGGCGAACGTCGCCTCGCTGCCCGTCGTCTGAAAGCGGATCGCCTCTCCGCACGGGACGGCGCCGACGATCTCCTCGGCGAGACGGACCGCCGGCTCGTTCAGGGCGAAGAACGTCGAGCCGGCCGCCGCCTGGCGCTGCACCGCCTCGACCACTTCTGGCCGGCCGTGGCCCAGCAGCAGGGGGCCGCTGCCCAGCATGTAATCGAGATACTCCTTGCCGTTGGCGTCGTAGATCCTGCTGCCCTGGCCGCGGACCATCACCATCCGCAGGTCCGGGGGAAGGTACATCATGCCGAGGCAGGCGCCGGGGAGATAGCGCTCGGCGCGCTGCAAGAGGTCCTGTTGATTCACGGGAACGACTCCGAATGTTCTCCCCGTGGCGGGCACTGATCCCGGCTCGGGGTGCTGAGATGCCCCTATTCTGGTGAACGCACCAGTCGCGAACAAGGGCATCGTCCCGGGAGTCAGCCCCGAAGGGGCGATCGTCAATAGCCAGGGGCGTGAGCCCCTGGTGCAGAGGCGTTGCCCCGGGCGTCAGCCCCGAAGGGGCGGCAGTGACCGTGACGGCGTCTAGCTTCGGTCGCCCCTTCAGGGCTCCGTCGCGGGTCCGCGCCCGCGATCCAGGGGCTCACGCCCCTGGCTATTGACGATCGCCCCTTCGGGGCTGAAGACCGGGACGATGCCCGAACAAGCAAAAAGCTCGAACGACAATCAGACTTCGCAGGCAACACGGTGGATGCCCCACAGGGGCGGCAGGGAACCTTCTTCCATCCAGTACGAGAAGAGCTTCCTCTTCCGCACCGTAAACTTCAGAATGCCCATCACGGCTCAAGACTTCCGGGCGACGGTGAGCCCGAAGCATCGCTCAAGTGCGCCAACAGCTCGCGTCCGGGACTTGACGGCCGTGCCGGCGGCGACCATGCTGGAAGCAGCCCACGACACCCTCCCACCCTCGATGAGAGTAATCCTCGCGTGACTCGCCTCACTCTGCTGCTGGCCGTGGTACCCTTGTTCCTGACGTCCCCTCTCACCACGGCGGCCGATGCAAAGATCGACTATTCCCGTGACATCCGGCCGATCCTCGCCAATCACTGCTGGAGCTGTCACGGCTCCGATGAGAAGACGCGCGAGGCCGGACTGCGTCTCGATACGCGCGATGGGGCCCTCGCCCCCCGCAAGCAACGGAAGCCCGCCGTCGTCGCCGGCGACCCGGCTGCCAGTACACTCATCGCCCGGATCGAGGCCGCGAAGCCCTCGAAACGCATGCCTCCTGCCGAGGCGAATAAACCTCTGAACGACAGGCAGAAGCAGCTTCTGCGCCGCTGGATCGAGCAGGGCGCCGACTACACCCAGCACTGGGCCTTCGTCCCGCCGCGCCGCCCGCCGGTGCCGGGGCACCCGCGCGAGCGGGTCATCCGCAATTCGCAAGTCAACATCCGCAATCCCATCGATGCCTTCGTCCACGCGAAACGCCAGGCAGCGAAGCTGGAACCGTCCCCGGAAGCCGACAAGTGTACGCTGATCCGGCGCGTCACGTTCGATCTGACCGGCCTGCCCCCGACGCTGGCGGAGCTGGACGCCTTTCTCGCGGACACCTCGCCCGACGCCTACGAGAAGGTCGTCGAACGCCTGCTGGCCTCGCCGCGCTACGGCGAAAAGATGGCGAATCTCTGGCTCGACCTGGCTCGCTTTGGCGACACCTCGGGCTATGAATACGACTCGACCCGGCAGATGTGGATGTGGCGGGACTGGGTCATCAACGCCTACAACAGGAACCTGCCCTTCGACCAGTTCACCATCCAGCAGCTGGCCGGCGATCTGCTGCCCCGTCCCACGCGGGAGAACAAGATCGCCAGCGGCTTCAATCGCAACACGCGCTTCAACGAGGAGGCCGGCTCGGACCCCGAGGAATTCGTCGTCCGCTACAACGTGGACCGCACGGCCACACTCGGGCAGGTGTGGCTGGGTTTGACGCTGGGTTGTGCCGAGTGCCATTCGCACAAGTACGATCCGATTTCGCAGAAGGAGTTCTACCAGCTGTACGCCTTCTTCACGGGCATCAAGGAGCCGATGCTCAGCGGCAATCACGACCAACCCCTGCCCCCGCTGCTCCAGATGCCCCTGCCCGGACAGGAGACCGCCCTCACCACGGTCAACAAGGAGTTGGCCGAGCTACGGGCCCGCATCCTCGCCGAACTGAAGAAAGTGCAGTATGTCGAGCCGGCTACGCCGGCGAAGGAGCCGCATCTGCTGTCGCAAAAAGCCTGGGAGGAGCGGGCAAAGGCGGACAACAAGCTGCCGGCCGACGTGCAGGCGGCGCTGAAGGTCGCCGCGGACAAGCGAAACGACGCCCAGAAGACTGCGCTGCGGAACCACTTCGTTCGCTTCGTCTTCAGCGGTACGCGCGGCGTGTTCGATCCGCTCAACAAGAAAAACGACGAGCTGACCGCCCGGCAGAAAAAGATCGAGGCGAGCATCCCGTACACGCTCATCAGCGAGGAGATGGAGAAGCTGCGGCCGGCACACGTGCTGATCCGCGGCGACTTCCAGCAGCGCGGCGAGAAGGTCGAGCGCGACGTGCCCGGCATCTTTCCGCCGCTGCCCGGGAGGGCGCTGAAGAATCGACTCGGCCTGGCACTCTGGCTGGTCAGTCCCGATCATCCGCTGACGGCGCGCGTGGCCGTCAATCGGTTGTGGGCGCAGCTGTTCGGCACCGGCCTTGTCAAAACGATCGGCGACTTCGGGACACAGGGCGAGTTGCCGTCGCATCCGGACTTGCTCGATTGGCTGGCGACCGAGTTCATCGCCTCGGGCTGGGACACCAAGGCGATGCTGAAGACGATGGCCCTGTCGGCGACCTATCGCCAGTCGTCGGCGCTGCCGCTCAAGGTGCCGGTCCTCGATCCGAACAATCGGCTGCTGTATCGCGCGCCCCGTTTCCGCCACAGCGCCGAGGAGGTCCGCGACAACGCCCTGGCCGTTGCCGGCCTGTTGAGCAACCGGATCGGCGGCCCGTCGGTGATGCCGTACCAGCCGCCGGACTTCTACAAGGGCAAGTACGAGAAGTGGCAATGGGTGGTCAGCCAGGGCGACGACTTCTATCGTCGTGGCATGTACACCTTCTGGCGCCGGACGTGTCTGCATCCGGTGTTCGCCCTCTTCGACGCTCCCAGCCGCGAGGACTGCACGGTCTGGCGAGCCCGGACCAACACGCCCTTGCAAGCGCTGGTGACGCTGAATGATCCGACCTTCGTCGAGGCGGCCCGTGTGTTCGCCCGGCGCGTGCTGACCGAGGGACCGGCGGACCTGGAAGGCCGGATCGGCTTTGCGTTTCGCGTCGCCCTGGCACGGAAGCCGGACGAGCGGGAAGTGCAGGTCATCAAGGCACGGTATCAGCGGCTGCTGGAGCGTTACCGGAAGGACCCGAAGGCGGCGACGGAGGTCGTGAAGGCGGTCAAGAATCCGCGCGGGGAGAAACTGGACGTCGCGGAATACGCCGCCTGGACGGGAATGGCGAACCTGATCCTGAACCTGGATGAGACTTTGACGCGGGAGTGAAGAATGCCAAATCTCAAGGTCTACATCGAGACGACGATCGTCAGCTACCTCAGGGCGTGGCCGAGCCGTGATGTCGTCACGCTCGGACAACAACAGGCGACGCGCGACTGGTGGGATAAGCATCGAGAGAAGTTCGATGTGTTTACTTCGGAACTCGTGATTATGGAAGCCAGCGCCGGGGATGAGCAAGCCGCTCGCGAACGGCTGGAAGTCCTGGCGACTCTTCCTGTTCTCAGGTTAAGCCCTGAGGCAAGGGACCTGGCAAAACGCCTGCTGCAGGAGAAAGCATTCCCGGTCAAGGCAGAGTCAGACGCCTTTCACTTCGCCATTGCGGCGACAAACGGCCTTGGGTATCTGCTAACATGGAATTGCCGGCACCTCGCCAATGCGACGATGCGTCCGATCATCGAGGATGTCTGCCGCGAAGCCGGTGTCGAACCACCGCTCATGTGTACACCCTTTGAACTATTACCCGAGGACAATGACAATGCATGACCCCATCGTCGAAGAAATCCGAAAAGTACGCGAAGCCTACTCGGCCCGCTTTAATCACGATCTCGATGCGATGTACGAGGACATCCGCAAGCAAGAGGAGCTGTCAGGGCGGACCTTCATCCAACTGCCGCCGCGCAAAGCCCGTTCTATCCGGTGGAATCGGCGACGGATCGCGCCTGTTGAAGAACAGACGAGCGAACAGGCTCCGTCCAGTTGAACAGAAACGTCGCTGAAGAGTCTCGTCGAGAAAACGAAGCATCATGTTCCATCACGATCGCCGCTATCTGTATCAGATCCTCAATCGTCGTCGCTTCCTCCGGCGAACATCAGCGGGCCTGGGACTGGCGGCGCTGGCCTCGCTGCTTGACGAGCAGTCCGTGGCCGCGCCGGCGAAGGAGGGCGTGAAGGTCCCCGGCATTCTCGGCAAGACCCACCACCCGCCGAAGGTCAAGAACGTCATCTACCTCTTCATGGCCGGCGGACCGTCGCATGTCGATCTGTTCGACCCCAAGCCAACGCTCCAAAAGCTGCACGGCAAGGAGATGCCGAAGTCAGTCCTCGGCGAACAGCGCGTCACCCTCATGACGCGCAACCAGGGCAGTTTCAAGACCGCCTCCACGCCGTTTCAGTCGAACAGGCACGGCAAGGGCGGCATCGAGATGACGGAACTGCTGCCGCACCTGGGGACGGTCACCGACGATCTCTGTGTCATCCGCTCGCTGCACTCCGAGCCGATCAATCATGACCCGGCCGTCACCTTCATGCAGACGGGGCGGCCGCAACCGGGATTGCCGTGCATGGGCTCCTGGCTGTCCTACGGGCTGGGCAGTGAGAACAAAGACCTGCCGGCCTTCGTCGTCCTGCTCTCGGGACCGGTCGATCAGCCGATCCCCACCCGCTACTTCTACTCGGGTTTCTTGCCCAGCCAGCATCAGGGAGTGCAGTTCCTGCCCGGTGCCGACCCCGTGCTCTACCTGTCGAACCCGCCGGGAGTCGATCCCCAGACGCGCCGCGACCTCATCGAGGGCATCAACGAACTGAATCGGCTCAGGCAGGGGCAAGTGCGCGATCCGGAGATCGAGGCACGGATCAACTCCTTCGAGCTGGCCTTCCGGATGCAGACCAGTGTGCCGGAACTGATGGACGTCACGAAGGAGCCGGTTCGGGTGCAGGAGATGTATGGTCCCGACGTGAAGGACCCCGGCACGTTCGCCCGGCACTGCCTGCTGGCCCGGCGCCTGGTGGAGCGCGGCGTCCGCTTCGTTCAGCTCTTCCATCGCGGCTGGGACCATCATACCGACCTGGCCAAGCGTCTGAAGCAGCAATGCCTGGCGACGGATCAGCCGGCCGCGGCTCTCTTGAAAGACCTGAAGCAGCGCGGCCTGCTCGACGAGACACTGGTGATCTGGGGCGGCGAGTTCGGGCGCACGAGTTACGGACAGGGCAACCTGGCCGGGAATTTCGGCCGCGATCATCATCCCCGGTGCTTTACCGTCTGGATGGCGGGCGGCGGGCTCAAGCGCGGCTATGTCCACGGTGCCACCGACGAGTTCGGCTATAATGTGGCGCGCGACCCGGTCCCTGTCCATGACTGGCACGCGACCATCCTGCACCAGCTCGGCATCGAGCACACGCGGCTGACGTATCGCTTCGGCGGGCGGGACTTCCGCCTGACCGACGTAGAGGGAGAGGTCGTCAAGGACCTCCTGGCATGACTCCGGCGAGCCCGACACACACGAGGGAACCGACCCATGACACCGCCACTGATCCCCACTGCCCACATGCCGTCCGAGTTGGCCCCCATGCCGATCGACCCTGCCTGGATTGAGGAGGGCACGCCGATGGCCCGCGGCACGGTCCTCATGCAATCGAAGGACAAGCTCCTGTCCTCGGGCTTCTGGAGCTGCACGGCCGGCAAGTTCCAGTGGGTCTTCTCATGGGACGAGTTCGTCCACATCCTCGAAGGCGAGGTGACCATCCACGAGGAAGGCGGGGCGACGCACACATTGAAGGCCGGCGACGTCGCTCACTTCCCGCGCGGCCTGACGACGCACTGGCACGTGCCGAAGTTCGTCAAGAAGTTCTTCACGCTGCGGACGCCCGAACCGTTCAGCCTGTGATCGTTGAGCTGCCCGCCCCAGACCGACGGCACGTGGGGCAAGTTTCCAACTTGCCCGATTCAGGTCGGGCAAGTTGGAAACTTGCCCCACGGTGGTTGCGACGCTCTTACTTCGCGTCGAGCGCCTTGCGCAGCGCTTCCGTCACCACTTTCTCTGCGGTCTTCGGCGCGTTCCAGCACCAGAGGGGCAGGTTGCCGTCGTTCTCCTCCCAGGCGCGGTCGGGGGCGACATAGCCGGCCGCGCTTTCGCCGTAGCCCATGGTCAGCACGAAGGACTCGGGCCGAAGCTTCTGGGCCAGCAACTGAAAGTGGACATAGGCCTCGCCCGGCAGCAGCACGAGCTGGGCGGCGCCGAAGTCAAGCCCCAGCAGGTCGACCGACTGCTTCGCGTCGAAACGCTTGCGCGGGCTCAGTCCCAGCCCGGCCAGGGATTGCTTGCTTGGGGTGGCATGGCTAAGCGCCTTCGTCGAGGTCCGAAATATCGAAGGAGAAATGGTATGCAATGCTCCCGTCCTGTGCTCCAGGGCAACTGGCGGATCGCCACGGTTGTTCTGGTGCTTTCGACCGGATTCTCCCGGGCTTCAGACGCCATCGAGGTCAAGCCCGGCCAGGCGCAATTGTTCTTGGATGACGTTGTCATCGAGAAGATGGAAGGACTCAAGCGAACAATGCACCAGCCCGCCAAACGCGGGGCGGTCATCCGGAGCCCTCAGCCCGGAAAGACGCTTCAGACAAGGTCCGCACCGGCGTGGGATTCGAGCAAGCGGCTCTACTCGTTCTGGGTGCTGGGCATCGACGACACGTTCTGGCAAAGCAAGGATGGGCTGCATTGGACTCCGGGCCGGAAGCCAAACCTGCGCACCGATCTCGCGATCCATGATCCGGTTGACCCGGATGGCGCGCGCCGCTTCAAAGCCGCCCTCCCGAATGAGGGATTCGCCGTCAGTCCGGACGGGATCAACTGGACGAGACTGGCTGTGCCGAAGGTCCCGAGTTCGGATGAAGCGAACCTCAGCTACGATCCGCACCAGGGTCTGTTCATTCACACGGTCAAACGGGGTGGAAAGTACGGAAGAGCTGTGGCCATCGCGACCAGTCGCGACTTCAAGTCGTGGACAGACCTCGGCGTCGTGTTCCAGGCCGACGCGTTCGATCAGAAGTTGGGCAGCGAAAGAATCCAGGCGCGACTGGTCGACAAGCAGCTGCAGCAACCGTTCCACGTCGATCCAAAGGTCTTCAACGTCGATGTCTACAACATGGGCGTTTTCCACTACGAGGGCCTGTACGTCGGCATGCCCGCCATGTACCACGCGACTGGCCCCATCCCAAATTATCCGAACACCGACGGCTTTCACGTGGTGCAACTTGCGGCGAGCCGCGATTTGAAGCAGTGGCAGCGACTGGGAGAGCGACAGCCGTTTATCGGCCCTTCGCGACTCGATTCGGGAGCCTATGATCTCACACAGATCCTGCCACCCTCGGCGCCCATCGTCCGCGGCGACGAGCTTTGGTTTTACTATACCGGGCTGAAGGATCGCGCCACGTACACCTATGTCGGGAAGTTTCCCAAGGGACAGTATGTCCCCAAACCGAACCTGGACCGTGACCAGGGAGCGGTCTGCCTGGCGGTCCTGCGTCGCGATGGTTTCATTTCCCTGGACTCTGGTGAGAAGCCGGGAACACTGGTAACGAAGCCGTTCAAGCTCGAAGGGAACAAACTGCTGGTCAACGTCGATGCAGGGACGGGCGCGGTGACCGTCGCGATCCTCGATCAAGCAGGCAAACCGCTCGCGGGCTACTGTGGAAAGGAGGCCGCGTCGGCCCAGCGCATCGACGACCTGCGGTGGCAACCTCGCTGGCAAGAACACTCGGATCTGTCGACACTGAAGAACCAAACGGTGCGCCTCCAGTTCACCTTGCGGAATGCGAAGCTGTATGCATTCCGGGTTCAGTAACCATCGGCGGTAGACCAGGAAAAACCAAGTTGCCACGTTCGCCTCCCCGTGCAGGGCGTCTGAAACCCCTCCCCCGTCCCCCTCCCCGAAGCGGAGAGGGGGGCGAACGCCCTTCTGCTCCCCCTCTCCGCTTCGGGGAAGGGGCGAGGGGGTGGGGTTGCCAGACAGCCTCTGAGCCGGAGCACCGCCTTCAAAGGGTTGCCTTCGGGCGCAGCGGAGAGGACAATCGATCCGAAGTCCCCGGCCGGGAGGCGGGGCAATGGGGTACTCCATCAACGCAAGAACTCACCTTGTCGAGGAACCCGCCGGCGAAGCAGAGAGCAGAGCCTCACCTGAATGCCGGCTGGTGAAACGGCGAGAGACGAAATGGACGGGGGGACGATGTCTGAAAAGCGGAACCACCTGCCATGTCCCGGCCCTTTGGATCGACGAACGTTCCTCCGCTTGGGCCTGGGGACACTCGGCGGGTTGACGCTTCCCGAATTGTTCCGCCGCCGCGCGGCGTCCGCGACGTGATGGACGCCGCTCGCGCGATCTACAAGCTCCACGGCAGTGCCGGCCGGCTGGCCGCGTACTACCCGAGCGCCAAGCACTCCTTCCCCCCGGACGCCCGGAAGAAGGCCTACAAGTTCCTCGATCAGCACCTCAAGAAGTAAGGCATTCCCTCATGCGCTGGACGACCTTCGTGGTGATCGCGCTCCTTGTTGCCTGGCCGGCCCGCGCGGGAGAAAAGGCCGCACCGGCCGGCCGCGGCGCGGCCGCTCCTCTCGATCTCGGCCCGGTCACGGAAAAGCACGTCATGGTGCCGATGCGCGACGGCAAGAAGCTGTCGACGTACCTGTACTTCCCAGCGGGGAAAGGCCCCTGGCCGGTGCTCTACGAGCAGCGCTATGCCGACCTCCGTGGCGCGGGGACGCGCCAGTCGTTCGCGCGCCTCGCCGCGGCCGGCTACGTTGTGGCTGCCCAGAACTTCCGCGGCGCCCACCTGTCCGAGGGCACCTGGATCGGCTATCGCGCCCTGGGTTGGGGGGAGAAGCAGGACGGGTACGATACCGTCGAGTGGTTGGCGGCACAGCCGTGGTCCACGGGAAAGGTTGGTACGCTCGGTGCCTCCCAGGCCGGCTTTGCCCAGAACTTCCTCGCCGTCGCCGCGCCGCCGCACCTCGTCTGCCAGTACATGATCGACACCGGCCTGTCCCTGTTCCATGAGGGCTATCGCATCGGCGGTACGACCCGTCCCGAGCGCTTCCGGCAGATGGAGGCCATCTGCCGCGACCCCGAAGACAACCGCCGCCTGCTGCGGGAGTGGTTCGCGCACCCGACCTACGACGACTACTGGGCCGCCGAGGACTGTACCCGCCACTTCGACAGGATGAACGTCCCCTGCTTTACCGTCGGCAGTTGGTTCGACTTCATGTGTGTCGGCTCGGTCGAGAGCTTCCTCGGTCGCCAACACCGCGGCGGAGCCCGCTCCCGCGGCGGCCAGCAGTTGCTCCTGGGCCCCTGGTTGCACGGAGGCTTCAAGGAGACAAACAGGACCGCCGAACTGACCTTTCCCGAGAACGCCCGGTTCGCGATGGAACAGCACATGCTCCGCTGGTTCGACCATTACCTGAAGGGCAAGGACAACGGCGTCGAGCGTGAGCCCGCGGTGCGCTACTACGTCATGGGGGCCGTGGGCGAGAGGGACGCCCCGGGTAACGAGTGGCGGAGCGCACGCGACTGGCCGGTACACACCCGCAGCACCACCTACTACCTCCACGACGGCGGCAAGCTCACCACCACGGTGCCGGCCCAGGCCAGCGGCAGCACGACCTTCGCGGCCAACCCGGCGAACCCTGCGACGGTCCCCGGCCGCGCCTTCCCCGGTGCCACCGACGCCCGTGCCTTTGAAAAGCACGCGGACGTGCGGACGTTCACCAGCGACGTGCTAACCCAGCCGGTCGAGTGGACCGGCAAGGTGCGAGCCAAGCTGTGGGTGTCTTCCCAGGCGTTGGACACCGACTTCATCGTGCGCGTCAGCGACGTCTATCCGGATGGCCGCTCGATTCTCCTCATGGACTACGTCCGCCGGGCTCGCTACCGCGAGGGCTACGACAGGGAAGTCCTGATGGAGCCGGGAAACGTGTACCAGGTAGCGTTCGACGTGGGCTGGCTGAGCCAGGTCTTCAACAATGGGCACCGCATCCGTGTCACCGTCACCAGCACGGCGGCGCCCTTCTATGAGCCGAACCCCAACACGGGGGAACCGCTCACCATCGAGCCGCCCAAGAAAACCGTCGTGGCAAAGAACACCATCTACCACAACCGGCGGTACGCCTCGCACGTCCTGGCTCCGGTGGCCCTGCCCCCCGGCGCGCCGGCTCGTGCAGGGGATGCCGACAAGAAGACCGCTCCTGTGCTGGAGCAGCAGACGCTGTTCAAGGCCGGCACGGGTGGCTACCACACCTACCGCATTCCGTCGCTGATCGTCACGAAGAAGGGGACGCTGCTCGCCTTCTGCGAAGGGCGCAAGAACGGGGCCGGCGACAGCGGCGCCATCGACCTGCTGCTGAAGCGCAGCCACGACGGCGGCAAGACCTGGGAGAAGACGCAGGTCGTCTGGCACGACAGCGCCAACACCTGCGGCAACCCGTGCCCCGTCGTGGAACGCGCGACCGGGACGGTCTGGCTGCTCCTGACGCACAACCTCGGTCAGGATACCCTGGCGCAGATCCTCGACCGCACGAGCAAGGGCACGCGTACCGCCTGGGTGACGAACAGCACCGACGACGGCGTCACCTGGGCGAAGCCGGTCGAGATCACGAAGGAGGTGAAGAGGGCGGACTGGACGTGGTACGCCACCGGCCCCGGCGTCGGCATTCAGACGAAGGGCGGCCGACTCGTCATCCCGTGCGACAACCATGTGGCCGGCAGCAAAAAACAGCAGTCGCACGTGATCTTCAGCGACGACCGGGGAAAGACGTGGAAGCTCGGCGGGGTCGTCGGCCCGCACTGCGACGAGTCGCAGGTGGTCGAGCTGGCCGATGGCAAGCTGATGCTGAACATCCGCAGTTACCGCGGCACCAAGCGGCGCCTCGTGTCGCTCAGCAAGGACGGCGGCGAGACGTGGTCGGAGCCGGTGCAAGACGACGCGCTCATCGAGCCGGTCTGCCAGGCGAGCATCGTGCGCCTGCCGGGCGACGGGGGAGGCCTGCTCTTCTCAAACCCGGCCAGCAAAAAGCGGGAGCGGTTGACCGTTCGTCTCAGCTACAACGACGGCAGGTCGTGGCCGGTGGCGAAGGTGCTGCACGAGGGACCGGCCGCCTACTCGTGCCTCGCGGTGCTGGCCGATGGGAGTATCGGCTGCCTCTACGAGCGCGGCGACAAGCATGCGTATGAGACGCTCACATTCGCTCGCTTTCCGTCGAGCTGGCTCACCGGCGCGCAGGCAAAACCGCCGCAGCGCCGGCGCATCCTCTACAACCTCGACGGCGACTCCTGCATCTTCCTGAAGAAGGGGAGCAAGGGGCCGGAGGCGATCACGGCGGACGACCTGAAGACCGCCGTCCGCGAGATCACCGGGCCAGGCAGCCAGGTGGACACGCTGCTTGTCTGCGTCAATGCCCAGGTGATGTACTATCCGACGAAGGTCGGCACGATGCGCGGCACGTCCTCTCCCGCCACGGAACGCAAGAAATGGCCCGTGTCGGAACAGCAGCGTTTCAAGAACGTGGAGGCGATGTTCGATGCCGGCATCGATCCCTACGCCGTGCTGCTGGCCGAGGCGAAGAAACGCGGCCGGGAAGCGCTGCTTACGGTTCGCATGAACGATGACCACGGCAACGACTTCCTGCGGACCGCGTTCTGGTGGAAGCACCCCGCATACCGTCTCGGGAAAGGCGCCCTCGACTTCCGGCATAACGGCGTGCGCGACCACGTCTTCCGCCTGATCGAAGAAGCGGTGCAGCGCTACGACTGCGACGGCCTGGAACTCGACTTCCAGCGTTTTCCCACCTTTTTCAAGGACGGCACGACGGAGGAGCGGGTGGCGAAGATCAACAGCCTCGTCGAGCGCGTCCGTCAGCTGCTCGACACCGAGGGCAAGCGGCGCAGCAAGCGGCTGGTCCTGGCCGCCCGGATTCCGTCGGACTATGGCCGCAGTGCCCCCCGTTATGAGACCGCCCGCGCGATCGGCTGCGACCCGGTCGCCTGGGCCAAGAACGGCTGGGTCGATTTCCTCACCGTCTCGGAGTTCCTCTTTGTCCGCTACGACCTGCCGATCAAGCCGTGGAAGAAGCTCATCGCGAACGTGCCGATCTATGGCGGCATCGAGTGCGCCGAGGGCGGCAACCGCAGGCAGTGCCTCACCCCGGCCAAGTACCGCCATGCCGCCCGCCACCTCTGGGCCGACGGGGTCGACGGCATCTACCTGTTCAACTTCTTCACGACGCGCGAGTGGGAAAAGGACGCCTTCGAGCCGCCATTCGAGGTGCTCGAGGACCTCGGCGACCCGAGGACGATGCCGTCCCGCTCCGGCCTTCGCTGATGTTGTGGTGCGCGGAAGGGCCGCTGCCGCATCAGTAGCTCGATTGACCAGGCGTGACATCCGCGCTACAGATCCGTGTCGTCTCCAAACTCCCGGAGGGCGTCAAGAGCTGCAGGATCGTCGGCAAGCACTGCGGCAGGATCGACTTGCCTGTCCCTGGACTGCTCATCATAAGGATGTGCCCGCCTCCTGCGACAGGATCGCTGGCTCATCCCCCATGTCGATCGACGACCCGTAGTTTCGCACTGGGCCACGCTCGAAAACGCGCATCGGTGTGTCGGATCGACGCGCGCAAGGGCGTAGACCGTGTCCTTCCGACAGGTGTGTAATAAACTGATCCTTCCCATGCCGGGCTGGGCGTTAGGCGAGTGGGCGCTGGGGGCGCCCTCGGTGGCGTCCGGAGTGAATGCTGAGTAATGGTGGGTCGAAGCGGTTTCGGCTGACAGATGGCGGCTTTAACGACGGGCTAGCGTGTCAACTATCATTTTTAATTGAGCCAATTCTTTCATTCAGGCCGGCCACTTGAAAGCGGGTCACTTTTCATCTGGCCCAGGCCGGTCTGCTGATTCAAGTCTCGTGCTGATACCGTCATCTCAAGTCCTTTCCGTCACCATTGTTGCCGCCCACGAAGTAGATTGCGGGACTGGGGGCTTCGCCTTTTCTACCGCTTGATCGCGGCGACCAGGCGGGTCGCCGCCCAGGGGCCGGCGCCGTACCAGAAGCGAACGCCAAGCGATCGGCGATCGGTGATCTTCAGCCCGCAGGCCTCGAGTTCGCTGGCGTACGCGCGTGTGTGGCGGATGTCGGCGATCGCCAGCTTGCCGCCCTTCTTGAGCACCCGGGCCGCTTCGCGCAGCGCCCTCGCGCGCTCGCCCGCGCCGGACACGTTGTGAATCGCCAGCGAGCTGACCACCACGTCGAACGAGCCGTCGTCGAAGGGCAGCTGACGCATGTCGGCGGTGTGAAGCTCGACCCGCTCGGCCACGCCCTCCAGGGCCGCGTTCTGGCGGGTGACCTGCTCGGCGTTGCCCGATTGATCCATGGTGCTCCAGACGTCGACACCGACGGCCCGTCCGCGGGGCAGGCGCTGGGCCGCCAGCAGCAGCACCGCGCCGCGGCCGCAACCGATGTCGAGCAGCCGCTCGTCTCCTTTGAGTTCGAGCTGATCGAGCAGCTCGGCCCAGACGGCGAACTTGCCCGCGCGGGTGGTGTAGACGTAGATGCCCGCGTTGAGAAACAGCCAGAGCGCGCCCACGCCCGGAGCGAAGATACTAATCGCGCGCCGGGTCGAATTCATCTCGCTGCGCCACAGCCCCCACGCCGAGAGGGCGAGCAGGCAGGCACCGCCGAGGGCCATCAGGAGCGGAGCGTATGGTGCGTCGAAGCCGTAGGCGCCGCGGCGCGGCGGGAGGGAACTCATGGGGGAACCAACGTCACCAAGCAGGTGAACCGCCTCATGAAGGCTCATTGTGCTCACGTTTCGATGGCCAGTCAAGGAGTGGTTGCGGTAGAACTTGCGGCGAGTTCGCGATGCTGCCACCAAGCCTGAAACCGGCTCCGCTCCTGCTGCAAATCCTTCGGCAACTCCCAACGCTCACTTGCACCCATCGCGGTGCATCAAAACGAGGATCGCCACCGTAGCACATCTGGCAGGATGATTCATGCAGCCTTGCCGGAAGGACACCGTTACTGCGTGCCGGTCCAGATCGTATTCGGAGGCGCCCACGAGACGGCCCATCTCGTGACTGGGAAGCGGCGCCTGCCGATAGGCGAGCGCGCGTCGGTCACATCGCCCGTGGAGTGTCGGACCGATGCGAGCAAAACCTGTGCGGCCTCCTCCGCCTCTTACGGGGGGAGCCCGTGTTGGACACGGTAGGATTCAGCGTCGGCGCACTCTAGTATGTAGAAGGGCTTAAAGGGAAAAAACTTGAGCCGCATCTTTTCCCACTGGTACTTATAAGGGAGGGTCGAATCTTCCCGACGAGAATTGACGCATGTCCGTTCCATCGATCGAGGTGTTGCCGCAATACCTTCGCCGGTTGTGCGAGGAAGCCGTGCCGCCGGAAGACACCCTGCTGCTGAATCGCTTCGTCACGGCCAATGATCGCGAAGCCTTCGAACTGCTGATCGCCCGCCACGGTCCCATGGTGCTGGGAACCGCCCGTCGATTGGTCGATAACACCCACGATGCCGAGGATGTCTTCCAGGCCGTCTTTCTCAGTCTTGCCCGTCTTGCGAAATCGATCCGCCAGGGGCGCTCTCTTCCCGCCTGGCTTCACAAGACGACCTGTCGGGTCGCCGCCAAGATCCGCGCGAATCGTCTCGTGCAATCGGAACCGCCGCCGGAGCGGTACGAACATTGCGACCCGGGAGCCGGACTCGTTTGGCGGGAGGTTTGCCAGGCTCTCGAGGAGGAATTACAGCGTCTACCGGAACGGCTGCGCTCGCCTCTCTTGTTGTGCTACCTGTCCGGTTTGACCCGCGATGAAGCGGCCAGGCAACTTGGCTGGTCGCTCGGCACGTTGAAGCGGCGACTGGAAGAAGGCCGCAAGGCCCTTCGAGTCCGGTTGGCAAGACGGGGTATCGCCTCGGTCGGGCTTGCTCTCACGGTCCTGACTCCCGAGGCCCTGCAAGCGGCTGTCAGCCAGTCGCTTCTCGACTCCTCCCTCCGCCTCATTTTCTCGACGGGGGCGGTCGTGCCCGCGACGATTTCCGCCCTCGTTCTCTGTTCGGCCGGCACCATGAAAGGCCTTGCCATGAAATCGATCCTCGCGTTCCTTGCCGCAGTCGCCGTCGGTGTTGGAATCTACGCGGGAACGGGCCAGGCCGACCCGCCGAAGAAAGCGGAAGGGAAAAAGGAAGAGGTGAAGCCGGCCAAAGGGGACCAGGTCGTGCAACGGGATGATCCCTTGCCGGCCGGCAGTGTGCTCCGTTTCGGGACTTCCCGCTTCCGGCACGGAATACCCGTGTCGATGATGGCCGTCTCGGCCGACGGCAAGATCGCCGTTGCCGTCAACGGCAACCATATGCTGGGGGCCACTCGTGTCTTCGACCTCGTCTCGGGCCGCGTGCTCTATACTCTTGGAGGCTGGGAAGGAACTTCGATCGAAGCCGCCGCGATCTCCCCCGACGGGCGAACGATCGTAACCAAACAGGACTTCAGTCTGCGCGTCCGCGACGCCGCCACCGGAAAGGAACTTCGAAAGATCGGACTGCAACGCACCAATTCGTGGAGTAGCAATGAATGGGTCGCCTTCACGCCGGACGGCAAGGCCATCGCCGTGACGTCTCAGGGGAAGGTCATTCACCTGATCGACTTCGCGAGCGGCAAGATGATCCGCGAATTCTCCAACGACAATCCAGAGTCAACGCTGTCGAGCGGCTTCTACACGGTTCTCGGAATCGCGTTCTCGCAGGACGGAAAACTGATGGCGAGCGGGGGATTTTGCAACGACAAGGGCAACTACTTCGCACGGCTCTGGGACGTGGAAACCGGCAAGGAGATTCGCCGGTTCATGCACGGAAGGAGCTACGGCATTGAGTCTCTGGCGTTTTCTCGCGATGGCAAAATGCTGGTCACCGGCGCGCACGACGCTGGTGTGCGGCTATTTGATGTGGAAAGCGGCAAGGAACTGAGGACGTTCCCGAAGGATGGCAGGAGCAGGATGAGGGGTGGCTGCGTGGCCTTCGCACCGAATGGCAAAACGGTGGCCGCCGCCCGCGAGTCGCTCCGCTTGTACGATGTGGTGAGCGGGGAAGAACGATGGCACATCGACCGAAAAGCCCTTGGCCTGGTGTTCACCGACGGCGGCAAGTCGCTGACGGCCGCCGTCAGCGGGGCCATTTACCGCTTGGACAGCACCACAGGCAAGTCGCTGACGCCCGAGGCCGGGGATAGCGTCGTCGAGCAGATACTCGTCACGGCCGATGGCAGGCGCGTCGTCACGCGCGGCCAAAATGGCGACGCGCACCTCTGGGACGCGGCGACCGGCGAGCACCTCCGGCACGTTCCGGTGGCCTGGCAGCGCGGGCTGGCGCTGAGCCCGGACGGCCGATTCCTCGTGTGGCCGGTCGCGGACGAGTCGGTGACCTACACCGTCCCGGCAGAACCGAGGACGATCTACAACGGCAACAAGCTCAAGCTTTACGATGTCGCCGCGGACCGGTTCGTCGAGCGCTTCCCCGGTTTCAAAGGGGATGCCCACGACCTGACGTTCACCAACGACGGCAAGAAGCTTATCACCGTCGATCATCGCGATGGCATGGTGCGAATTTGGAATGTCGAAGCAGGGAAGGAAGATCGGAGTTTCCAGGCAGTGCCGGAAGCTGAGAAGAAGCAGTCCAGCGGTGTAGCGCGGACGCTGCTTTCCCAAGATGGCAAGACGCTGGCCGCGGCGTACCATCCGATGGAGGGGGGAGGGGCCGCTCGTCGTTGGGCCCCCCATCTCGTCCGACTTTGGGACGTGGCCACCGGAAAAGAAAAACACCGACTCAACGGGCATCTGCACTACGTTCTCGACATGGCGTTTTCGCCCGATGGCCGATTCCTCGTCACTGCCGGCGAGAAGGCAGTTGCCGACAAATTGATCGATCAAGTCTTCGTATGGGAGACGGCCACGGGGAGTCGCGTCGCCGCGTTACCCGACGGGTTGCCGATCGGCGCCACCGCCGTCGCGTTTTCGCGCGATGGCCGCTTTGTGGCGACCGCGCTGCCCGAAGGCGTAATTCGACTCTGGGAAGTGGCGACTTGGACGGCGCGGAACGAATTCAAGGGCCACCGCGATCGACCGACCACCCTGACCTTCGCGCCTGGAGGGCAGCTCCTTTCTGGAAGCCTTGACACAACCGTGCTGGCCTGGGACATCCGACCTCCGCGCGTCGCGGTTTCCGTGCCCCTCGAAAGCGCGTGGAACGATCTGGCTGCAAGGGAAGCCTGCGAATCGTTCAAATCCCAGGGGAGGTTCTTGGCCGCGCCGGCGGATGCGGTCAAGTTCTTCGCCGAAAAGATTAAGCCCGTTGCGGCGCTTGATCCCAAGCGGGTTCAGCGCTTGCTTGCCGATCTCGGCAGCGACAAATTCGCCGTTCGCGAGGCGGCATCGAAAGCACTTCTCGGACTGGATCAACAAGCAAAACCTTACCTCGAAGAGACTCTGAAAAGCGCGGAATCGGCTGAAGTCCGCCTTCGAGTGAAGAGGATTCTCGAACAAAAACAACGAGCCGCGCTTACCTCGGAAGAGATTCGCCAGATACGGGCAGTGATGGTCCTGGAACGGATCGGAGATGGCGAGTCGAAAAACTTGTTGAAGAGATGGGCCCGCGGTCCTGTGGGAGCACTGTTGACCATGGAAACTTCCGCTGCTCTGAAGCGGCTGGAAGCTGTGTCGAAAGCGAACCGGTAGAGCAGTGCTTTCGCTTTCTCCCCCGTTTGTGGGATTCGCTCACGTTTCGATGACCGCTACGGGACGCGCTTGGGTAATGGAGGCTCCGCCTCCAGCGCGCGTCGGTCACATCGACCAACGTATCGAACGGCCGGTGGAAGCGGGGGACACGCGGGAATGTGAAGATGTCGCGAAAATGGCCAATTTCGTCAGCGCCAGCCGGCGCGGGCGGGCGACGGGGTCCTGGCCGTGGTAGGTCGAAGAGACTGCTTGCCGGATAAGTAAGAGGTTTCTCGACCTCTGCATGGAATCGGCGAGAGCAACCTCGACGGCATGCACTGGGTCATCGTGGGCGGGGAGAGCGGCGCGGGGGCAAGGCCGATGCAGAAGGAGTGGGTCCTGTCGATCCGTGACCTCTGTGAGAAAGCGAAAGTGCCCTTCTTCTTCAAACAGTGGGGCGGCGTTCGCAAGAGCAAGGCCGGCCGCGACCTGGAGGGGAAGAAGTACGACAGCGTCCCCGGACGCCTCGAACTGCCAGTCGCTAGCGCGGCACATCCGCGCTAGCCCCCAACTCGTACAGCTGCCACCCAAGGTGGCAGGGTCGGCCAACCAATCGTTAACCGCTCCAGATACAGAAACCTCCCTGATCCAGGATTCACGGAGCATACGACTTCAGCCGCACGTCGCCGAGGTCCTTCGTTTCGCCGGAACGCAGGCCAGCACCGAACGGAACGTAGCCTTGGTTGTCGCGCAGGGTGTATTCGTAACCAGGCAAGAGCGCCTCGATGCGAAAACGGCCGTCCTTGTCTGTCTGAATCTTGTCGGGCAAGTAGCCGGCCTGGAAGCCGTCGGCGTCCAGGCGGATCACGAAGCTCAGCGCGACGTTGGCGCGCGGCTGGCCGTCTGCATCGAGGAACCGACCGGTCACCGTTGCGCCCGGTCGCATCATCACCATGACCGGCTTGCCCTTGTCCTTCGGGGGTTCCAGCGCGCCGACCAGTCGTTTCTCCGCATGATGGAAAAGGACCGCGCGCGGGCGGCGCGGGTTGAAGGCCCGCACCGTGAACTCCGCTGTCTGAAGCGCGGGCTGCTCCCAGCCGCCCCAGCGCGTCAGGCCATGTGTCCGCACGCCCGCCAACGGCTTCGCGTCCGGGCCAACCAGCCTGCCGTTGATTGTCTCGCCCGGATCGAGCATCACGTTGCGCGTCGCTCGCTCGGTGTTTTTCGACGGATTGACGCGAGCCATAGCGTTGTAGGACATTGGCAACACGAAGTTCTTTTTCGCCCCTTCGGCATCGTCCCGCTCGTGCGCATCCAGGTAATGATCACTGTACACCACTGCCAGGATTCCGGGCCCCGGCAGACCGACGACCCGGTAGGTGCCGTCCGGCCGAACGTTCCAGGAGAGCCTCTGCACGAAGGTCCCTTCGTAGCCCGCGTACTCGCGCAGGTGCGGATTGCCTGGCAGGGCGACATAGTCCACGTGCCCCGCCAAGGGCTTGCCCGTCACCTTGTCGGTGATCTTGCCCTCGAACCAGACGCCACGCTTCATCTCCCAATTGACCGTCACCGGCTCCAGGCCAGGCGTGTCGGGCACTTCGGCATGGACGGTCAGATACGGCTGGTCGTCGCGCGGGACGAACAGGATCTTGTTGTCGCTGCCCTTGGGCATACCCGTCAGCCGATAGCGGCCCCGCCCGTCGGTCGTGGTCTGGATGAAGTCGACGCCATGGATCGGATGATTAGCCAGCTTGTAACTTTTGATGGTGACGCCGGCCAACGGCTCCTTGGTGTCCTTGTCACGGACGACGCCAGCGATCGGCTTGGTCGGACCCACGACCTGTTTGAACGTGGCACCGTGATAGGTCACGACAGGGGGTTTCTCCAGCCCCGGCTCGCTAATCGGCATCCATTCCGGAACCTCGACGGCCTCGCCCGGTCGCGTCAGGATGCGCACTTGTTTGGTCGCGATGGTCGGCCCTTCGATCTGGACGACAATCATGCGTTCCCGGCCAATGCCGGTCAGGCGGAAGCGGCCGTCCGCGTTTGTGTTTGCCTTTTGCGGGAGTCCTGAAATCTCCTGGCTCATAAGTTGACCAGACAGGTGTTGCCCCTCCAGGCGATGACTTCCTTCTTGCTTCGCCTTGACGGCTTCTAGCCACGAACGGAGGTCCTCTTTCGGGGCGGCCCGGATGTGCAGGAGCCGAACGGTGACGCCGCGCACGGGGCGGCCCTGGAGATCCACGACCTGGCCATTGATTGGGACGTCCTTCACCAGTTGAAGCGTCAGGTTCTCCCGCTTGCCGCGCATCGGAACGTCCACCCAGGCGACGCCATGGTTTGCCGCCGTGGCCGCGAGCGTGGTTGCAGAATCGCCGAACTTCGCCTTCGGGACCGTGAACTGGAAGCGACCGTCCGGTCCGGTCGATGCATAGGCGGGCGACGGAGAGGGTCGCTTGACGTAGCTCCACGACAGCGTCAGATACAGTTTTGCGTCGGCCACGGGCTGCCCGTCCGGCCCGAGGACACGGCCGCTGTAGGTGACGGTCTGCTTGTCGTTGCCCGCCTTCGGCGCCACTTGCGGCTTGGCGGTTGCTTGCGGTTTCGCGGCGGCCTCGTCCGGCTCCTTGGCCCCCCGCGCTTGACGGGCCGCCAAGCCCGCGCCGGCGGCCAACACGCCCAGGGCAAGCATTACGACCGTGGAAAGTCTGGACTTCGTCAGGAGCATGGCTCGGGTCACTCCTGCCGCGAGCGCGGCGACACGGCTGGGAATCACGGCAGCGGCCGGCGAATCGGCCGCGACCAGGAGCCCGGAACGGATGGCTGCCCGCGCGAGTTGCCTCGGCATGGCTGCCTTGCCGGCAGGTTCCGTGAGCGACAGCGCCGCCAGCAGCGCGGTCAGCGTGATGCCACGCCGTGCCAGTCGTTGCTGCAGCCGCCGCCGCGCTCGCGTTAGCCGGCTCGACACCGTACCTTTCTTGCATCCCAGTTCCGCGGCGGCCTCCGGCACAGTCTTGCTTTCCAACACGCACAACACGAACGCCGCGCGGAACGGTTCGGGCAGGCGTTGGATCTCCTCATCCAGGACGCCCTGCACTTCATCCCACGTCGGGCTGGCCGTCGCCCGGGGAGAAGTGAGCCGAAGCCGTGCCTCGTGGTTGCGTCGCCGGGCTGCGCTACGTTTCGCTTTCAGGGCCGTTCGATAGGCCACCCCGTGCAACCAGTTGGCCACCGTCTCGCGCTTGCGGATCGCCCCCGTGTTCCGCGCCAGGACGAGGAACGTCGCCTGGAAGGCGTCCTCCGCGTCGTGTTCGTGGT
>JACOUH010000404.1 GCA_016177925.1 Planctomycetota bacterium | reverse complement strand
AGAGGACGAATGCCTTGCCCTTGCCGTCGATGCGGTAGACCAGCCCGTTCTTGTCGCTGCCGGCGTAGACCTGCCCGTCGGGCCCGACCGCCACGCACAGGACGTGCTCCTGCTTGGTCGCGTAGAAGACACTCGCCTTGCCCTGGGGCGACAGGCGATAGATGCGTCCCTTCGGCCCGGTACCAGCGTAAAGGTTCTCTCCCTTGGCATCGACGGCGAGCGACCAGACATAGCCACCGAGGCTGTCGTTGATTACCTTCGCCGAGCCGTCGGGGCCGAGGCGGACGACACGGCCAGTAGGCCCGGTGCCGGCGTAGACGGCACCGTCTGGTGCCAGCGCCAGGCACAGGACCTGCGGGTCGTCGCTGGTGTGGACGACCGACACTTTACCTTCAGCCGTCACGCGGTAGATCTTGCCGCCGTCGCCGGTGGCGGCGTAGAGGTTGCCCTTCTTGTCCTCGACGACATCCCAGACGTGGGTCGCCTCCAGGCCAGCGAACGGTTTCAGTTGCTTCGACAGCCGCAGCGTGCCCTCGTTGCTGACGACGGCGCGATGGAGGCGGGCCTTGTCGAAATGGGCGGGTCGATGCTGGTGCCAGACCTTGACCTTGGCCGCCCACACGGCGGGCGTGTACAGCAGCGTGAGGGCCAGGGCGGGGAGCAGTATTCGGCGCATGGCAATCATCCTTTATTGGGCACCTGGCGAACGGCCGGCGTAAGCCGGCTGGTGAGTCACCCAGCCAGAGGTTGTTGGGGCACCAGCCGGCTTACGCCGGCCGTTCGCCATACGCCGGCCGTTCGCCAGGTGCCCACTGGTAGATTCGTGCCGTCAGTCGGTAATCTTGCGGTCCTTGGCGACGCGGAAGGAGACGGACTCCTGCCCCTGGATGATCCAGTCGGTGGCGCGGTGCGACGTCAGGGCGCTGCTGATCGTCTGCGACCCGGTGCGACGGCTGTTGCCCAAGATCTGCACCATGCTGGCGGGCAACTGCGGCATGTCCTTGCCGCCCAACGACACCCCCGTCGTGCCCAGCGGCACGCGCACGACCAGGTTGCTGCGTTTGGCCGACAGCTGCGTCCGCACCATGTCGACGATCTGGTCGATGTTTTGCGGGTTATTCAGAGAGGGAATATCGCGGATGTCCTGCCGCACGGACGACAGGTCGTCGCACAGGGTCGCCGTGTAGCGCCCCTCGGGCAGGTCCTCGGGCAGCTTCAGCGCCACGCGGACGGTCTGCAACTGTCCCTTGTAGGGGCGGACAAAGACCTTCGCTCGCAGCGTGTCGCCGGGTGCATAGACCTCGGAGGCCAGCTCAACGGCCTCGATGTCGGCACTCCGGCGGCCGGCGTGGATGGTCGTCTCGCACTCGATCCGGTTGATGCGCAGCGGGCGGTAGGGATTTTGCGCCAGCAGACTGACAGCCGACGCCACCTGCCCATACAGCGCCTGCGGGGCCCGGCCGCCGGAGAAGCCGGAGAACGTGTCCTTGATGAGCAGCGGCGCGTGCCCCTCGACCTCGATGCGCGCCTGCATGTCGGCGGTCATCTCCTCGGGCATTTCGCCTTCCATGTCGACGGAGTTGGTCAGGGCGGTGTAGACCAGCGACGCCAGCAGCGCCTTGTGGCGGGCCAATTCCACGTTGAACGTGCGGGGAGCGCTGTCTTCGCTGCGGACCACGGTCATCTTCATCGGCATCAGGTCGGGCTGCTTGCCCAGCCAGCCGGCGATGCAGGTACTGACATCGGCGTTGATGACGCCGACCGGCCGCAGCGGCGAGCCGATCTTGAAACTGACCGTCTGCCGCGGATAGACCGTGTGGATGAAGCCAGTCATCAGCGGGAAGTCACAGTCGCCCAGGCTCATGAACGGGTGGCCCCAGCCATAGACGCGGTTGCCCTCGATGTGCGTAACCGTGCCGATGCCGGACAGGTCGAAGTCACCACGGATCAGCGAGATGGCTAGCGGCCCGCCAGGCTCCAGGACGACCTGTTGCGCCGCCTCGAGGAGCTTGGCTCCCGCCCCGCCACCCTGCACCGGAACCAGGCCAAGGCCCGGCGCCCGCTCGCGCAGCATCTTCAGACTGTGTGCGGTGAAGCCGGTCGCGGCCAGCGGCGTGCGCAGCGGGGTCAGCCACAATTCGTCCCTGTCCTTGCCGCCCTCGTCCTCGGTGTCCTGCGATACGGTCACGCTGTCGAAGATCGATGCGCCGGCGGCGACAGGGGCCGGCAGCGTGTGCCGGCGGCTGCGGCCGGTCGGCAGGCTCGCCCCGCCGGGGGGCCGGCTGGCGGGGGGAGGAAGCTTACCTTGTTCGGCAAGGTCGCGGCGCTCGTAGGACTCGGCAAAGCCCTGCATCTGGCAGAACGGCGTAATGCCGGCGATGGGGTCCTTGCCGTACGCCCAACCGTAGGCGACAGCGCCGAGCAGCTTGTTCTCGATGTAGACGGGGCTACCCGACATGCCGGCGATGATGCCGGTCCGCTCGAGGTCGAGGCCGGCAAGCCGGCACAGGACCATGTCGCGGCCCGGGCTGGTGTTCTTCAGGACGCCGAGGACCTCGGCCTGGAAGGTTTCGACCTTGGTGCCTTTCATGACGGTCCGGCCAAAGCCCTTCATACCGGGCTTGACGTCGTCGACCTGCCAGAACGGTTCGGCCTTGCGGGCGGCGCCTCCGTTGGCGGGCGGTTGTTGTCGGGGCTCGGGAGGATGGCCCGGGGTCATGCAGAAGAGAACGCCGCCGACGGCAAGGACACCGGTGGCGACTACGAATGAGGGGAGCAGAAGGGGGGAGCGGGTGATGGGCATCATGTGCGCGCCTCCAAAGAGAGGGAGGGGTGACGCTGTCCCGGTTCGGTCCGCAAGATGCGCACCGAGAGGGTGCCACAGCAGGAAGAACGCCTGCGTGGGTCGAAACGGAGCAAGTGAGTGTCAGATCAGAGGGTAAAATTCCTGGGCGGCAGCGCGGGGGGAAGCCGGGAGGCGACATCGTGTCGCCTCAGAGACTTCTGCTCCCCTGGATGAGGTAGATGTCACTCCTTTGACAATTCAGGCAGAAGCGTCGAACTCTCGCGAAGCGCGATCCGACCGCGTTGAACGCGGAATGTGGTGCAGCCGTATGGTGCCGCTCAACCTCGGAAACACACTCTAACTGTAAAATCTTATCTCATTTCTTCTGAGAAGAAAAGGCGAAATCTTCGGCGGGGGGTGAAGAAAGGCCGGTATTTCGCGCGGTAGCCGAGAGCGGCCGACCCGCTGGCGCGGGGGCGCCGGCCTGCCCGGCAATCCCAGGGCGTTTATAATGACATGGTCCCTCTTGCCGGGTCGGCCGAGCTGTCCCCGCTTCCAGAGACGGAGGAGTCCCAGCCATGCGTAGCGACCTCCCGACAGCGGTCCCCCCCCGAACCGCCGGCGCGGGTGCTCCTGCCCCGGCGGACGGCAACGGGGCGACGGGCGACGGGCCAGTCGTCGACCTGCGCGGGCAGGGTCTGATCAATCCGGGCCGCGTTCGCGACAACCTGTCGGCGTCGGAGCTGATCGAGCTGGCCCTGGCGCGCGGCGAGGGCATCCTCTCCGACCGCGGCGCCCTGGTTGCGTACACCGGCGCTCGCACCGGCCGTTCGCCGCGCGACCGCTTCCTCGTCGCCGACCCGTCGTACCGCGAGCAGATCTGGTGGGGACCGATCAACCGCCCGCTCGAACCGGCCGTCTTCGACCGCCTGCACGACCGTGTCCGGGCCTACTTGCAGGGCCGCGACCTGTTTGTCTTGGACGGCTGGGCCTGCGCCGACCCGCGGCACCGGCTTCGCGTCCGCGTTGTCGCCGAGTTGGCCTGGCATGCTCTGTTTGCGCAGTGCCTGTTGCTGCGCCCTCCGGCCGGCGAGCTGCCGCGACCCGCGGACGCGGGTGCCCCGGCCCCGGACCTGACCATCCTGGCCGCCGCCGGCATGAGCGCCGATCCGGCCGTCGACGGCACGCGCAGCGACACGTTCATCGTGCTGAACCTGGCGCGCGGCCTTGTCCTGATTGGCGGCACGCACTACGCGGGCGAGATTAAGAAATCGGTCTTCTCAGTGCTCAATTATCTGCTTCCTCAGCAGGGCGTTTTCCCCATGCACTGCTCGGCGAACATTGGGCCCAAGGGCGACACGGCCCTGTTCTTCGGCCTGTCCGGCACGGGCAAAACGACGCTATCGGCCGATCCGTCGCGGCGGCTGATTGGCGACGACGAGCACGGCTGGTCGGATGAGGGAGTGTTCAACATCGAGGGCGGTTGCTACGCCAAGTGCATCCGCCTGAGTGCCGAGGGCGAGCCGCAAATCTGGAACGCGATCCGCTTCGGTTGTGTGCTGGAGAACGTGGTCCTCGACCCCAAGACGCGGCGTCCCGACTTCAACGACGACCGCCACACCGAGAACACGCGCGCCGCCTATCCGGTCGACTTCATCGACGCGGTCGAGCCGTCGGGCCGCGGCGGGCATCCGCGCAACGTCGTCTTTTTGACCTGCGACGCCTTCGGGGTGCTGCCGCCGCTCGCCCGGCTGACGCCCGAGCAGGCTTTGTACCATTTCCTCTCCGGCTACACCGCCAAGGTGGCGGGCACCGAGGCAGGCGTGGTCGAGCCGGAGGCGACCTTCAGCACCTGCTTCGCGGCACCTTTTTTGCCGCTGCACCCGACGCGCTATGCGGCCATGCTCAGCGAGAAACTGCGCGAGCACGCCGCGACGGTGTGGCTGATCAACACCGGCTGGACGGGCGGGCCCTACGGCGAGGGCAGTCGCATCAAGCTGGCATACACCCGGGCGATGGTTCATGCGGCGCTGGACGGAGCGCTGGACCAGGTGCCGTTCAGCCCGAATCCGGTCTTCGGAGTGGAGGTGCCGGTAGCCTGTCCGGGCGTACCGCCGGAGATGCTGCACCAGCGCGACAGCTGGCCCGACCCGGAAGCGTACGACGAGCGTGCCCGCACCCTGGCAGGGCTGTTCCGCGAGAACTTCAAAAACTACGCCGATGCCGTACCTGAGGCTGTCCGCCAGGCGGGGCCACGCCCTGAGTAGGGGTCAGGAGTCAGGGGTCAGAGAAGAAGGGCCTCCGGCTGACCCCTGATCCCTGACCCCTGACCCCTGCTGCTGAGCCAGCAAGCGAAGCAATTCCGAGGCGGCCTGTGCGGCGGACAACTCTCCCCGCTGCCAGCGCCCGAGCAGTCCCTGGAGTTCCGCGTCCTGTGCAGTGCGGGCCCGGCTGAAGCGCGTGGTCAACGTGTCCCGCGCAAGCCGGAGCAGGTCGTCGGCCCGGTCGCACTCCTTCCTGCGCAGCGGCTGCGCAAGGAGGGTGTCGAGAAGTTCCGCGATGCCGGCGCCGGTCCGGGCACTGACGCGGAAGACAGGTGGAGCGTCGCGGCCGCCGAGCGCAAGCATCGACCGGACTTGGGCCTCGACGTTGGCGGCACCGGGCAGGTCGGCCTTGTGGACGACGATGAGGTCGGCGACCTCGAGCACGCCGGCCTTTTCCCACTGCAGATCGTCGCCGGTTTCGGGCTGCAGCAGGAGGACGACGACGTCAACAAGGTCGCGGACGGAGGTATCGCCCTGGCCGGCGCCAACGGTCTCGACAAGGATCAGGTCGAAGCCGAAGGCTTCGAGGAGGCGGATCATGTGATCGAGATGTTCGGCGAGGGCACCCTGGCCGCCGGGCGTCGCGAGGCTGCGGATGAAGACGCCGTCGTCGGGCTGGGAGGGCATCCGGAAGCGATCGCCAAGGAGGGCGCCGCCGGAGAGGGGACTCTGGGGGTCGCAGGCGAGGACCGCGACGGAGAGGCCGGGCGGGCCTCCTGTGCCAGCGGGGCGAACGGCCTCGATGAGTTTGCCGGTGAGGCTGCTCTTGCCGACACCAACTCCTCCGGTCAGGGCGACGACCCGAGCGGGCGACCCGCTCCCGCGGGTACCCCGCGGTGTCGGGTCAAGGCGGCCGAGGATCTCGTCGGATCGTTCGCCGCGGGCGAGGAGGCTGAGGAGCCGGCTCAGGGCAAGGCGATCCCCGCGGCGGAAGCGTTCGAGGAGAGTTACCCAAGACATCGCTCCGCGTCTCCGCCGAGAGGGTGCTGGTTCAGGAAGGCGACGATCTCGGGCAGGGGCGTGCCGGGGCCGAAGACGCGAGCAACGCCCAGGGCGAGGAGTTGGGGGACGTCGTCCTCGGGGATGATGCCGCCGACAAGGACGCCGACGTGATCGAGGCCGGCGTCGCGGAGCAGTTGGAGGACGCGCGGCACGAGCGTCATGTGAGCGCCGCTGAGGAGACTGAGGCCAACCCAGTCCGCGTCCTCGTCGGCGACGGCGCGGACGACGGCTTCGGGCGTCTGCCACAGCCCCGCGTAGATGACCTCCATGCCGGCGTCACGGAGGGCCCGGGCGACGACCTTGATGCCGCGGTCGTGGCCGTCAAGGCCGACTTTGGCGAGAACGACACGAGGAGGACGAGGCACTGTCATCGGTCGCCGGGAGTGGGAGTCGGTCGTGGTGCCGGGGAACCGGGCCGGCACGTTTGTTGTCCTCATGATAGCAGTTTTCGAGCCCGCTGCCGGGGATGTTGGTGCTGTCCGCGACGCGTCCCGGGGACGGCAACAGGGCTTGTCATTTCCCGTGTCTCCGTTAGGATAGGAGAGAATGGTGGGTGTAGCTCAGTTGGTTAGAGCACCTGACTGTGGATCAGGATGTCGCCGGTTCGAGTCCGGTCACCCACCCTCGCGACAGGACACTTCAAACCCTGGAGAAATCTGGGGTTTCGTCGTTTCTGGGGAGGCTTCCCCTGACACTGCGTCACCCCTCGCTTGCGGCGGCAGACGACGGGACACGGCAGGGGCCTCTGGAACCCGGTCGGTAACCAAACCGGACTCCGTTGGTCCCAAATCGGCCGGCGTGATGTCCGTGCCCGTGGCGCGGAGGACCGCGGCGGTCGTCTGGACGGCTGTTGCAGGCGGGGTGACCAACTCGGGCAGGCGGTCCACGGCCCCGAGGTCGTGCAGCGCTGCCCGGCGCTAGATAGCTCCCCGCAAGAGGGAAAGTGAAGTGTCGGGGGTGGCATGCTTTCGCGGCCTTCTTTGGCTGGGTCCTTGTCCCCGACAGCGCGGGCCGCGAAAGCATGGCACACCCACAACCACTTTCCCTGTTCTGTGCGGCTCTTTAGTACCGTGGAAGCAGGGAACCGCTGCGCCGGGACATGGGACCGGCGGTGGGCAACAGGCCCCGGACGCAGAGCCTGAAGGCGTATTCCCGTAGCGCCGCCGGAGAGCACAGCGCAGGCGAGTCCGTGGCCGGACGACCCGGACCTACGGCAACGAATCCCCAGCATGTCGTATCAGCCCTCGATCAGTTCGTGGATCGGCTTCCCGTCGGGCAGGATCGGAATGGAGCTGCCCGAGTGGTTGGCGAACTGAGCTTTCCCGTCGCTATTCCTGCTTGTATGTGTAGGTCAGGTCGTCGAGGTAGAGGGTCTGGCTGTTGCCGTCCACCCAGGTCGTGACGATGCCGAATCGGTCGAACCGGGCGCCGGCCTT
>JACOUH010000403.1 GCA_016177925.1 Planctomycetota bacterium | reverse complement strand
TCAGGATCCCGGGCGCCGGCCCCTACGTCATCGCCCTGACCGAGACCCTTCCCCCCATCACGGACCCAGTGATGATCGACGGCAACACCCAGCCCGGTTTCGCAGGGAGCCCTGTGATTGAACTGAGCGGGGCGAACATCCAGGGGATCGCCAACGGCCTCGACCTCCAGGCCTCGAACAGCCTGATCCGTGGGCTGGTGATCCGCAACTTCAGCACCGTCGGGATTAACATCGCAGGGAACTCCAACCAGGTCCAGAACTGCTTCATCGGGACGGACGTGACGGGGACTCAGGCGGCGCCCAACGGCACTAACGGCATCACCATCAGCGACGGAACGGACAACATCATCGGCGGTGCTGTGGGAAACCTGATCTCCGGCAACGGCGGGGACGGCATCGGCATCAACGGGACGGGCGCCCAGCGAAACGTCGTCAAGGGGAACAAGATTGGCACCGACGTGAATGGGACAGCAGCGCTGCCCAACGGCGGCGAAGGTGTCCTGATCTATAACGGCGCCAACAACAACACCATCGGCGGTGTTCTGGGGTCCACCGATGAAAACCTCATCGCCGGCAACACGAAGAACGGTGTCCATCTCACGAACAGCGGCACCCTGGCCAACGTGGTCGTGGGCAACTACATCGGAACCGACCTGTCCGGCCTGCAGGCCCTGGGGAACGGCCAGAACGGAGTGCTCATCGACGACGGCGCCTCCAGCAGCATTGGCCAGACAAACACCAACGGCAGATACAACATCATCTCCGGCAACGCCCTGGACGGCGTCCACATCGAAGGGACCGATACAACCTCGAACTTCGTGTCCGGCAACATCATCGGCCTCGACCACTGCGGCTGCAACATCGTGGCGAACGGCGGCGACGGGGTCCACATCGTAGACGCCCCGTCGAACGCGGTCGGCGGGAGGGCCAGCTACGGGGAGGGGAACCTCATCTCCGGCAACACAAAGGCCGGGGTGGACATCGAAGGAAGCGGTGCGGTATCCAACAACGTTCTTGGGAACTTCATCGGGACCGGTCTGGACGGCATCGCTCCTCGCGGCAACACCACTAACGGTGTCTTCATCAATGGCGCCAGCCAGACCGTGGTGGGGGGCACGACCGCCGACGACCGCAATGTCATCTCGGGCAACACGCAGGAGGGTCTCTACATCCTCGACTCCTCGAAAACGACGGTCTGGGGCAACTACATCGGCGTGGACGAGACCGGCAATGGTGAGCCTGGGTCGGCCAACCTCCGAGGTGGCATCACGGTCAACGGATCGACCGACACCACGATCGGCGGAACCACAGCCGGCGCTCGCAACGTCATCGCGGGCAACCTGGGCAGCGGAGGCCCCCAGTATGGCGACGGCATCGCGCTGTTGCTCGGCACGACGCGGACGGTGATCCAGGGCAACTACATCGGCATAGATGCTTTGGGACATTACTTCGGCAACGCTGGCGACGGCATCTACGTCGATGGCACCTCGTCCAACAACATCATCGGAGGGTCGGACGCCTCGGCACGGAACTACATCTCCGCGAACGGGACAATGTTCACGCGGGGTTACGGCATCGATCTCGTCGGCACGAACAACACAGTCGACTTCAACTACGTCGGGCTCGACCTCAACGGGAACGCCACGCCGGGCTTCGCCAATGTCTTGGGGTGGCTGTTCGACCGCGGCGGCAACACGATCGGGCAGAACAACCAGCACAACTAACGTCCGCGCAACAAGGCGGTGAGGAGGATTCTCGTTCTTCCTCACCGCCTAAGCTCCGCGGGAGGATTGCTTACCTGAACCCGAGTGGAGAGGTGATTCGCCGCAAGCAGTTTTTCGCTGTGCAACTCGAAATGCGTTTCGGTTGCTCGGGACAGGAGCCTCCGCCATGCGATGCCTTTTTCCTCTTCTGTTGGCAACAGCCGTTCTCGGAACTCACAATGCGGTGGCCGCCGAGCCGGAACACCTCGCTCAACGAGCGCCGGCTGCCAACCGCGTGGACGTGGCGGGTGACCCGCTTCCCGAACAAGTGCTCCTGCGATTCGGGACGCTACGTCGCCGCAGTTCCGGCAGCTTCCGGAAGGCCGCCATCTCTCCTGATGGGAAATTCGTTGCTGCGATGGCAGCCAGTGGCGAGGCCCAGCTTTGGGACGTCGCGACGGGCAAGCGCATACGGGAACTGGGAGAAATAAGGAGTAACGTTGAAGCCATCACCTTCTCGCTCGATGGCAAGGATATAGTGATGGCCCCGCGCTTTCCTCATCCCAACCGGATCGTCCGTTGGAGCGCCGACGGCAGACGCGCCGATGTCTTCGCGTCGGAGTTGGTGAATGGGGATGTCCATGCCCTCGCCTATTCTCCCGACGGCAAGCTGCTCGCTTCAGGGACCGCAAGGAACGTGCTCCTTCTCTGGGATGCGAAGACCCGCGAGGTGATCCGGCAACTGGAGGGGCACACAGAACCGATTTACGCTGTCGTGTTTTCCCCGGATGGAAACCTTCTCGCCTCCGGCGGAGGCCACGGAAACCGAGATACGAACATCCGCCTCTGGAACGTCGGTACAGGAAAACTGGTTGGCACGTTGGTAGGACACAAGGACCCCATTCGTTGCCTGACGCTCTCTCGCGATGGCAAGCTTCTCGCCTCGGGTTCGTCCATGGTTTTTGGCGACAAGGCAGCCTTCCTGTGGGAGGTGGCCTCGAAAAAACTGCTCCGGCGGCTTCCCGTGACGTCCCTCGTGGGGACGCTTGCCATCTCGCCCGACGACAAGATCTTGGCCGCGGGAGGGGTGGGCGATATTCAACTGTGGGAACTGACCACCGGCAAGCCCCTCCGCAGGCTCCAGGGGTTCGGCGCCTACGTCAGGCAGGTTGCCTTCACGCCGGACGGTAAGTGGCTGGTCGCGGCCTGTGAGGATGCCATCCGCACCTGGGATACGGCCACCTGGGAGCAGGCGAGCCTCGGGCCCGGGCACACGACCGTCATCCATCAGCTCGCCTTCACTCCCGACGGCCGCACCCTCATTTCCCTCGCTGGCGACGGCAGCCTCTACACCTGGGACCCACGCTCGAGCAAGGAACGCCACCGGCTCGCCCCGTCCCGCGGGGGCGGCTCCGGCGATCCCCGGATGGAGCGGCGCGGCCCCCTGGCGCTGGCGCCCGACGGCAAAACGGCCGCCACCTTCGCCTACGCGAACAAGAACCCGCTGCAAATATGGGATGTTGCCAGTGGCAAACTCCTCTTCGACCTGCCCGACCCCACCACGGTCGTCGGCGCGCTGAGCTTCTCGGCCGACGTCAAGGCCCTCTTCGTCACGGGCAACCGGGGCGTGCGCGTCTGGTCGGTGAAGGACCGCAAGCCGATCTCGCTGCTCGGGTTCCGGCCCGAAGCCGAGCGCGTTACCGACTACAGCGACTGTATTCTGGCGCTGCCGGAGGGACGGACGGCCGTCGGGTGCGGCCTCAAGGCCCTGTCCTTCCTGGACGTCACCAGTGGCCGCCTGCTGGGGAGCATCGACCTGCCCTACAAGTTCGGGTGCAAGAGCGTGGCCCTGTCGCCCGATGGCCGGCTGCTCGCCACCGTCCCGCGGCCCGTCAACGTATCCACGACTCCGGTCCACGTCTGGGACGTGGCGACCGGCCGGCTCCTGCGTGTCATCGACGGTGAGGAGATCGAGGGCCGCCCGCAGGTGCCTGCCATCGGCCACGGCAGCGCCGTTGCCCAGGCGGCCTTTTCCCCGGATGGGCTGACCCTTGCCTCGGCGGGGCTCCACGACGGCACGGTCCGGCTGTGGGACGTGCTCACCGGCAAGCAACTTGTCCGGCTGGAAGGACACGACGGCGGCGTCACGTCCGTTGCGTTCGCTCCGGACGGCCGCACGCTCGCCTCGGGCGGTTTCGACACCACCATCCTGCTATGGGACGTCCGCAAGTTCGTTAAGCCGGCCGCGGCGAAGGACCTCGGCGACAAGGAACTTGATCGCCTGTGGGAGGCGCTCGGTGCGGGCGACCCCGACAAGTCCCTTCCCTCTGTCGTTGCTCTCGCCGGCGCCGGAGACAGAGCAGTGGGCTTCCTCAAGAAACATCTGAAGCCGATCGCGAAAATCGACGAGGGACAAGTCCGGCGCCTCATCCGCGACCTCGATGCCCGCGCCTTCGCCACGCGGCAGAAGGCCACCGGCGAGTTGGCGCGGCTGGGCGAACTGGCGGAACCCGCCCTGCGCAACGCCCTCCAGGACAAGCCCTCCAACGAGGCGAAGACGCGGCTGGAGTCGCTCCTGGCCGATGTGCGGCCGTGGGTCCGCGAGCCCGAAGCCCTGCGACAGCTCCGGTCCGTCCACGTCCTGGAACGGGTCGGCACGGCGGAGGCACTCCGTCTGCTGGAGTCTCTCGCCGCCGGCGCCGAGGACGCCCGACTAACGCGCGAGGCACGCGCTGCCCGCGACCGCCTACGCCTTCACCAACGCAGGTAGGCGTCGGCTGTGTCACCGTAGCCACACGCGGCCTTGCCTAACGCCGACAAATCCAGACCTTCTTCGCCGCCCTGGCCTGGCACCTCGATGAGCACCCCGACAAGGCGCGAAAGTTACTCCGCGAAGAATGAACCGCCCTTGAACGCCAGCCGGGCGAAGCTTAGTAGTCGGCCACCGAGCCATCACGCAAGCGCATGATGGGCCACACGAACTTGACCTTCGGCTCGGCCGCGACGCGCGCCATCGCCTTCTCGTCGACCGCCACCCCCAGCCCCGGTCCCTCCGGCAGCGACGCATATCCCTCTTTGTCGACCTTCCACGTCCGTCGTAGGAACTGCTCACCCCACTCGATCGCGTTCATCGCCGTCTCGTGGATCAAGAGCAGCGGGATCGATGCCGCGACGTGCAGACTGGCACTGGCTCCCAGCGGTGACGTCGTGCAGTGCGGCGCCAGCGGCACCTGGTACGCCTCGGCGAGTATCGCGATCTTCTTCATCGACGTTACGCCGCCGGTGTGGGCGACGTCCGGCTGGACGATGTCGAGGCAGCGCTCGTGCAGGTAGGGGGCAAACTCCCAGATGGTCCGATCGCGTTCGCCGGCCGCCAGCGGGATCGGGATCTGTTCTTTCAGGCGTTTGAATACCTCGACGTTGCCCGGCACCGCCGGCTCCTCGGCGGGCCGACGCGCGACAAGATCCGCGTCTACCCAACGGACAAGGCGCACAAGGTCCCGCCACACGGCATCTACGACCACTCCGGCAACCCGTCCGACATCAGTCGCATGGTCAACGCCATCAAGGCGACGCGCGAGCGAGTCGGGCCCGATGGCATCGTC
>JACOUH010000402.1 GCA_016177925.1 Planctomycetota bacterium | reverse complement strand
GTCGCATACGGCAGCGCACCGGGAGGTGACCCGGGCGAAGGCCCTGCTGCTGGCGGGGCGGGGCATGGCCAACACTGCTATTGCCGCGCGCTTGGCTGTGTCGCCGTCGAGTGTGGCGGGCTGGCGGTCACGGTTCGGCGAAGAGGGGTTGACCAAGCTGGGCAAGGTGCGCAAAGGACGCGGGCGTAAGCCCTCGATTCCGGCAGAGAAGGTCGAGGCGATCGTCGAGGCTACCTTGCACACCAAGCCGCCCGGCGAGACTCACTGGAGCTGCCGTTCCATGGCCAAGGCGCAGGGGGTAAGCTCGGCCACCGTTCAGCGGATCTGGTCCGCACGCGGCCTCAAGCCCCATCTCGTCGAGACGTTCAAGCTGTCCAATGATCGCCGGTTCGAGGCAAAGCTCCTCGACGTGGTCGGGCTCTACCTTAACCCGCCCGATAAAGCGGTCGTGCTGTGCATGGACGAGAAGAGCCAGATTCAGGCCCTCGACCGCAGCCAGCCGTCGCTGCCCATGAAAAAAGGACGCGCCGGCACCATGACGCATGACTACAAGCGCAACGGCACCACCACCCTCTTCGCCGCCCTCAACGTGCTCACTGGCTTGGTGATCGGCCAGTGTCTGCCACGCCATCGCCACGGCGAGTTCTTGCGCTTCCTCCGCGGGGTCGACCGCGAGGTGCCCGCGGATTTGGCCGTCCACATGATCCTGGACAACTACGGCACTCACACCCATGAGGATGTTGAGGCCTGGCTGGCGAAGCACCCCCGCTTTCATCTGCACTTCATACCAACATCGAGCTCCTGGCTTAACCTCGTGGAGCGCTGGTTCCGCGAATTGACCGACAAGGCGCTCCGCCGCGGCGTCTTCTCCTCGGTGCCCACCCTCATTGCAGCCATCGAGGACTACTTAGAAGCCAACAACGCCGACCCCAAGCCCTTCGTATGGACAGCCACAGCCGAGCAGATACTTGAGAAGGTCCGACGGGGCCGTGCTGCCTTGGCAGCAATGGCTGATTAAAAGCGAGACACTACACTAGTAACTAGTAACTAGGGGCCCTGCAGTCGCCCTTCGGGCTCCCCAGTTGCTAGTTGCAAGTTGCTAGTTGCCGATTAGCCGGTACTCTCTCTGAGGAGGGTGCCCCATGACCAGCCAAGTCGCCGAACCCGAAAGCGCCTACGAGACCGCTCAGAGCCAGTTGCGTGGCGTCGCCACTATGCTCGACCTCGACGCGGGGCTGACAGAGATCCTCGCCAGCCCCAAGCGGGAGCTTACGGTGCGTTTCCCGGTGCGCATGGATAACGGCACGACGCGTGTGTTTACGGGCTACCGCGTACAGCACAACGAGGCGCGCGGCCCCGTGAAGGGCGGGCTGCGCTACAGCCCCATGGTTAACCTCGACGAGGTTCGCGCCCTGGCGATGTGGATGACCTGGAAGTGTGCCCTGGTCAACATCCCTTACGGCGGCGCCAAGGGGGGCGTCACTGTCGACCCGCGCAGCCTCTCCGAGGGCGAGCTGGAGCGCATGACGCGCCGCTACGCCGCCGAAATCTCGATCATCATCGGCCCGGAGCGTGACATCCCGGCGCCGGACGTCGGCACCGACGGCCGCATCATGGCCTGGATCATGGACACCTACAGCATGCAGCACGGGCACTCCGTCCCCGGCGTCGTCACGGGCAAGCCGGTGGAGTTGGGCGGGAGCTACGGCCGTCTCGAGGCCACGGGCCGCGGCGTCGCCTACACCACGGCCGAAGCCTGCAAACGGCAGCGGCTCAGCCTGCGAGGGACGTCGGTCGCCGTGCAGGGCTTCGGCAACGTCGGCTCCGTGACGGCGCGGCTGCTGGCGCAGGCCGGGGCTAAGGTCGTCGCCGTGAGCGACTCGCACGGGGGCGTCTACAACCCCAACGGCCTCGATATCGAGGCGCTCTACGCCCACCGCGCGGATGGCGGCATCCTCGCCGAGCATCCCATCGAGCACGACGACGTTACCAACGAAGAGCTGCTGCAGCTTCCGGTCGATATCCTGATCCCGGCGGCGCTGGAGGGCCAGGTCACCGAGCAAATCGCCGCCAAGGTGCGCTGCAAGATGGTCGTC
>JACOUH010000014.1 GCA_016177925.1 Planctomycetota bacterium | reverse complement strand
TTGGTGTCCCCGTAGGACGGATTTCCAATCCGTCCGGACGGATTGGAAATCCGTCCTACAGGTAGATCATTTCCTGCCGCTCGCCTTAGTAGATGATCGTGAAGCCGCCCTCGGGCCGGGCGAAGACGGTCACGAGGCTCCAGGTCGGCACGCCGTCGGTTCTCCCTTTCTCGGCCGTCGGTTTGCCGTCCCGGTCGAACACCTGCCAGGCCACGGCACCACCCCGGTTCCAGCCCATCCCCTCCGTCCAGACAAGGATTGTCTCTTCCCGGATGTTTCCCGCCACGGCCGGGTGCTTGCGGCCCTTGCCCGCTCCCGGAGCGTGTACCGGCTCAGACCTCTTCCCGCTCTCCGCTATACGAGCCCAGGACACCTGCCCCTCCGTCTCCCAGGCGGCGAGGATGCCGTCCTTGACCTCGGCCAGCGCGAAGCTGCTCATCGGGCAGGCGTTCACCTTCCAATTCTGGATTTTATCACTCGTAAAAGTTTTCCCCTGGTCCTTCGAGGCCAGGAGGTAGGTGTCCCGGTCCTCGTCGCTCGAGGCGGAGCGGTACAGCAGGTAGACGTTCCCCTTGCGGGCGCTTCCAGCCCGCATGCCGCAGCAGCCGCAGACCCCGGTCCCCGCTTCCGAGGCAGGTTGCTCGCGGGCAAACGTCTTGCCTTCGTCTGTCGAGCGTGCCACCCAGACGCGCCGGTTCGTCTCGCCCCTGTCTCCGGGTTCGGGCGCGTGCCAGGCGACGCAGACATTCCCCGCGTCGTCCGCGCTCACAGAGCCGCCGCCGTCGAGACCCACTGCGGCGTGGATCACGTTCCGCTGCGGCTCGAACGCCGTCCCCTTGTCGTTCAGGCGGGCGTAGAGCATCGGCGTCGTCTGCGACGGTCCCTTGGGCTCGGCCTTGCTCGATCCCATCCACGCGACGTGAACACGGCCGTTCTTACCGACCGCCAGGTGGGCGCCGCGAATGTTGCCGGTCGCGATGACGCTGCCGCGCTGACTGTTGACCCGGAGCGGGTGAGAGAAGTGGGCGCCCCAGTCGTCGGAGCGGACATAGAAGATGTCGCCATTGCCGGGCACCCCGCGGAAGTAGATCAGGTGGACAACGCCCTTGGCGTCCACCGCGGCCTGCGGTTGGATGCCTCGCTCGGGCGTGCGGAGGAGCGTGACCTTGCCGGACCGCTCTGCTTGCTCGGGTTCTTCCCCCGCCTGCGCGGCAGAGGGCATCGCGACGAGCCCTGTCCCGGCGACGACCACGGCGACGCCGAGGAACACCGCCCTCACGGTTTCGAGCTTCGTGAGCAACATGGTCTGAAGTACTCCTTCTGTAAGAGCGGCGACCCTGGTGGACAGCACACCCGCCGTTTGCGCAGGCGGGCCTCGAACACCGCTTCCGATTTTAGCCCTATTCAATGAAGCGTTCTCGGTCGCCGGAAACGCAATAGAGGTACTGGTCCGAACGCAGAAAAAGGCAGCCGCCAGCGATCGCGGGAGTGGCGAGAATCGGATCGTCCAGGGCATTCCTGGCGAGGACGTTCGGTTTGTCGCCGACTTGCACCACCGTGGTCGTGCCGGCATCGTTGACCGCGTAAATCTTTCCGTCCGCCGCCACCGGCGACGACCAGTAGGTTCCCTCGGCCAGGCGCTGTTGCCAGAGGACCTTGCCGTCGGCCGCGTTGGCGCAGACCAGGATGTTCGGAGGATTGAGAGAATACACCCTTTTGTCATAGTACAAGGGCGAGGAGATGTTGGGATGCAGTTTACTCGTCTGCCAGACCAGCTTGGGGCCGGCCTTCGCCGTCCCCGGACGCACGGCAGTGAACTGGCCGCCGGCCGCCAGGACCAGGCCGTCGCCAAGCACCGGCGTGGAAGTGTTGGAAAACCCATTGCCTGCATAGGTCCACAGTTTCTTGCCGGTGTGGACGTCGTAGGCGGTTAGCTCCGCGAGCGCGCCGATCACCACCTGGGCGTTGTTGCCCTGCGGCACGAGCAACGGGGAAACCCAGTTGATCTCGCGAGTTCGCGCCGTTTTCCAGCGGTTTTGTCCGGTCTTGACATCGACGCCGGCCACAAAGGACTCGCCGGCATTGTCCAGGGGCAGGATTAACATGTCTTGCCACAGCACGGGGGAGGCGGCCATGCCGACGTTGTTGGCGAGCGTCGGATAATCGCGGGCCAGGGAGCGGTACCAAAGCAGGTTTCCGTCGCCGTCGAGGGCCACGAGGTCCCCGGTCGCGAACAGGGCGTAA
Source organism: Planctomycetota bacterium (assembly GCA_016177925.1). Taxonomy (GTDB): domain Bacteria; phylum Planctomycetota; class Planctomycetia; order Gemmatales; family Gemmataceae; genus JACOUH01. Next base: position 1,889 of record JACOUH010000014.1, on the reverse strand, counting down.
ACTGCCTTGCCGTCCGTAACCGGGCTGGGGGCGGCCATGTTGCTTTTCGCATGGCACAGGGTACTGCCGGTCGACCGAAACTGCCGGTGCCACCGTTGCTTGCCGCTGGCCTGGTCCAGGCACAGGACGTGGAGCCGGCTTTCCTGGAAACCGGAGCTGGCGGTGACGAAAACCTTGCCGCCGGCGATGACCGGGTTGGAGTGTCCCTGGCCCGGTAGCGGCGCTTTCCAGCGGATGTGCTTGTCCTTCCCCCACTCGATCGGCAGGCCCGTTTCCACAGAGACGCCGGACCCGTTGGGCCCGCGAAACTGCGGCCAATCGCCTCCTCTCGCCACGGAGGCTAAATCGCTCCCTGCAGCAGGGAAAGTGGTCCGGGGTGTGCCATGCTTGGGCGGCCTTGTGCGGCTGGGTCGATCACCCGGACAGCGCGGGCCGCCCAAGCATGCCACGCAGCCGCGAGGGGACCACTTGCCCCAATCCGAGGAGCGATTTAGAAGCAGAACAAGGGCAAGAGCGACAAACGAGCGATAGAACGGCAGTTTTTTCATCGCTGAGGTTCCCGCTGTTTTCGCACACCGACTACTTGAATCGGCACGGCGCCGCCGAGGGAATCACACACCCGCAACTGAAATCCCCAGCTCTGCGCCCACGAAGCAGTCTGTTCATCCTGGCACACTTTGACGAGGATTCGGTTGCGACCCTTCTTGAGTGTGCCGACGCTGGCGTACTGATCCATACGCACCCCGTGGTGATATTCGTCGCGGGAGACAATCTGCTTGCCGTTGAGGAAGATCTTGATCGCGTTGTTGCTGCCGGCGCGAAGTTCCACCCGCCGCTCGGACGGCGAATCGACCTCGGCCAGGGCATACCCCACCGCCCCCATGTTTTTCCCGAGCGCGTTATTCAGGTCCACCATCCCATAGGGATCGGCGGTGGCGTGTTCGATCCAGCGAATCTTCCCATGCTTGCCTGCATGGTCGGCCTGGACATCGATGCGTTGTTCCGGCGGATAGGCTCTGTCGAAGCCGGCCATTTTGGTGTTGTCGAACGGGCCGAGGAGCCGCCACCTGCCGATGAAGTTAAACTGCGTTTGCAAATCGACGGCAACGCCCCGTTCCTTGAGTTCCTTGGCGATAGCGTCCACCTGGTCTGGATCGCGCGCGGCGGCCAGGAGTTCCTTGAACGCTACGACCGCGGCTTCCTTCTGGCCAGGGGCCTTCCGGGCGCGCGCCTTCTCCAGGGCGAAGTCGATGGCGTCGCGCCGCAACTCCTGACCGGGATCGTTGAGCATTCCCGGTAGCAGACGAGAGGGGGCCGTTTTGTCCACTCGGGCGAGCCATTCGTAGGCCAGGCGCCGGGCCGCGCCGGAGTGTTTCCTGCCCGTGACGAAAGCCTCCAACGCCTTGGCCGGCAGGGCTCGCCCCGCGTTCAGTTCACGCTCGGCGATGGCATCGACAGCGGACCGCAACCAGTTGGCGGAGACCGCGTCGATATCGTCGATCCCGGCCAGGATGTCAATGAGGGCGGCGGGGCCGAGTTGCACCAGCTCGCGCCAGGCCTTGGCAGCGTCCGGGTTGCCGGCCCCTTCCTTGCGCACGGCCTTGATGCGGCCTACGAGTGACTCGACGCTCCCGTCGGCGGCCGAGCAATGCGAGCCCGGAAGAAGCAAGCAAAGCCACACGAGCCCGAAGCGCCAACAAGGGCGGCCCTTGTTGGCGCTTCGGGCTCGTGTGGGTCTTCCTTGCCGAGGGAATACAGGCGGGAAGCCCTTCATCGCCATCGTTTCTCTCCTCTCCCGCCACGACGCTTCTAGGCGACCGGCAGGACTTGGTGTCCCCGTAGGACGGATTTCCAATCCGTCCGGACGGATTGGAAATCCGTCCTACGGG
>JACOUH010000401.1 GCA_016177925.1 Planctomycetota bacterium | reverse complement strand
ATCTTGCGGGTGACCATGCCGCTGACAACGTCGCCCTCCTTGTGCCGGTTGATGACCGACTCCCACTCCTTCTGACGCTTCGCCTTCCGGTACGACAGGACGATCGCCCCGGACTCATCTTCGACGGCTTCCAGCAGCACTTCGACGGGATCGCCGGGCTGCGGCGGCACGATCTTGTCGAGGCCCTCGTCATACCACTCGTTGAGCGGGATGACGCCCTCGGACTTGTAGCCGACGTCGATGAGCACTTCGTCACCGACCACGTGGATGATGCGGCCATTGACGATCTTGTTTACCTCGAACAGCTGGTGCTCGGGTGGTAGCCAGTCGGGCTGATCGAAGGCCGCGGCCAGCTCCTCCTGGAGTTGCTCCTCGGGCAGGTCGAACTGAGCGAGCAGATTGCGATTGACCATGGATTGAAGCATCCTTCCTTCGGAAACGCCAGGCATCCCTAAACGAGGTCCAGCAGCGGCGTCTGCACGCGGGCGCGGCGCTGGCGCTGGCGCAGCCAGTCCTCGAAGAGCCGATCGCGGATCGCCTCGGTCGTCTTGTCGTCGAGTTGAGCGGGCAGGATCTCCTCGACCTTGATGACGTGAAAGCCCTGCGCCGTTTTGAACGGGCCGACGACGTCGCCAGGACGGGCGCCAAAGACGGCCGCCTCGACAGACGGGCTGAGCTTCTTGCGGTCGACCACGCCGAGCGAACCGCCCGCCGGCGCCGACGCGCTGTCGAGAGAGTGCTTGCGAGCCAGGGCGGCGAAGTCGGCGCCGTCCTCGGTGATCTGTGCCATCAATTCCGAGGCGATGCCTTCGCGGCCGACCACGATCTGCGACAGCCGCGCCCGGTCGAATTGCGAGCGGTTCTCCGCGAAGTAGCGCTCGACCTGTCCGCGCGTCAGGTGCTCGGCCAGCTTGCGGCGCAGCAGCGGCCGCTCGACGAGGGTCTGGAAGTCCTCGACGCCGAGGCGGCGTTCCGCGAGCCAGGCCTCGGTGTCCGAGGCCTTGTGCAGTCCGCGTGTCTTGCGGAAGGCATCGGCCGCCGTCTGCAATTCCACGTCGGTCACGACGACTCCCTCCGCGCGAGCGGCCTCGGCGATCAGCCGGTCCTGCACCGCCTGCTCGAGCAGGCGCTCCAGGTGCCCGGCGACTTTCCAGGCGTGCAGCACGTCGCGGAGCGAGACGGGCTGGTCATCCACGGTAACAGCGACGATCGACGGCAAGTCGGACACGGCCGGCCTCCTTTCATCCCGTGTCCATCGTAGCCATCCGCGTGCCCCTCGTCAGCGCGGCCGTCGTGCCGCCACCCGATCAGCGCTTCGGCTTGCCTACGCCGACGCCGACGCCTTTGCGCTTTGTCCGCCACTCTTCTTTCAGCTTCAGGCGGCGTTTCTTGGACGCCTTCGTTCGCGGTCGTAATCCCACAGCGATCACCTTCCTTTCGTTTCGGAACGTTGCCGTCGCAGAGAAGAGTAGTGGGAAACCGCCGAGGTGCCAAGGGACACGACTCCGTCCTCTGCGCGGCTGGTCGGAGCGAGCGATCCCTCTGCCCGCCTCTTCCGCCTGCTTGAACGCCCCTCTCCAGGCCGGTAGACTAAGAGGAATTGATCTTCGATGTCCGCCTTCCGTGCCCTCGATCGTCCCTGACCCACCTCCACCGGGAGCCGTCCCGATGACCTCCTCGCGTCGCGCCGGTCGCCGGCCTTTGTCGCTCGTGCTCCTCCTCGCCGGAACCTGCGGGCTGTTGGCGCAGTCCGCCGCCGTCGCGAAGGGGCCGCCTGTCGAGTACAACCGCGACATCCGCCCCATCCTCTCCAACAACTGCTTCAAGTGTCATGGTCCCGACGCGAAAGAGCGCCAAGCCGGTTTGCGCCTCGACGTGCGTGAGGAGGCACTGAAGCCCGCCGAGTCGGGCCGCCGTGCCATAGTCCCCGGCAAGCTGTCGTCGAGCAATCTCGTCCGCCGCATCCTGTCGTCGCGCGATCCGTACAGGATGCCGCCGCCCTCCAGCAACAAGAAGCTCACCGCCGCTCAGAAGGAACTGCTCCAGCGCTGGATCGAGGAGGGCGCCGAATATCAACCGCACTGGTCGCTCATTCCGCCCAGGCGACCAGCGCTCTCGAAGGTCGCCGACGCTTCGTGGCCGCGCAACGGGCTCGACCGTTTCGTCCTCGCGGGACTCGAGTCGCGCGGCTGGAAGCCGTCCCCCGAGGCCGACCGGACGACGCTGATTCGCCGCGTCACACTCGACCTGACGGGCCTGCCGCCGACGCCCGCCGAGGTTAACGCCTTCCTCGCCGACACTTGTCCCGACGCCTACGAGCATCTCGTCGACCGTCTCCTTGCCAGTCCGCACCACGGCGAGCGGATGGCCCTGGACTGGCTCGACCTGGCCCGCTACGCCGACACACACGGCTTCCACCTCGACAGCGGCCGCGACATGTGGCGCTGGCGCGATTGGGTGATCGGCGCGTTCAACAAGAACATGCCGTTCGATCAGTTCACAATCGAGCAAATTGCGGGAGACCTGCTCCCCGGCGCAACGCTGTCGCAGAAAGTCGCCAGCGGCTTCAACCGCAATCACATGATTAACTTCGAGGGCGGCGCCATCCCCCAGGAGTACCACAACGCCTACGTCGTTGACCGCGTCAACACGACGACGACGGTCTGGCTCGGGGCCACCTTCGCCTGCGCCCAGTGTCACGACCACAAGTACGATCCCTTTACTCAGAAAGACTACTATCGCTTCTACGCGTTCTTCTACAACTTGCCGGAGAACGGCCTGGACGGCTCGAAGGGCAACGCGGCCCCCTTTGTCAAGGCGCCGACGCTGGCGCAGCAGCAACGGCTCGACACCCTCGCTGTCGCGATCACCCAGGCCGAGCAGCGGTTGAAAGACCCGGTAGTGCAGAAGGACGCGGCTGAGGTCAAGCGCGTCACCGAAGCGCTCGCCAAGTTGCGGCAGCGTCGGGCGGAGGTGGACAAGCAGATCCCGACGACGATGGTGATGCAGGAAATGCTACAGGCGCGCGAGACGTTCCTGCTGCTCCGCGGGCAGTACGACAAGCGCGGCGAGAAGGTGACGCCGGCCGTTCCCGCCTCATTGCCGCCGCTGCCCAGCGGGGCACCCGCGAACCGCCTGGGGCTGGCGAAGTGGCTGGTCGACCGCGGCAACCCGCTGACGGCGCGAGTGGCGGTCAATCGCTTCTGGCAGTCCTTCTTCGGCGTCGGCCTGGTCAAGACGAGCGAGGACTTCGGATCGCAGGGCGAGCCGCCGTCACACCCCGAACTGCTTGACTGGCTGGCGGTCGAGTTCGTCGACAGTGGCTGGGACGTCAAACACATCGTCCGACTGATCATGACATCGGCGACCTACCGGGAGGCGTCGGCGGTGGCGCCGGAAGTCTACGCACGGGACCCGGAAAATCGTCTGCTGGGGCGCGGCGGCCGTATCCGCCTGCCGGCGGAGTACCTTCGCGACCAGGCGCTGGCGGTGAGCGGGTTGCTCGAGCGCGAGGTCGGCGGGGCGAGCGTGTTCCCCTATCAGCCGCCGGGGTTGTGGCGCGAGCTGACGGAGCGCGGCGACAGCCGCAACTGGTCGGCGCAGTTCTACGTGCAGAGTCACGGCCGCGACCTGTATCGCCGCGGCATGTACACGTTCTGGAAGCGCACCTCACCGCCGCCGTCGCTCTTGACCTTCGACGCCCCCGACCGCGAGAGCTGCACGGTGCGCCGCTCGCGCACCAATACGCCCTTGCAGGCGCTGGTGCTGATGAACGACCCGACGTACGTCGAGGCGTCGCGCAAGCTGGCCGAGCGGCTGATGAAGGAGGCAAAGACGACCGACGAGCGCATCGTCCTCGCCTTGCGCCTGACGACAGCGCGGAAGCCAAGTGCGGAGGAGCTGGCGGTGCTGCGTCGCGTCTACGAGCAGCAGCTGGCCGTCTACCGCAAGGATCACCAGGCGGCACTGAAGCTGCTGGGCGTCGGCGAGTCGAAGCGCGACGAGAAGCTGGACGCGGCCGAACTGGCATCCTGGGCGGTGATCGCCAACGTGGTGCTGAACCTCGACGAGACGGTTACAACAGGCTGAGAGGCCTTCGGCCGCCATTGCGCGGGAGGTACAATGGCGCAGGTAAAAGCGGTCTTCTACATCCCACTGCGGGATACCGATGGTCGAGATCTGGCCGGGGAACTTAAAGATCTCGAAATGGAACTCTATCTCCATTTTGTGGGTTGGACATCCCTCGGTTACATAAGAGGGGCGTACCAGATGGCCGACGGGACACAATCTTTGGATGAAAGCGAGGCCTTTGCTCTCATTCTGGAGGAGGCCCGCTTGCCTGAGCTGGAGCAAATCCTGCTCGACTTCAAGGGGAAGACCAAGCAGGAAGCGATTTACCTTGAGGTGCAGCGCCACATCGAGGTTCGCTTCTTGAAATGAGAGGAGTGGAAGATGACGGAGCGCGAACAGCTCGAGGATCAGATCCGTCAAGCACTGGCGAACGAGACGAGTGCCATTCTCCTAAGCAATAAACTCTTTACGCCGGACGGTCTATTTTACCGCCTTGCCACCACAGAGGAAGAACGCCGCGTCGTGGCGCAATCGCCCCTCTTTCGGCAAGCCCTTGACCGCCTCGCCGAACTCCGCCGTACGGAGGTGGCAGAGTTCGTCCGTGTGGTCCAGCAGGCGCAGGCGGGTGCGCCCGGCGTGAGCCTCTTCAAGGTCGAGCGGACCGAGAGCAAATGATCGAGGCAGCGAAGACAATGCAGCCACGATTTACGCGAGCTGAATACTGGGTACTCGAACTGGTCGTGGTGGGAGGTTGGCCTCTCACCTACCTGGCCGCGAGCAGCATCGAGGAGATCTTCACCAAGCCCGGCCACGGCTTGGACCATGCGTCCCTCGTCGATACCCTGGAAGGGCTGTTTGCTGAAGGCCTGATCGAGGCGAGTGTACATCCCGGAGATTCTCCCGCAGGCCCGTTGTCGCGGGCGGAGATCCTGGTGGCGTTAACCGAGATCGGCCCCCTCAGAGGCAGGCCGGCCACGTACTATCAGCTAACCCCCAAAGGCGGCGCCTGGTGGGAAGCGTTTACCATGCCGGACTGGGATGCGTATGTCGGTGCCGACGGGGATTATGATGCCGGCTGGGGAGAGCTTACCTGTACAGATGCCAAGTGGCTGGAGATGAAGCTTCACCACTTCTCCGCCTTCGAGTCGCCGGTCGTCTGGGAGACGGTGCAGTATTCCGACGTCCGCCCCTGGCAGGTCCTCTACTGGAAGGTGCTCCCCCACGGGCACCGGGTGCGCTTTCGGTACACGCCGGGGGCGGAATGCACTGAGCGGGATTCACCCCTCCTCCCGAGTTATGCATGCGGGGAGGGAAATTGCGCCTTGCGCGACAACTGGTATCGCTGGTGCTGACAATCGCAGCGATGAGGCTAAATACCATGAATCTGGACCGTGAATATCGGCTTCTCTTCACCCGCCGCCAACTCTTCGGCCGCGCCGCCGCGGGCATCGGCACCGTCGCTTTGGCGTCGCTGCTCAACGACCGGCTCTTCGCCGCGGGCGCCGGGGCCGCGCCGGCGACGCACTTCGCGGCGAAGGCGAAACGCGTCATCTACCTGTTCATGTCCGGCGGGCCGTCGCACATTGACCTGTTCGATTACAAGCCCAAGCTCAAGGACTACCACGGCACCGAGCTGCCCGCCTCCGTCCGCATGGGGCAGCGCGTCACCGGCATGACCGCCGGCCAGAAGTCGTTCCCCTGCGTCGCCCCGATGTTCAAGTTCGCCCAGCACGGCAAGTGCGGCGCCTGGGTCAGTGAGCTGCTGCCGAACATCGCCTCCGTCGTCGACGACCTGGCCATCGTCAAGTCGCTCCATACCGAGGCGATCAACCACGACCCGGCCATCACCTGCATCCAAACGGGGCACCAGCTGCCCGGCCGGCCCAGCCTCGGCGCCTGGCTGTCGTACGGCCTCGGCAACGAGAGCCAATCGCTTCCCGCCTTCGTCGTCATGATCTCGCAGGGATCGGGCAACAAGACCGATCAGCCGCTCTTCTCGCGGCTGTGGGGCGCGGGCTTCCTGCCGTCCGAACACCAGGGCGTCCGCTTCCGCTCCGGCAGCGGTGACCCCGTCCTCTATCTCTCCAACCCGCCCGGCCTCGACGACGCCACGCGCCGCCGCATGCTCGACGGCGTCGGCCAGCTCAACAAGCTCGCGTCGCGATCCTTCGGCGACCCCGAGATCAATACGCGCATCGCCCAGTACGAGATGGCTTCCCGCATGCAGTCCAGCGTGCCGGAGCTAACCGATCTGTCGAAGGAATCGAAGAAGACTTTGGAGATGTACGGTGTCGACGAGACGGGACGCGATGGCGGGTTTGCACGCAACTGCCTGCTGGCGCGGCGCATGGCCGAGCGCGGCGTCCGCTTCGTGCAGCTGTTCCACCGCGGCTGGGACCAGCACAGCAGCCTGCCCGGGCAGATCCGCGGCCAGTGCCGCGACGTCGATCGCGCCAGCGCCGCGCTCGTCCGGGATCTGAAGCAACGCGGGATGCTTGACGATACGCTCGTCATCTGGGGCGGCGAATTCGGTCGTACCGTCTACAGCCAGGGGGCGCTGACCAAGACCGATTATGGCCGCGATCATCACGGTCGCTGCTTCACCCTCTGGCTGGCCGGCGGCGGCATCAAGGGCGGCATCAGCTATGGCGAGACCGACGATTACTGTTACAACATCGTCAAGGACCCCGTCCACATTCACGACTTCAACGCGACGCTCCTGCACTGCCTCGGCCTCGACCACACGAAGCTGACGTTCAAGTTCCAGGGCCGCGACTTCCGTCTGACCGACGTCCACGGCAACGTCGTCAAGGAACTGCTGGCCTGACACCTGCTAACTACCTGCACCCCCGAGGGGAAGTGGGTGTGGGTGTGCCATGCTTTCGCGGCCCGCGCCGTCAGAGGTAGCGAACCGGCCGCACCGGGCCGCGAAAGCATGCCACCCCACAACACGTCACTTCCCCTGTTGCAAGGAGGTATTTAGGGGGCGCCGCAACCGCCTGGCCCGCACGCGGGCGCTTCGAGGTGTGGGGCTGCGGGGGTGTCGACTCCGCCGGCGGCCCCGAGCAGGACCATCAAACGTACCTGCGCCTTGTTGTGGCTGCGGATCGCTGTCAGCGAATTGAGATGGGCCAGCTCCAGGACCTGGATCGCCGTCATCACCTCGCCCGTCGAGCCGCCGGCTCGCTCTACCAGCCGCAGGTTGCTTAGCCGATAGCTCTGGCAGGCGTGGTTGACCTGCTCGCCGCTCATGCGGATCTGGGTCTGCGTGCTCTGGATGGTCTGCTGCGCCTCCTGCACGCCCATCGCCAGCCGGCCGCGCAGGTCCTCGTAGCTGAGACGGGCCTGGCTGAGCCGGTTCTGCGCCAGCCGCTGCCGTGGCTTGGCCGTCCACAGGTCCGATAAGTTCCAGCGCAGTTGCAAGCCGAGGTCGAAGCGGTTTTCGGTCGACAGGCTGGCGCCTGGCCCGGCGAGGAAGGGCCCCTCCAGCGTCCGCAGCTCCACCGTCGGGATGAACCGTCCCTGGCCGGCTCGGTCGACGCCGTTCTGGATGACCTCGACCATGCGCTCCAACTCGCGCACGCCCGGCCCCGCCTGCAGCGCCTGCGTCACCAGGGCCTCCGTCGGCTGTCCCGCGTCGGCGAGGACGATCGGCCGCAGTGCCGTGTCGATCGGCACCAGCTGGACGTCCGGCGGCAAGCCGAGCTGGTATGCCAGCTTGACTGCGGCAGCGTCGCCCTGCTGCCGCAGCTGGGCGAGGACCTGTTCGCGGCCGGACGCGGCCGCGCGGATCGTCTCGACCTGCACCTTTGCGGCGTTGTCGGCCTTCGCCAATGCCTCCGCCCACTTGAGCACTTCGCCCTGGTACTCCTGGGTGCGGCGCAGGATCGCCTCACTGGTCCGCGCCGTCAGTAGATCGACGTAAGTCTCGGCTGCCTCCAGCAGCGTCTCGCTGGTGATGCGCGACAGCTCGCCCTTCTGCTGCCAGACCTTCCGCTCGGCATTGATGCGCTGATAGGCCGTCTCGCGCGGGTCGAAGCGGGCGGCGACGTCCAGGCCGGGGAACAGCGCCCCCGTGCTCGACCGCTGCAAGGTGCCGTCCTCGTTCTGGATGCCGCCCTCGTGACGATAGAAGGCCAGGCCAGCGTGGATGTTCGGCAACCACGACAGGTCGGCGAGGTCCTTCTCGGCGTGGCTCTCGTTCAGCTTCTCGCGCGCCAGGGCGATCTGAACGTTCTGCTCCTCCGCCAGGTGCAGGACCGTGTCGAGGTCCACCGGCAGCATCTTCGGCTTGACCTGGGCGACGCGCACGGCCGACGGCGCGGCGGTGCAGTCAGCCTGCGTCGGCGTCGGCCGGTTTTCCTTATCGGGGGCCGCCGCCCGAGGCGCGGGCGCGTCGGCCGGGTCCGCGGGCCGCAAGTCCGGGGACACGCAGCCCAGCGCCAGCGCGGGGCAGACGGCCAGGCCCCAGGCGTGGAGCGATCGACCCAGAAGGCGGGTAAGGAGGGAAGGGCGGGCGGGTTTCATGGGAAGACTCCGACCGTGAGCAGAATAAGGGCGGCAACGTCCTTGTTTAATGGATCGGTCGCGAAGGGAAGAAACCTTTTCCCTATGTGGGGAAATGGCTCAAGCGGGCGAAAGGCTGCTCATGGCGACGGCGATGACGGGGTGACGCCGGCCGGCGCCGCCCTCCCGGCAAAGACGCACTTCACTCGCGCCGGGGGGCGTGTTATATACACAGCGAGAGATCGATCGCCCGCGACCTGCTCGCGGGTGCCCCGGCCGCCGTTGGGCGTGCGGGAACAGACCCAGACGGAACATGAGTGGCCGCTCGCCGCGGGCAAGGCGCACCTCCCCGCTCGCGTCGACGGACGGCCTCGCTGATCAGGAGAAGGCCATGCGGAAGACCTGGATTGCCCTTCTTGCCCTGGCGACCGCGACGGCCGCCGGCCGCGCCCAGGCGCCGGCGACGGCCCCGCCGTCCGCCCCTGCCGCCGCGCCTGCGGCCGCCCCCTTCGACCCCGACCGTAACCCGCTCGACCGCTACCTGCTGCGCTGGGAAGAGGCGATGAAGAAGGTCGACACGCTCGCCCTGGCGTGTACCCGGAAAGAGATCGACAAAGTTTATGGGACCGAGAAGCTCTACCAGGGGACCATCCACTTCCTCAAGCCGACCTATTTCTTTTGGGACATGCGCGTGAAGAACAAGCCGCAGGAGTTCGAGCGCTTCATCTGCAGCGGGCAATACATCTACCAGTTCGTCCCGTCCGAGCGAGTGATCCGCGTCTACCCGGCGCCGAAGGTTGGGCTGCACGGCGGCATTGCCGAGGACAGCTCGATCGCCTTCCTGTTCGGCATGAAGGCGACTGCCGCCAAGGAACGTTACAGCTTGTCGTTGTTCAAGGAAGACAAGAACTACGTCTACGTCGACGTGATCCCCAAACGCGACGTTGACAAGGCCGACTTCGAGAAGGCTCGCATCGTGCTGTACCGCGACACCTTCCTGCCGCGGCAGCTGTGGTTCGAGAACAATGCCGGACAGGTGATCTGGGACATCCCGACCATCCAGAGCGGCGTCGCGCTGCCAAAGAGCACCTTCGCTGCGCCGCAGACGCCGCGCGACTGGAAGATGGTCCCGGGCAAGGATTCCGCCCAGCGCCTGACGAACACGCAACCGCGCATCATCCGCCAGCAGCAGCCGTGAGCAGAGCCAGGTCCTGAGTCGTCGTAACCGATGCCGTGGTTAGCCGCGCGCCTCGGGCGAGTGTGGTCGTCGCGCTCGCCCGAGGCGCGCGGCGAAACAATTCTTCATTTCCCCGCGCTTTTGGAAAAGTCCCGCCCGTTGGGTAAAATGATCGCTGAGAGATTGTCCGAGTCTTGTCCAACGGGTCGTCATGTTCGTTGACCGGGTTGAGCTCTATGTTCGCGGTGGGGACGGCGGAGACGGGTGCCTGAGCTTCCGGCGCGAGAAGTACGTGCCGCGCGGCGGGCCCGACGGCGGCGACGGGGGCCGGGGCGGCGACGTCATCGTCCGCGCCATCGCCGGCACCGATAGCCTTGCCGACATCGTTCACCGCAAGCACTGGCGGGCCCAGCGCGGCGGACGCGGCGGCAGTGGCAACTGCCACGGCCGCAACGCCGCCGACCTCGTTATCCGTGTTCCGCCCGGCACCATCATCTTCGACCGCGAGCGCGGCCACGTTCTGCGCGACCTTACCCGCGCCGGCGACGAGGTCATCGTCGCCCGCGGCGGCAAGGGCGGTTACGGCAACAAGCACTACGCCAGTTCCACCAACCGCGCCCCGCGCCAGTTCCAGCGTGGCGAATCCGGGGAGGAGCGCGAACTCGTCCTCGAGCTGAAGGTAATCGCCGACGTCGGCCTGATCGGTCTGCCCAATGCGGGCAAGTCGACGTTGCTCAGCCGGCTGTCGCGCGCCCAGCCCGAGATCGCCGACTACCCGTTCACGACGAAGTATCCCAACCTTGGCATGGTGACGATCGGCGGTGAGCGCGTCTTCGTCCTCGCCGATCTGCCGGGGTTGATCGAGGGGGCGCACAGCGGCGTCGGGCTGGGGCACGAGTTCCTCCGCCACGTCGAGAGGACGCGCGTCCTGGTCCACCTCGTCGAGCCGTTTCCCGCCGACAGCAGCGACCCGGTCGCCAACTACCGCAGCATCCGCCGCGAACTGGAGTTGTACAGCGCCGTCCTCGCTGCCAAGCCGGAGGTGGTCGTCCTGAGCAAGAGCGAACTGACCGGCAGCGGCGAGGTCCGCGAGCGCCTCGCCCGGGAGCTGGGCCGCGAGGTGATCGCCATCTCGGCGGTGACGGGGCAGGGACTGTCGCAGCTGGTCGGCACCGTCGCGGAGAGCCTGAAAGAAGTCCTCGCCGAGGCGACGCCATGAGGCCGCAGGTCGTCGTCGACATCGGCAACACCCGCATCAAGTGGGGCCTCTGCTCCTCCGACGGCCAGCGCCTGGTCGCCACCGCCTCGCTGCCCGAAGATCCGCTCGCCTGGCAGGAGCAGCTCGGCCGCTGGCAAAGCACCCATGTGGGGCAGGCTTCCAGCCTGCCGGGCAAAGGCAGGCT
>JACOUH010000400.1 GCA_016177925.1 Planctomycetota bacterium | reverse complement strand
TGAGGTGGACCGGCAGTTGCGGGAGGACCGCGCCGGCAGGGGCGTAGACGAGGAACATCAACGCAGAAAGTCGCCAGCGCAAGGAGTTACCGGGGATCGAGCGGGCCACAGCGCGGACACCCACACGCCAGGCCCGGCCGGAGATCGCAGGGTGCCAACCGTCATGATACAGGCGTCGGTGTTCTCGGTTCGTGCGGTCTGGAGGAAGGAGTTGGTTGTGTCGGGGAAATGCTTGACTGTGCTACCATGACGGCTAGATTGACCCGGTCTTTCCGGCCCCCGGCGAGGGGCGCCCGCTGCTTGAAGGGGCCGTACCCGTTGCACTCGCTCTCTGCAAAGGAGCCTGTCATGGCCACCGCCACCGCCACCGCGTCGCGCAAGCGCCTGTTCATTGACGGTCAGTGGGTCGACGCCGCGGACGGGCGCACCCTCGGCGTCATCAACCCTGCCACCGAAGAGGTTATTTGTGAGATCGCCTATGGCGGTCGCAAGGACGCTCGCCGCGCCCTGGAAGCGGCCGCCCGGGCCATGCCCGCCTGGATGAAGCTGACTGCCTGGGACCGCGCCAAGGTCCTCAAGAAAACCGCCGACCTGATGCGCGAGCGGCTGGAAAGTATCGCCCGCACCCTGACCATGGAGCAGGGCAAGCCGCTGCCCGAGTCGCGCGCCGAGATCAACCACTCTGCCGACACCTTCGAGTGGTTCGCCGAAGAGGGCAAACGCGCCTACGGGCAAGTCATCCCGCAGATGAAGACGATCAATCGGCACATGACGATCAAGCACCCGGTCGGGGTGGTCGCCGCCATCAGCCCGTGGAATTTCCCGATCACGCTCCAGTCGCGCAAGATCGCCCCAGCGCTGGCGGCCGGTTGCACCATCGTCAGCAAGCCCGCCAGTCAGACGCCCCTGAGCCTGGTGCAGGTGTTCGAGTGCATGATCGAGGCCGGTCTGCCGCCGGGCGTCGCCAACCTCGTCGTCGGCCCGGCCCAGGAATTGGGCGACGAGTTCCTCGAGAACCCGATCTGCCGCAAGCTCAGCTTCACTGGCTCGACCGAGGTCGGCAAGATGCTCATGAAGGGCTGTGCCGACCAGATGAAGCGCGTCAGCCTCGAGCTGGGCGGGCACGCGCCGTTCATCATCTTTCCCGACGCCGACCCCGAGGCGGGGGCGAAGATCGCCGTCACCGGCAAGTTCCGCAACAACGGCCAGGTGTGCATCGCGCCGAGCCGTTTCTACGTCCACAAGGACGTCGCCAAGAACTTCACCGAGGCAGTCGTCGAGGGGGCGAAGAAGCTCAAACTCGGCAACGGGCTGGAGGACGGCGTCGAGGTCGGGCCGATGTTCGAGAAGAAGGCGCTGGACAACACCGTCGACCTGGTCGACGACGCCAAGAAACGCGGCGGCAAGATCCTGTCCGGCGGCAAGCGCAGCGACCGCTTCGACAAGGGCTACTTCTTCGAGCCGACGGTGCTGACGAATGTGTCGGGGGAGATGAAGCTGATGGTCGAGGAGCCGTTCGCGCCGGTGATGCCGGTGCTGGACTTCAGCAAGCTCGACGACGTGATCCGCGCAGCGAACAACACGCGCTACGGGCTGGCGGCGTACGTGTTCACCAACGACCTGACGGTGGCGTGGAAGATGGCGGAGGGCCTGGAGGCAGGCATCATCGGCATCAATGAGCCGGTGCCGGCGGTGCCGCAGTGTCCGTTCGGCGGCATGAAGGAAAGCGGCATGGGCCGCGAACTGGGTCACGAGGGGCTGGAAGCGTATCTGGAGACGAAGTACGTCGCAATAAGATTGAGGGACTGACGAAGAGGTGGAGTGCTTGCGGGGTGAGGAGGTTGTTCAGTTCCCGGTTTTTTCCAGAAACCCGTGAGCTTTCGCTCTCCTGTGCCGTGCGATCATGGTCGAGGCCGTGATCGGTCTGGATACGGTGAACGAAAGGCAACCTCATGGCGAAGTCCAGCTCCACCCCGCAAACCCCGAGGATCTTCAAGGCAACCCGTGGCTCGCTGGGCAGGGTCATTCGAGGGACGCAGATTGGCGAAGCGGAGGCCGTGGCCACCCGACGAACTGGCGGAGACATCGTGGTCTGCGACAGTGCCCCACGGGCCAACCGAAACCTCGCGCGGCGCATCGAAAGTGCGGTTGGCCCCTGCAAGCGTCAGGCCCCACACCGCAGCGCGGGGCCCTACGCCTTGCCCCACTACCAGCAGATAACGCCTCCACCGGAGGGACATTCCTTCTACGAGACGGTGAACAGAAAGGCGGCGAAGGGGCCATGAAGTTTTTCACCCCAGAGTTGCACGCGCAGGGCAACGCGGCCGACGACGACCTCGTGGACCAGGCTGAAGCGGAGTGGGAACGTCGCCTCAAGCGCTATCGCAGGCACTACAAGAAGATCGAAGCCCAGCTGCCCCTCAGGTTCCGCAAGTTCCACGAGGAGCAGTGCCTACACGATGCCGACGTGTTCGCCCCTGCGCTTCTCCCCGCCAACGTTCCGTGGAAAGGACCTGAAGTCGTGATCGTCGCTCAGCAGATCAACACGTTGATTCCGGAGTTCCTGAATACCCTCGCTATCCTCGAGTACACTATCGCCGCCGACCCCGTCGTCGAGATCCCTCTACAAACCGACGTCTTTCACAGGAGCAAGCCGATTTGGCTTTACGACGAAGTTGACGTGGCCGAGCCCGGCGTCTTCTCGCACGAGATTCTGGTCAGCGACGGCCGCGTGATCAAACTGCTGTTCCGCGACTTCAACTATCACATCGCCCCGCTCTGCCTGCCCACGGAGGTGGCAGGTGCGCCAGCTCCACCGAAGGAGCGCATGGCCTCGGCCTGACCGAACTTCACCGGAGCCCCCGATGTCCTCCGCTGACGAGCCGGAATCCCAGTACGAGAGCGGCCGCGTCGTGCGGTGCGATGGCCCGGACTCCGATCCCGACGAAAACCGCCAGAAGCAGGCCCCGGAAGTACCTGACGAGGTCGAGCGACGGCAGTCTGCGGGCGACCTCGTCGCCCTCGCTCTGCTGGATCTGTCGCGGGGCGAGTTCGATCGCGCCGAGCCACTGCTGCTGCGGGCGCTGGAGATTCAGCAGAAAACGCTCGGCGAGAGCCACGCCCTCTGCGGGCCGACACTGAAGTACCTCGCCGACCTCTATTGGGGCAAGGGCGATCTCGTCCGCTGCGTGTCGTACCTGGTGCCGGCCCTCGATTTCTACGCCCGGGTCGTCAGCGCCGAGAATGAGGTCTATGCCACCGAGTTGATCCGCCTGGGCCAGGTCTACCTGCAGCTGGACGACTGTGCCCGCGGCGAGCCGGTCTTTCAGCGCGCCGCAGCCATCCTGAAGAAACTGCACGGCGAGGGGCACATCTACTACAACACCTGCCTGAACAACCTCGGTATGCTCTACGCCCGCTGGGGCCAGCACGCAAAGGCCGAAGCAGTGCTGCGCGAGGTCGTCGAGCTGCGCCGCCGGGCGCTGGGCGAAGACGACGTCCGCTACCTTTATAGTCTCCAGGATCTCGCCGAGTTTTTCCAGGCGACCGGCGCTACGGCCAAGGCCGCTCCCCTGTGGGAGCAGGCGGCCCGGATCGAGCAGCGCCTCTCCGACAGGGAGACCCAGGGGTAGCCCTGTTCGTCAGGCCCTTTGCGAAACGCGCTACGATTTTGTACAGTGAGACTTCGGTGCAATCAATGTCGGGCCGGCGAAAGCCCCGGCTCACGAAGGAATTGTATCAATGACAAAACTCCTCAAGATCATCCCCGAAAAGTGTACCGGCTGCATGCAGTGCGAACTGGCCTGCTCCTGGGTACAGACGGGCACCTTCCAGCCGTCGCGCTCGGTGATCCGCGTCAACATCTTTGACGAGGAGGCGTCCTACGCCCCCTACACCTGCTTCCAGTGTGACGAAGCCTGGTGCATGCAGGCCTGTCCGGTCAATGCCATCGCCATCGACCCCGACCACGGGGCGAAGATCGTCCTGGGCGAGGCGTGCGTCGGCTGTCACCTCTGCACCATCGCCTGCCCGTTCGGCACGGTCTTCACGCTGCCGACGATGGACCAACATGCGGGCAAGTGCAACCTGTGCGGTGGCAAGCCGGCCTGCGCCACCGCCTGCCCGACCGGGGCCATCGAGTGGGGCGAGGCGAAGGGCACCGGCGAGTGGCTGGGAGCGTGGGGCGAAAAGGTCGAGCGCCGCTTTGAAGAGGCACTTGCAGGAGGGACCAGATAATGAGCGGATGGACCGGCAAACTGCTGCGCGTCAACTTGACCAACGGGACCTCGCGCATCGAGGACATCCCGGAGCGCTGGCTGCGCGACTACATCGGCGGCCGCGGCGTCGCCGACCGCTACCTGTGGGAGGAACTCGACCCGAAGGTCGATCCGTTATCTCCCGAAAACAAGCTGATCTTCGCCACCGGCCCGCTGACCGGCACGCCGGTTTCCTGCGGCGCTCGCTACATGGTGGTGACGAAGGGCGCCCTGACGGGGGCGATCACGACGTCGAACTCAGGCGGGCACTGGGGCCCCGAACTGAAGTTCGCCGGCTACGATTTGCTTTTGCTCGAGGGGCGAGCGCCACGGCCCGTTTACCTGTGGATCTACGACGACCAGGTCGAGCTGCGCGACGCTCGCAGTTTCTGGGGCAAGACGGTGTCGGCGACAGAAGACGGCATCCGCTCGGAGCTGGGCATTCCCGGTACGCGCGTCGCCTGCATCGGGCCGGCCGGCGAGAACCTGGTGCGCTACGCCTGCATCGTCAACGACAAGCACCGGGCCGCGGGCCGCTCCGGTGTCGGCGCCGTGATGGGCTCCAAGAACCTCAAGGCAGTCGCCGTGCGCGGCACGAGGGGTGTTCCCGTCGCCGACCCGAAGGGCTTCATGGAGGCGGTCTGGGCGCTGCGCAAGAAATTGGCCGAGGCGCCGGGCCGCAAGGGCATGACGGAGCTGGGCACCGCCGCGACGATCGACCTGACCAACGCCTTCGGTGGCTGTCCGACGCGCAACTTCGAGACGGGCCAGTTCGAGGAGGCGGAGAACCTCAACGGCAACTCGATCAAGGATCAGCGGATGCTGACCAATAAAGCGTGTTTCGCCTGCACGATCGCCTGCGGGCGGGTGACGCGCCTCCCGGGCGAGACGGCGGACAAGTACCTGGTTAACACGCACCCACGCAACTGGAAGACCGCCGGCGAGGGGCCGGAGTACGAGGCGGCATGGGCGCTGGGCGCCGACTGCGGCGTCGGTGACCTCGACGCCGTCATCAAGGCGAACTGGCTGTGCAATGACCTTGGCCTCGACCCGATCTCGATGGGGGCCACGCTCGCCGCGGCGATGGAGTTGTACGAGCGCGGCATCATCGGCGACAGTCAGGTGGAGTTGCCGTTGAAGTTCGGCTCGGGGGCGGCGCTGGTGCGCATGATCGAGGCGACGGCCTACCGCGAGGGCTTCGGCAACGAACTGGCCGAGGGCAGCAAGAGGATGGGCGAAAAGTTCCATCATCCCGAGATCTTCATGGGCACCAAGGGACAGGAGTTCCCCGCCTACGACCCGCGCGGCTTCCAGGGCATGGGCATTGCCTACGCACCCTGCAACCGCGGCGGTTGTCACCTGCGGGCCTGGACGCCGGGCGTCGAGAGCAACGGAACGTTCCCACCGCACGCGACGGAAGGCAAGGCAGAGTGGGTGGCGGTCGAGCAGAACAAGTCGACGGCCCACGACGCGACGGGCATCTGCCTGTTCACCGGCACCGGCTCGCAGCTGGCGGACCTGGTCCCCTGCACCGCGGGGGCGACGGGGGTGCCGTTCACGCTGGAGGACTTCGTCAAGGCGGGCGAGCGGACGTGGAACCTGGAGCGGCTGTGGAACCTCAAAGCGGGCCTGACGGCGGCCGACGACACGCTGCCAGAGCGGCTGTTGAAGACGCCGCACACGTCAGGGCCGGCGAAGGGCGTGGTGGTGCGCCTGCACGAGATGCTGCCGGTTTACTATCAGACGCGCGGCTGGGACGAGCAAGGCGTGCCGACGCGTGAGAAGCTGATGGAGTTGGGATTGGCGTCGGTGTGAAGAGATGGAGACGGTCATGCCACTGTATAACCATTTCGTTGCCCCATTGAGGTTCACCCATCCCTGGAGCGGGTTTCACGGAACCTGGGCAACAATGATCGCCCGGCAACTTAACCAGGACATCCTGCCCCCAGGCTTCTACGCGATTCCGACCGTGGAACTCGGCGGCCCGGTCGAGATCGGCGTGGCAGCCGTGGAGGATGTCTCGGGCCCGCCCCCCCCCCGCACTCAGCCAGCGGCAGAGCCGTGGGCACCACCCGCCCCGGCCGCAACGCTCGCTGTCGATTTCACGGGCATCGACCGCGTCGAAGTTCAGGTCTTCTACGACGAGGGGGAGCCTCTGCTTGCTGCCGCGATCGAGCTAGTCAGTCCGAAAAACAAGGACCGTCCCTCCCAACGCCGAGCCTTCGCCGTCAAGTGTGCCAACTATCTCCAGCAGGCCGCCTCCGTGATCATCGTGGACGTGGTCACCGTTCGTCGCCAAAGCCTGCACCTGGAACTTCTGCAGACGCTGGACGTGAGCAACGGCGCGATCTGGGAATCGCCGTCGGGGTTGTACGCGGTGGTCTATCGGACGGTCCGCGCTGAGGAGCAGCCTCACCTCGACATCTGGCCGGAGGCGCTGGCGCTCGGCTCCCCACTGCCGTGCGTGCCGCTTTGGCTGGGCGTTGACATCGTGGTGCCGCTCGATTTGGAGAAAAGCTACCTGGCGGCGTGCGAGTCGCTCCGGCTCGGGAGTTGAGAAGAGGGCAGAAACATGAACGCAACTCATCTGACGACGACCGGCACTATCAAGCCGGACGGCACACTGGAACTGGACGGCAAGACGAACCTCCCGCCTGGGCGGGTCCGGGTCACGCTGAACATAGTGCCTGAGCAGCCCGGCGGAAGAGAAGATGTCTTGACCGTGTTACAGCGTATTCACGCAGCGCGGAACGCTCGGGGGATGAAACCGCGTTCCGCCGAGGAGATCGATGCCTACATCAACGCTCTGCGGGACGAATTGGAGGAACACGCGAACCAGATCGAGGCGATCCAGGAAGAGGCGCGGCGGGCGAGGGAGAGAGGCGGGTGCTAATTTACCTGGACGCCAACATTGTCATCTACCTGGTCGAGGATCCGCCGGGTTGGGGCCCAAGGGCAACGACGCGGATCACCGCACTTCGCGCCAACGGGGACGAGTTCGCCGTCAGCGATTTGACGCGCCTGGAGTGCCGTGTCCAGCCTCTGGCCGTCAACGACACGTCGACGCTCGCCGACTTCGATACGTTCTTCACTGCGGCGGACGTCCACATGTTCTCCCTCCCGACCCCGGTGTTTGAACGAGCAACAGCGATCCGTGCCAAGCACCGATTCAAGCTCGGCGACTCGCTCCACCTTGCCTGTGCCGTCGAGGCTGGCTGCGATCGCTTTCTGACCAACGACGTGCGATTGAGTGCTTTTTCCGACATCCCGGTCGAGGTACTTCCATGACCCGACATCTGATCATCGGCGGCGGGCCGGCGGCGATCAATGCTGTCGAAACCATCCGCGAACTCGACAATGGCTCCTCCTCCATCACCCTCGTTAGCGACGAGCCGGCCTACTCGCGCATGGTCCTGCCCTATTACCTCGGCGACCGCATCCCGCGGCAGCAGGTCTTCACCGGCGATGACGCCTACTTCGACCGTCTCAAGGTCGATCGCGTCTTCGGCCAGCGCGTCGCCCGCATCGATCCGCAGGCGAAACAGGTCACGCTGCAGGACGGCCGCGCCCTCGCCTTCGACGACCTGCTCATCGCCACCGGCTCGTCCGCCGTCGTGCCGCCCATCCCCGGCGCTGACCTGCCCGGCGTGCTGCCGCTGTGGACGCTCGCCCACGCCGACACGGCGCTGAAGGCCGTTGCCGGCGTCGAGAAGCCGGAGGTTCTCTTCATCGGCGCCGGCTTCATCGGCTTCACCGTGCTCAACGGCATGTACAAACGCGGCTGGAAGTTGCACGTCGTCGAGCTGGCCGGTCACGTCCTGCCGCGCATGCTCGACGCCGACAGCGCCCGCCTCGTCGAGGCGTGGCTGAAAAAGAAAGGCGTCGGCCTGCACACCGGCACGACGGTCCAGGGCATCGCCGACGCGAACGGCCGTTCGCGTGTCACGCTGGCAAACGGGACAACCTTCGATGTCGATCTCGTCATCGTCGCGACCGGCATCCGGCCAAACCTCGACGCTGTGCAGGGCTCGGGCATTGCGACCGACCAAGCAATCCTCGTCAACGACCGGATGCAGACGAACTTTCCGTTCATCTACGCGGCGGGCG
>JACOUH010000304.1 GCA_016177925.1 Planctomycetota bacterium | reverse complement strand
GTTGAGCGTCTTTTCCACCTTGCCCGAGGCGTAATCGAGTGCGCTCAAGCGGTGGGCCTCGTCGAAGATGATCAGGTCCCACTTGCGGTTTTCGAGCAGGATGCGCTTGTGCTCGGGCCGCTTGAGCCGGTCGATGGAGGCGATGGCCGCGGCCCGGTAGCTCCAGGCGCGGGGGTTGACGGCCAAGAAGTCCCGGCCGAAGATCTCGAACGTGGCGCCGAACTTGTCTTGCAGTTCTTCCTGCCACTGCGTGGTCAGGCCGGCGGGGGTGATGATGAGGGTGCGCTTGGCCTGGCCGCGCTGGGCCAGCGCCTGCCAGATCATGGCGGCCTCGATAGTCTTGCCGAGGCCGATCTCGTCGGCCAGGAGGAAACGCCGCCGCGGGCAGGAAACGACGCGGTGAGCGGCGAAGATCTGGTGCGGCAAGATCTCTGTCCGGGCGTTGCCGAGCTGACCACCCTTGTTGCCGGTGAGGAACCGCGCCGCCTGCATCTTCAGCTCAAAGCGCCAGGGCTCCTCCCACTCGCCGCGCGCGGCCCGCTCCAGCGGCGTCTCGACCCGCTCCATCTCCGAGAAGTGGAGGATCTTGTTCTCAGAGCGGTAAGGCGGCGGCATGAAGACGGAGGGATTGAACTCCACCTTGGCCTGCTCGCCGCGCACCTTCACCACGCGCCCAACGCCGTAGGCCTTGTAAAGGTCACTTGTGCTGCGGACGAGCGCGCCCTCGGCGAAAGAGGGTGGGGCCACCGCAGGGTCCCCCAGTTGTGCGCCCTTCTCCGATTGTGTTATCTCATCGCTCACGCTGACCAATCCTCGATTTGCAGACCGGGAACCTTCTTGAAGTCGCGGGCGTTGCGCGTCACCAGAATCGCACCCCGTTCGAGCACCGTCGCGGCAATGCGCAGGTCCATCTTGCCCACCTTCAGCTTGAGTTTCTTCAGTTGCTCGCAACGCCGAATCGCCGATTCGTCGAAATCGACGATCTGGACCTGAGACAGGAAGCGAACGGTGGCCGCGAGACGCCGATAGGCCCAGGCCAACCGTTCGGGCGATTTCGCCTGCCGCAGCTGCGCATACCATCCTGACAACTGTTCTTCCACGGTGATGACCGATATGGCCCGGTCGCCCGGTGCCACGGCCCGGGCGCGGGCGATTACCAGCGGATGTCCTTCCTGGAAGAGCTGAAAGGTGTCCGTGTCCAGCACGTACAGGCTCATAGCGCGTCCGGATCCTCGTCGATTTTCCGCCGATATTCTTCGATGGACTGTTTCCAGTCGTCGATCCACGGATCGTCCTTGAACATCCCTGCGAAGGCCATCCAGGGGTCGGGGGGCGCTCCGACCTCCAGACCGACGAGTTCCGCCCCTTTCTTGAGGCGGCTCTCGATCTTGGCGCGCAACTTGGCCAGCGCCTCCTCCCGCGTGGCGCCTTTGGCGCTGACCGCGAACGGCTCCATCCCTCGGGCTCGATAGCCGTTCCGCGTGATGGGTTCGATCAGGACGGGGATCTGCATGATTGGTCCTCTCGCTACTTCGCTTGGTCCGGCTTCATTGTAGCGTTCGGCGGCATGAAGACGGAGGGGTTGAACTCCACCTTGGCGTGCTCGCCGCGCAGCTTCACCACCCGGCCCACGCCGTAACCCTTGTAGAGTTCGTTGGTACTACGGACGAGGTTGCCTTCCTGAAATAGCGGCCCATCGGCCTGTGCCTTGAACTCAGCTAGCACCTGCGGTAGTCGGCTGTGGACGACAATACCTGAGTCGCGGCCCATCGGCCTGTGCCTTGAACTCAGCTAGCACGCGGGCATCCACTGGCGTCGCCTCGCCCCAGCGACGCTCGAAGCGGGCAACGGCCTCGCGGGCGGCGGGGTCGTTCGCATAGTCGGGATGCATGACGAGGACGCCACCGCCGCCATTGCCGTCAACGGATAGGCCAGGGTAGGTTGCCGCGACGGCGGCCGTGGCGACCGTCAGTCGGTCCCCGGCGAAGACGAAAAACTCCTGCCCATGCGCGGGTGGGTCGTCTCAGGCCAGTGCCACCTGCGTGTTTTCCAGGCGACACAGGGCGTCGAGTGCCGCGGGGCTGAGCCCACCCGGCCAGACAAGCACGCGCAGCTGGCCGCCGGCCTCGACAAAGGCCGTGAGCCGCGGATCGAGGTCAAGCCACTGGCGCAGCGTGAACGCGTCGGTCGCCAGATCCACGCGCTCGGCCTTCGGGAGGAGCGAGCGCAGGATGCCGAACGCCCGGGCGTGAAAAGCAGAGAAGTGTTCTATGCTCCCCACGTCTTGCCCAGCGAGTTTATTCGCCGTCATCTGCTGGCGAACCCGGCTCGTTCGCTAGTCGTTATCGTCCCTCACTTCTTTGCCGGTGTCTTGAACAGCGTGCTTCTGCCGCGAATGGGAATCCCGGCTACCACGACGATGGGCGTGGGGTTTCTTCGACGTCTGTTTCGGGGTCGGTCCTGCCGGGCGGATTCCCCGCGCATTTCGCTCGACCGGCGTGGTGTCCGCAAGGTACTCTGCTGCCACGCCGAGCGCCTGGGCCAAACGGCAGGCTGCGCGGAAGGACGGCTCCCGCCGGTCGATTTCCCAGTTCTGCAACGAGGCAAGTGGAACAGCCGCAGCGGCAGCCAACTGCGCTTGGGTGAGTCCCGCCGCGGCCCGGAGACGTTGCACGCGCCGGCCAAAGGTTTCAGGGGACGCACTCATGCCAAAAGTGTACGCTGTCTGAATCGGTCGTTCAACGACAAAACGCCTCAACTGCACTTGACGTATTTGGCCGATTGGCGTATATAGTGACTGTCAGTGATGAGGGAAACTGGAGTGGTGAGGGCGACCGCGCCGATCCAACGGAAGCGATCGTGCGGGCCGACCGAGATTGGATTCTTCGCCGTCTCTTTGCACAATATACCAATGTACACAACGACACTGGAGGAGTTGCCATGTCGAAGAAGCGAGTCAGTGGCAATGGCACGGGGAACGAAAACCGTCTGCTCTGGGATGCAGAACCGGAGCCGGAGCCTCCCGCGCTCGCCGAACCTCTGTTGACTCTCTACGAGCCACAGGACGTTCTCCAGACACTCAGGGCACTGGCCTCGCCCGTCACTGTTGTCATGCTGGACCCCTGGTACAACAAAGGGATCGGGGGCATCCGCGAAGACTACGACGACTGGCTCGCCCAAGTCGTCGAGGCAGCGGGGAGGGTAGCGGACCACGTCTACGTCTGGGGGTTCCCGGAAATCGTCTGGAAACTGCTCAACCAGCTTCCTCGTTCCCTCTCGTTGGTCTGCTGGTTGACCTGGTATTACAAGAACTGCCCATCTGTGATCCGGGGGTGGCGCTCCGCGCAGTACACCTGCCTTCATCTCGCGAAGGAGTCGGCCACACTGTACCCCGAACAGTTCCTGAACGAGGCGCAGATCGAGAAGCAGAACGAAGGAAAACTCCGCTACATGCCGGGGCCGCCGAGCGTGATCGATGTCCCCCTCAATATCGGCTTCGTCGGCAGGGATGAGCAAACAGGGCACCCGTCCCAGAAGCCCGAGAAGGTGATCGAACCACTCATCCTAATGACCACCAAGGCGGGCGACACCGTGCTTGACCCCATGTGCGGCTCGGGGACGACCGGCGCCGTCTGCGTGCGACTCCGACGCAAAGCGATCCTTTGCGACATCTCCGAGGACTACACAAGCATCACGGAACGACGCCTCGGGATTCGGCGCAGTCAGGCCCCGAAATACTGTCTCAAAAACTCGTAAACTTCCCGCTTCACGTCCTCGGGCGCCGCCTGGACGATCGCGTACACGTTCATCTTGCCGGTGCGGTGGTCCCAGAAGTTTTTCTTGACCACCTGGTGCCGCCCGCACAGCGCCTGCCACCCATCGGGGTCGTCGGGATCGGCCTTGGGGTCCACGGAATGCGGCCTCTTGTGGTCCGGCGTGAGCCTGACCGTACCGCCGCCGATCGGGTCGTTCTCGCCCGCCTTGAGGCCGCACTTCTGCCCGCCGTCGTCCCACTCGCAGGCGTGCCCCGCCCGGTCGAGAACTTTCTTCCACGTTGCTTCCCCGATCTTCACGCGCTTCCCCGCGACTTCCCTTTTCTGGGCGTGAGGCATCAGGTACTCGGAGACGCCGAGTTGCTTGGTGTCGCGCGCGGACAAGATGGTGTAGCCCAGGTCGGTGCGCAGCTCAGAGAGGCGCTGATGCCAGTTCTCGGGCACCTTCCCTGTCGTCGGGTTCCTGGCTACCGCCAGGATCTGCTCGCGCGTCACTACGCGGCCGAGGTTATCCAGGAAAAAGGCCTCCAGCCGTGCTCGGATCGATTTCTGCGGGTATGTCCCGACCTTCGCCCGCTTGCGTTTTGCCACTCCGCTACCTACCGTTGACGGCACCTTCGGGCGGGGTATTGTCCCGCGCGATGGTGCCAGAGGCATTGAATCACCGTTGCTTCTAGGCCGACGCCGAAGAGCGAACTGAGTGGGTGGCCGTGAGCCCGTGCAGATTCGTGGTTCCAGTCTCCGCATCTATTCTGCCGTAAGAGGTGTATTGCCCCAGTCGGAACAGGAGTTTGCCTTCGCGGGAGTTCGCGGCAATACTCTCGCGGAGGAACACCCATGACCCGCCAACGTCGCCACTACCCCCCGGAGCAGAAGGTCGCCGCCCTCCGGCTCC
>JACOUH010000303.1 GCA_016177925.1 Planctomycetota bacterium | reverse complement strand
GCAACCAGGTCTCCTTGGAACGGCCAAAGCGGGCGATGGCATCCCAGGAGCGGGCGCCACTGAGGACGGCGCACAGGGCGATGACGAGGAGGTCGCCGAGCAGGTGGTGGTCCTGGAAAGCCGGAGGTCGGGGGTCGGGGAGGTTGGCAAAGGGGTGGGCGATGTCGAAGGGGGCCGGGGCAGGCGGGGGAGGAGGCATGGTCGCGTCTCCGATGGAAGTAGTGGTGTTTCCTCAGCTTACGAGCGTCCCCTCCAGCTGGCCATACCTTCAGTCCCCTCTCCGGAAAGTATGCGTCGACCCTGAAGGCCGCGCTTCAAGAGTTTGGGCCCTATTGTGAGGTCTATCAAGCACGGATGCTTGACTTCTACAACCCAGGCGACCCGAAAGTAATTATCTATAAAGGCAATGGTGGGGCAACTGCAAGGAGCGATTACGATAGATTCGCACACGACCTGCTTGGGTATTGACCGACAGGACCGCTCACGGAACCCCCGCAACGGGGCGCAGCAGAACAGTACCTGGCCGACGCCCCTTTACGGGGCGCGCCAAGCACTGCCTCTGCTGGATACAAGGGCCTTTCGGCCCAGGGTTGCGGTTTTCCGTGAAGCAGAACTTGAAGCTCGCGCTTCATCAAATTGTCGTGCGGCCGACTGAACGGCCGCGGTCTAGCCCTGGTCGTCTCCTGCGATTACCCTGATGTTACGGCGACCCGGCACGGTGCCGGACGCTCAGATTGAATCCTACGGCAACGGCGGGGGCGATGCCAGCCCCTGGCGGGCCTATCACGGCATGCAACCCTTTGAAAAGGGGGTGAGGGTGGGGGGGAGGAGGGGAGCGATGGCGCGGCAGCCCCTGCCTGGCCCACGTGGCAGAGGGGCAGGCGGCAGGGACAACGCCCCTGAAAGACAACGGCCTCGTTCGCCACTCAGTCGGCCACACGCTCCAGGACGGTCAGGCCGTTGTTGTTCTCCAAGCGCTGCTTCAGGCGAAAGGCACCTCCGGCCAGGAACTCCTCGACGGCCGGCCACAGGCCCGGGTGCCCCTCGGTTTCTCCTTGCGCGCCGAAGGTGGTTGTGTCGTGCAGCACGATGTACTTGCGCGCCTTGGCAGCATGACGGCGCAGCTCCTCCTGGAGCTGTCCGTGGACATGCCAGGTGTCGATGAACAACAGGTTCGTCTCGTCGATGTCGACCTGCAACACATCCTCCTTGCGAAAGACGAACTCGGTCTGCCCCGCCAGGGCGGCCAACTGGTCCACTTCGGGGAAACGCACCACGTCGTAACAGACGAGCTTCTTCGGCTGCGCCCACAGGAACGCCACGGTGGAGACGCCGGTGCGGGTGCCCAGCTCGGTGACGTGCGGGCATTCCTTGGCCAGCTCGTACAGCGCCGGCAGATGCTCGTTGATGTCGGAGGGCTCCAGGCAGGCGGCCTGGTAACGCTCGCCCAGCACCCAGGCCAGGATGCTCCCCTTCGCCTCGAACAGCGCGTCGTCGGTGCGCGTCCGCTGCCGCAAGAGCACCGACAGGTTTTACTGGGCGCTGGCATGGGTCGGGTCCAGCAGCAGCACCTGGCGCAGCGCCCGTTCGATGGTTTCGGGGTCGCTGCCGTCCTGCACGCAGACCACGCTTTGTAACCAGCGCGGCCCGATCGCGCGCGGATGCTCGGCGGCCAGCGCCTCCAGCCGCGCCCGCGCCTGCGCGAAGTCGCCACGGCCCATCAGGCCGCGCACCCGGAACAGCGCCGCCTCCAGGCCGCAGCCGGCAAAGCCCTCGATCCGGACGGCCGCCTGCTCCAGCGACTCCCAGTCGGAGCGCACGAGGGCATTCTCGGCCAGTCCCAGCCAGCCGGGTGACGTCCGAGACGCTCAACGGCGGCGCACCGACCAGTTACACCTACGACTACACGGATCAGTTGACCAACGACGGGACCAAGGCGTACAGCTACGACGCCAACGGCAACCGCACGATGAGCGGCTACACCACCGGGGCGGACAATCAGCTGACCAACGACGGCGTCTACACCTACACCTACGACAACGAAGGGAATCTGACGAAGAAGAGCAAGGGCGCCAGCGCCGAGACCTGGACCTTCGGCTACGACAACCGAAACCAGCTGACCGGCGTGACGGAACGGTCGACCGACGGCGGCGGGACGCTGCTGTTCCAGGGCACCTACGTCTACGACGTCTTCAACAATCGCGTGGAGGCCGATGAGTACGTCAACGGCAGCGGCACCACGGTCACCAAGAGTGTCTACATCGATCAGGGGACGCTCTTCGCCGACTTGACCAGCGGCAACGCGATGCAGACCCGCTACCTGCACCAGGACAACACACAGTATTCCCCGGTGGTGGCGCGGATTGATGGCAATGGTGCGGCGGGACTGCTCTTGGATCGGCTGGGCTCGACCCGCAACATCATCAACGGCTCGGGCACGCTGATCGGCACGCTGGCCTACGAGGGCTTCGGCAACATCACCAGTGAGAGCAGTCCGACCAACACGGGGAAGGTGACGTTCACGGGACTGGCCTTCCTGCGCAATGCTGGCGTGCTGGGCGCGACCAGGCGTATCTACGATCCGCTCACGGGCCGCTGGGACCAGCAAGACCCGAGCCGCTGGCAGGCCGGAGACGCCAACCTCTACCGAGACGTCTTCAACAATCCGACGAACCTGATTGACCCGAGCGGGCTGAGAACGCAGGCCGAGTGGATTATTGATCCCAAGACAGGCACCATCACGATGGTGGTCAAAGTAAAACTCATATTCGATGATCTAAACGGTCCTTGGACGCCGGAGCGGATTAAGGCTTTTAAGAAAGAGTATAAGAGGCTGATTGAACAAGCCTTCAACGAGAGGAGGTTCTTCGCTCATGCAAAGACAGGCTGGGCTCTGTTACCGTGGTATTGTCGGTTAGCTCCGGAAGGGCCGCAATTCTGTATTGGTTCAGCGAGAACAGGAAGTTTGCCTTCGGGGCGTTTGCGTGTTTCAAG
>JACOUH010000302.1 GCA_016177925.1 Planctomycetota bacterium | reverse complement strand
CTGGGGTAGGCTTGACGCATGACAGAATCCTTGTCCTGGTGTTCGTATGTTCTTTTTGCACAAAACAGCCCGCCCCTTCAGCTTATGAAGAATCCTTGCTTTTTCAACAGCCTGTTAGCTCCTTCAGGCCCGCGTCGGTGACTTTGGTATTGGCCAGGTCCAGGTACTGCAAGCGCTTGAGTTCCTTCAACTCCTTTAGCCCTGCGTCAGTGACCTGGGTGGAGCCAAGCCTCAGCTTCTGCAAGTTCTTGAGTTCCTTCAGTTCCTTCAGCCCCGCGTCCGTGATCTTTGTGTGCCAGAGGTCCAGCTCCTGCAAGCTTTCCAGTTCTTTCAGCTCCTTCAGCCAGGCGTCCGTGACCCGGGAGCCGAGTCGCAGAGTGTGCAAGTGCTTGAGTTCCTTCAGCTCCTTCAGCCCCGACTCCGTGACGGCTGTGGCGTCGAGGTCGAGTACCCGCAAGCCCGACAGTTCCTTGATTTCCT
Source organism: Planctomycetota bacterium (assembly GCA_016177925.1). GTDB lineage: Bacteria > Planctomycetota > Planctomycetia > Gemmatales > Gemmataceae > JACOUH01. The sequence goes on along the minus strand of JACOUH010000302.1, from coordinate 10,728 downwards.
TCAGCCAGGCGTCCGTGACAGGAGACTGGCGAATCCTCAGCGTCTGCAAGCCCTTCAGTTCCTTCAACTCCTTCACTCCCGCGTCCGTGATTTTCCAGCCAAGGGTCAGCTTGTGCAAGTTCTTGAGTTCCTTCAGCTCCTTCAGTCCCACTCCCGTGATATTGGTTCCGAGGAGGTTCAGCGCCTGCAAGCCCGTCAGTTCCTTGAGTTCTTTCAGCCCCTCATCCGTGACCGCGGTACTTCGGAGATCCAGCGTCCGCAAGCGCTTGAGTTTCTTCAATTCCTTCTTCAACTCCTTTAGGCCTGCGTCCGTGTACTTTTCTCCAAAGAGGAACACGTACAGGCCGGGGCCCTCCGGGTCCGCCGTGACCCGGCCGCCCAGCTTCTCGATGGCCTTCACGGCCGCGGCCTCTTCAAGCCGGTTGACCACCGCCAGGACCAGCAGTACCAGCAGCACTGCCCCTCCAACCGCCCATAGCAGTCGCGCCATGATGTTCCCCCCGGAAAGTAGCCTCACCCCGCGTTGTCCCTGACTCGGCGTGCGCCCCGATCGCCCCGCTGCGAGGCAGTGGGACGCCGGATAGTGCCGCAGCGCCGGCCCACCCGAAGTTGCTCCCTGAGAGGGCGGGCCCGGTCGCCGAGCCGTGGTAAGACTCAACCGACCTGAGCGAGGGCCTCGCGCGCCGCGGCGAGAGTCTCCTGGACGTGCTCCGCCGTGTGCGCGGCACTCAGGAACGCCGCCTCGAACTGACTGCACGGCAGGTAGACGCCGCGATCCATCATCGCCCAGAAGAAGCGAGCGAAACGCTGCGTGTCGCTGCGTTTTGCCACGTCGTAGTCGGTCACCGGGTCGGGATTGAAGAAGAGCGTCCACATGCTGCCGACGCGGGCGACCTGGTGCGACAGCCCCGCCGCGTCGGCCGCCTGGCGCAGTCCCTCCGCGAGCATCGCGCCGAGACGTTCCAGCCGATCGTAGGGCGGGTTGTCGCGCAGTTCCTCGGGCGTTGCGATGCCGGCGGCCATCGCCAGCGGATTGCCCGACAGCGTCCCCGCCTGGAACACCGGCCCTGCCGGCATCACCTTCTTCATGATGTCGGCCCGCCCGCCGTAGGCCCCCACCGGCAACCCACCGCCGACCACCTTGCCCAGCACCGTCAGGTCCGGCTTCTGCGCGTACCGCTCCTGGGCTCCGCCGTAGGCGAGGCGGAAGCCTGTTATCACCTCGTCGTAGATCAGCAGCGACCCGTGATGCTGCGTCAGACGGCGCAGGGCGTCGAGGAAGTCGCGGCGCGGCTCGACCAGTCCCATGTTGCCGACCACCGGCTCGAGGATCACGCCCGCGATGCGTCCGCCGTGTACTTTGAAAGCGTCCTCCAGGGCGTTGGCGTCGTTGTAGCGGAGAAGGAGGGTATCTTTCGTCGTTCCCTCCGGCACGCCGGGACTGTTCGGGACGCCGAGCGTGGTGGCGCTGGAGCCGGCCGCGACGAGCAGGCTGTCGACGTGACCGTGATAGCAGCCGGCGAACTTGATGATGACGTCGCGTCCGGTGAAGCCGCGCGCCAGCCGCAGGGCGCTCATCGACGCCTCGGTGCCCGAGCTGACCATGCGCACCATCTCGATGCTCGGCACCGCTCGGAGAATCAGCTCGGCAAGATGCGTCTCGCGTTCGGTCGGGGCGCCGAAGCTGGCGCCCTGGTGCAGCGCCTCCTCGACGGCCCGCACAACGCGGGGGTGACAGTGGCCGAGGATCAGCGGGCCCCACGAACCGACATAATCGAGATAGGTATTGCCGTCGAGATCGTGAAGGTGGGCACCCTCGCCGCGGGCGATGAAGATCGGCTTGCCGCCGACGCCGCCAAAGGCCCGTGCCGGGCTGTTGACGCCGCCGGGGATGACGCGGCATGCCTTCTCGAACGCCTCAGCACTCCGCACACGCTTGGGTTGCATGGTGTTCCCTTCCTGGCGAACGGCCGGCGTCAGCCGGCTGGTGTGCCACCAAGCCGCGACCTTGGTGGCGCACCAGCCGGCTGACACCGGCCGTTCGCCGGTTATTTGCGCTTCTCGCCGCGCTCCGGGCGGATCTCGTCATGCAATTGCTTCGCAGCACGGACCTGCTCCTCGACCCCGAACTCGGGCTGGTTGCCGTACAGCGCCTCGATGTCCAGGCAGATCATCTCCGCGTCGCGCAGCTCCCGGTTCTTTTTCAGCTTCCGGGCCTCGTCGAGCTTGGCCTTGAGCTTCGCCTCGCGGGCCGACTTTTCCTCTCCCTTGAGGAGCTTTTTCGTCTCCCGGACCTGCTTGGCCGCGAGCAGGAACCACTCCCGCTTCGTGAACTCTTTGTGCAAGTCCTCTTTGAGGGCGTTCCAGCGGCGGTGCGCCTCGAACAGGTCGCCGAAGCGCTCGTACCGCAGGGCGAGGAACGCCTTCCGCTCCAACTCGCCCTCGATGCGCGGTTGGCGGCGAAAGTCGCGCATCTCCTCGAAGTAGCCCGCGAGACTGGGCAGCATGGCGTCGACGGCCTTGTATTGTCTCTCGCGGAGCTTGCCCAGTTCGTCCCAGTAACCGGCCCCGCCCTCGTGCTCCTGGGCAACGTTCTGCCAGATGCGCCGGGCCTCGTCGAGGTCGCCCTCGTCCTCGGCCTGGGACGCCTTCAACGCCAGTTTGCCGGCCTCGGACAGGTCGTCCATCTTGGAGACGTCAATCACCTTCACTTTCTTTTTAAGGTCCTCCAACTCCTCTTCCGCGAGTTGCACGCCCACCTCGTCGGCCCAGCGCCGCACCTGTCGCACGTGCTCGCTGTCCTCGCGGCCAAAGCGGCGCAGGTACTCCTGGACCGGGCCCTCCAGGGCCGTCCGCCGGTCCTTGGGCTCGTTCGAGGTCATCAGCCGCTCGATGCGCTGGTAGAGCTTCTCCTCGCTGACCGGCTGGAGGGCCAGGGAGAGAATCAGCCCCAGCGCCGCCAGCAGCCCGACGAGGGCGACCACCTGGAACCAGAGGCTCCGGAAGAAAGGTACTTTATCGACCTTCTTTCTCCGCTTCTTCCTCGCGCCCAGCAGGGCGCGGGCGGCCTCGCGGTCCTCGTCGTCGGGCGGGGCCTCGCCGCTGAGGCGGTCGATAGTGCGGCGACGGGCCTCGACGAGGCCGACGCTTCCCTGGGCCTCGGCGTTCTCCCGGACCCGCTCCAGGGCGTTGGCTACCGCGTCGGCGTCGAGCGGCCGCTGCTCCGGCTTCTTCTCCATCAACTGACAGATCAGCGTGTCGAGCGGCTTGGGGATGTCGAGCACCAGCCGCGACGGCCGCTCGCAGGTGCCCTGCACGTGCGCCATGAACATATCCATCACGTTCTCGGCGACGAACGGTTTCTTGCCGGTCACCAGCTCGTAGAAGACGATCCCGAGCGAATAGAGATCCGATTTATGGGTCAGGACGCGCTCACCGCGGCACTGCTCCGGCGACATGTACGACGCGGTGCCGACGGTGCAGTTCGCGGAGGTCAATTGCGTCAGGTTGGGGTCCTTGGCGATGCCGAAGTCGGTCAGCTTGAGGGTGCCGTTGGGCAGGACCATCAGGTTGGACGGCTTGAGGTCGCGGTGGACGACGCCCTGCTGGTGGGCGTGCTGCAGCGCCGCACACAGCTGCCGGCCGAGGGTGACGACCTCATCCCAGGTGAGCCGGCCGCGCCGCGACAGGACGTGGTCGAGCGATTCGCCCTCGATGTACTCCATCGCGTAGTAGAGCGAGCCCTGGTGCTTACCCACGCCGAGAAGGCGGACGATGTTGGGGTGGTTGCACTTCTTGAGGATCTCGGCCTCGTGCTTGAAGCGCTTCTGGCTGTGCTCGTTGTCGCTCATGCCGGGCAGCATGACCTTGATGGCGACGCGCTGGCCGGTTTTGGTGTAGAGACCACGGTAGACGGCGCCCATCGCGCCGCTGCCGAGTTCTTTCTCGATGAGGAAGGGCCCGATCTGTTGTCCTACCAGCATGGTACACCGTAGAAGGCTGAGCAACGCTGTTATCGTAAAGAGCACAGCAACGCGGTGGCAACTGGTTTTTTCGGCCCCGTCGCGGGATAGAATGACGACTACGGTCCGCGAGCCCGGGGACCACACACGAGGTTACCATGACCCTGCTCTTCACCGACCCGCTCTTTCTCGAACACGACACCGGCCGGCACGTCGAGACCGCCGACCGCTTGCGCGCCATCACGGCCCGCCTCGACAAGGTCGGACTGGTCAAGAAGTGTACCGCCGGGACGTACAAGCCGCTAACCGAGGAGGCCGTTGCGAAGTTGCACGCGGCCAAGCAAATCCAGTCGGTCAAGCAACTGGCCGAGCACGGCGGCGGGCGCATCGATCCCGACACCGTCGTCAGTGCGAAGTCGTTCCGCGTTGCGCTAGCCGCCGCCGGGGCGTGTTCCGCCGCGGTCGACGGTGTAATGAAGGGCCCCGACACAACCGCCCTTTGCCTGGTGCGGCCGCCGGGACACCACGCCACGCCAGTACGCAGCATGGGCTTCTGCCTGTTCAACAACATCGCCCTGGCCGCTCAGCACGCGAGGGCGGCGCACAACCTGACGCGCCTCCTCCTCGTCGACTGGGACGTCCATCACGGCAACGGCACGCAGGACATCTTCTACGAGGACCCGGAGGTGATGTTCTTCAGCATCCACCGCTACGGCCGCGGCTTCTATCCCGGCACCGGGGCGGCGGAGGAGACGGGCCGCGGCAAGGGCGCCGGGTTCACGATCAACGCTCCCGTCGCCTACGGGACGCCGCGCAAGGACTACCACGCCGCGTTCGACAAGGCGCTGGAAAAGGCCGCCGATAAGATCAAGCCGGAGCTGGTGCTCATCAGCGCCGGCTTCGACGCCCATGCCCGCGACCCGATCGGCTCGCTCGGCCTGGCGACCGAGGACTTCACGACGCTGACGCGCAAGGTGCTGGCCGTGGCGAAGACATACGCGAAAGGACGGGTGGTGAGCTGCCTGGAGGGCGGCTACGACGTCGACGCCCTAGCTGAGTCGGTGCAGACGCACCTGGAAGAGCTGCTGGCCTTCAAGCCGTGAATCGCAAATACCTGGCGAGCGGGGGGTGTTAACCCCCCGGTACTTTGACGAACCGGGGCGTTGACACGCCCCGCTCGCCCATCGCGGGACCGGGGCGTTGACACGCCCCGCTCGCCGTTGCGTTACTTGCTCTCCTCGACCTCGACCTGGATGGCGTGCAGCACCTCGCGGGTGTTGTCGTCCTGTACCAGGGCGACGACGTGCAGCTTCTTCAGCTCCATCGGCACGTCCTTGGGCAACTCCTCTTCCAGCTTCTTGTACGTCTCCTGCAAGTACTTCTTCAGCTGCGTGCGCAGCTCGCCCAGGTCGACGCTGGCCGTCTGCTTGGCCGTCTTCTCCTTCAAGGCGATGCCGTCGAGCCCGCCGGGGAAACCGCGCACGACGTGATGGTGTTCGCCAATGCCGTTGCCGCCCTTGTACTCGATCTTCTCTTCGACCAGCACCAGACGCAGACGAACGGTGGCGCCGGTGTCCTTCAGGTCGGCGACCTCGGCGCTGATGTCGATCTTGTCGCCCTTGCGCACCGCCTTGGCCTTCAGATTGACGCGGGCCTGCTGATCGAGCTGATCGGTGATGGCCTTGAAAAACTGGTCGTACTTGTCCTGGGCGGCGTCGCGTCCGCCGCCGCCACCGGCCCCCGGGGTGCCGTTGAACAGCGTCGACGGCGTTCCGCGCACCTCGCGGGCGAATGTCTCGCCATAGTATTTCATCCGGGCCACGGTGTCGGCGTTGGTCAGCGGGTCGGGACCGGGAATGTGCTCGTGATATTCGAGGAGGATCGCCTCACTCGGTTGGAAGGTCTTGGTCAGGGCGTCGAAGGCGAGGTCGGCGGCGACGCATGGCGGACACTCGGTGCCGGTGAACAGCTCGACCACGACGGCGCGGTTGTTCTTGCCGGTGCGCGGCGGGTACGGCTGCGAGGAGACGGTGAAGTCGATCTTCTTGGCGCGAGCGGAGACTTCCCTGGCCTCGTCTTCCTTGCCGGCCCGTTCCAGGGCAGCGGCGAGCAGGTCAAGGGCGCGCTTGCGCACGTTCGGCCGGTCCTTTTGGTTGAGCAGCCGCTCGGCGCGGCGGGCGTACGGCAGCGTGACGTTCGCCATGCCGTCCTGCTCGTTGAGCGCCTCAACGAGTTGGAGCAGCACGTCCAGCTGAAACCGCTCGCCGTAGGGCTCGGCGCCCTTGAGGGCCCGGTCCACCCACCGGCGCACTTCCTCGGGCTTGGCTTTCAGGAAGGCGGCCTTGCCGACGAGCCCGCCGACCGCCTTGATAACGGCAATGTCGTCCTTGCTGGTTGCGACGATCTCCTTGTTCAGCTCCGTCTTGTCGAGGCTGGCCAGGGTCGTCCGGTGCAGCTCCACGGGCTGGATGGTGTTGCGGATTCCGCCGGTCCCTTTCATTTTGGCGGCGTCGGCCGCGGGCACGCGGATGGTGAAGTCGAGGCGGGCATCGCCGACCTTGACGCCAAACTGGAGGATGCCGTCTTTCAGGGCGATGTTCGTCAGTTCGGAGCGCGGCACCTCTTCGCTGTGAGCGACGACCTTGCCCGACCAGGCGCCTCCCTCCTTAGCCTCGAACCGGACCAGCCACCACGGGTCGGCGGTCTGCAGCGGCAGCAGGACCTTCCAGGTGCCCGCGGGGGCCTTTGCCGCCGGCTTGTTGTTGGGCTTGTCGCCGGGCTTGTCGTCGGGCCGGGTAAAGCCCGTCAGGGCCAGGGTGCCGGCAAGCAGCACCCCGCCGAGCAGGGCCCACGTTCGTCGCAGCATGGGGTGGTTCCTTTCACGGCAGAGAAGCGAAATGGTCTGCAACACTTCCCCCTCAGTGTACGGAGGCCCGGCGCCGACACAAGCCACACGGAAAGGTCGTTACACAGAGGAGGGACAGCTTTGGAGTGCGGCGGTCTCCGCCGCTTTGGTTATTTTTCGTTTCGGCGGAAAGAAAAAAACATCCAAAGCGGCGGAGACCGCCGCACTCCAAACAGGAAAAAAACAAGGGCGGCAGGCGCTGCTCCGCGCCCACCGCCCCTGCTCACTTTGCCAGGTTTCGAGGCGATTTCAGGCCGTCTCGACGACCTCGATCATCACGCAGGAAATGTTGTCGCGCGAGCCGGCCTCCAGGGCGAAGTTGCACAGGCCGTCGGCGCAGTCCTGCATGTCGGTCTTGTCCTTGATGAAGTTCAAGAGCTGGTCATCGGCCACCACGCCGCTGAGACCATCGGTACACAGCAGGAAACGGTCGCCCGCCTGCAGCGACACCACCTTCACCTCCGGCCCCTCGCCGACTTCGTTTGAGCCAAGGTACTTCCACAGCACGTTGCGATAGCGATGGGTGCGGGCCTCTTGCGCGGAGATGGTCTTCGCCTCCACCAGCGCCTGCGCGATCGAGTGATCGACCGTCAGCTGCGTGATTGTCTTGCCGCGCACCAGGTAAATCCGGCTATCGCCCAGGCCCGTCACATAGAGCACCGACGATCCCTTGCGCCAGACCGCCAGGACGACCGTCGTGCCCATGTTCTTCAATTCGCGGTCCAGGGCAGCCATGGCAATGATTTCTTCGTTGGCCTGCAGGATGGACCGGCGAATGATCGACTTGGTTTCCTCGTTGCCGACGACCCCGGAGATGTGCTTTTTCAGCTCGCGCGGGATGATCTCGATGGCGCGCTTGCTGGCGACCTCCCCGGCGGCCTGCCCGCCCATGCCGTCGGCCACCAGGCAGATGGTCATGTCCGGGAATACCTTGACGTCGATGGCGTCTTCGTTGTTCTCGCGGTAATTGCCCAGCAAGCTGCACTTGCCGACGTTCAGCGCCAGGGCCATGTGGCCACCTCTGTATCTTCTGCCTGACGCGGCTGCACCCCCGGCAGGACCGCAAGGGTGCGCGCGGACACTCTTCCTCAACATTCAATCGTAACGTGTGCTTGGCGATTTGCCAGTCCCCGCCATCAGATTTTGCCCGCCGCAGCGCCAGCACAGCCCGACCCGCCCGCAGCCTCGCACGGCCTCGTGGTATAATGCGCCCGGGATTTCCGCAAGGCGGGGAAGGAGGGCCTCCGCATGAACCACCGGCTTCTCATCCGCGTCACGGCGCCGGCGGTGGCGATCGGCCTCTTGCTGTTCGCTACCTGCCTGGCCAGCATTCGCTACATCAATCGCCTCCAGGCCAATCTTGCCGACATCCTTGCCGAGAACGTGATCAGCCTCCAGGCCGCGCAGGAACTGGAAATCCGCGTTCGCCAGATGCGCTTCCACACCATGCTCTACCTCCTGGACCCCGAGCCGGCGCGGCTCGACCCCATCAAGCAGGATCAGGACCGCTTCGAGGTCGCGCTGACGATGGCCCACCGGGCGAGCACGACCGACGAGGAGAGGAAGTACGTGCATGCCATCGAGGCGGGCTATCGAGATTATAAGACGGAGCAGGCCCGCTTGCGCAAGGCGGCCGCCGAGGGGCGACCCGCCAGGCCCCGAGCCGCCAAGGAGTTCCCCCAGCTCGCCGACCAACATCCCGTCGCCCAGGTTGTCGTCCCTTGCCAGGAACTGCTCCGTATCAACAAGGAGAAAATGGAACAGACCGCGGACGAGTGTCAGCGCGTCAGTCACGAGGGGCACCTGGCGATGCTCGTGCTGGGGCTGGCGGGGCCGGTCGGCGGCATCCTGATGGGCTACGGCGTGGCGCGGACGCTACGGCACTCGATCTACCGGCTGAGCGTTCGCGTGCAGGACGTGGCCCAGCGGCTCGATGAGAAGGTGGCCTCGGTGAGCGTCGCGGCCGACGGCGACATCCACGCGCTCGACCGGCAGATGCAGCACATCATCGAGAAGGTCGAGGAGGTGGCGGGACGGCTGCAACAGCAGCAGCGCGAGCTGACGCGGGCGGAGCAGCTCTCGGCGATGGGGCAACTCGCTGCCGGCGTCGCTCACGAGGTGCGCAACCCGCTGACCGCGATCAAGATGCTGGTCGAGGCCGGCCTGCGGGCGCGGCGGCCCCGTCCGCTCGGCGAGGAAGACCTGCGCATCATTCACCGCGAGGTCGACCGGCTGGAGCGCACCGTGCAGGGCTTCCTCGACTTCGCCCGTCTGCCGTCGTCGGAGCGGGCGCCGTGTGACCTGCGCGGCGTCCTCGAACAGGCTCGCGAACTGGTCCGAGCCCGGACCCGCGAGCAGGGCGTCGAGTTGATCGCCAGCGCTCCGCCCGAGCCCGTCCTCGCCTCCGTCGACCGTGTGCAGTTCGGCACCGTGCTGGTCAACCTGTTCCTCAACGCCCTGGACGCGCTGCCCAACGGCGGGCGCCTGGAGGCTACCCTGGCCGAGCCGGCGGAGGACGGAACGATCCGCCTGACCGTCACCGACAGCGGCGCCGGCATCCCGCCCGAGATGCTCGATAAGCTGTTCCGTCCGTTCGTAACGACCAAGCCGCACGGCACGGGACTGGGCCTGTCGATCTCGGCGCGCATCCTCGAGGAGCACGGCGGCTCGATCACCGCCGCGAATCGGCCGGGTGGAGGAGCGTGTTTCACGGTCACGCTACCCGCGCAGGAATCAGGAGTCAGGAGTCAGGAGTCAGGGGAAAGTCCCTCGCTTGCGCGTCGGGCTGGTCCCTCGTCTTCTGATCCCTGACCCCTGACCCCTGACCCCTGACCCCTGACTCCTGAGGTCTGCCGTGCCGACGCTGTTACTGATTGACGACGAGGAAAGCGTTCGCTACTCGTTCCGCTGCATCTACTCCGAGGAAGGCGTGGAAGTGCTGACGGCGGCGAGCGCGACGGAAGGGCTGGCGCAGTTCCAAGCCCACGCGCCGGACGTCGTCGTGCTCGACCTGCAGCTGCCCGACCGCTCCGGTCTCGACGTCTTCCGCGAATTGCATGTCGAGGCGCCGAAGACGCCGGTCGTGTTCATCACCGCTCACGGCACGACGCAGACGGCCATCGAGGCGATGAAGGGCGGCGCGTTCGACTACCTCGTCAAGCCGCTCGACCTCGAACGCCTCAGCCAGGTACTCGAGCGCGCCTTCGAGGCCGCTCGACTGATGGGCATCCCGGCCAAGCTGCCCGAGGAGGAAGAACAGAGCGACCAGATCGTCGGCCGCACCTCGGTCATGCAAGAAATGTGCAAGGCGATTGGCCGCCTCGCACCGCAGGACGTCAACGTGCTGATCACCGGCGAGAGCGGCACCGGCAAGGAACTGGTCGCACGGGCCCTGTACCATCACAGCCGCCGTGCCGAGAAGCCGTTCCTGGCGATCAACTGTGCGGCCATCCCGGAACCGCTGCTGGAGAGCGAGTTGTTCGGCCACGAGGAGGGCGCCTTCACGGGAGCGACGCGGCGGCGCATCGGCAAGTTCGAGCAGTGCCGCGCCGGGACGCTGTTCCTGGACGAGATCGGCGACATGCCGCCCCTGCTTCAGGCGAAAATCCTGCGCGTGTTGCAGGAGCAGCGCTTTGAGCGGGTCGGTGGCAGCGAGACGGTGCGGACCAGCGCGCGCGTGCTGGCGGCGACCAACCAGGACTTGTCGAAGCTGGTCGCCGAGGGTCGCTTCCGCAAGGACCTCTTCTATCGGCTCAACGCGGTGACGATTCACGTCCCGCCGCTGCGCGAGCGGCTGGCGGATGTCGCCGAACTGGCGAACTACTTCCTGTTCCGCTTCGACCGCGAACTAAGTCTCGACCT
>JACOUH010000301.1 GCA_016177925.1 Planctomycetota bacterium | reverse complement strand
GCAGCCAAGTGTGTGTAGCAGCTGTTGGAAGTCGGCATCAGTCCAAGTGGGCTTGCCCCGACGCTCGAAGATGGGCGGCCGGCCAAGGAGTTTCCGGAACCAATTCCCCTTGGCTGGCTCCTCGAAATACGGTGTGTTGAGGGTCAAGAAGACCTCCAAGAAGGGACGTGCCCTCTCATCCCAATCCGCCAGCTGCTTGTCTTCCAGCTCCCAGTCCAGGAACCATAGTCGGATCGTCCCGTCCCCGCTTCCGGACAAGGCGAAGCGGCTGTCGGCACTCAAAGCCGCCGCCCGTAAACCGCTCTTGTGCCCTTCAAAGGTGCGCAGGCAGCTGCCGCTGGAGACCTCCCAGAGGCGCAGGGTCTCGTCACGCCCCGCCGAGAGAGCCAGGCGGCCGTCCCCACTCAACACCACCGACTGTACCGATCTACCATCGAATCCGATTGCGAATCCGTGCCCATCTTCAACGGTGCATAGGCAGCGCCGGGAGCGCGGCAAGTTCTTCACCGTCTGCTCCAGTAACAATTGCGCCTTGTCGGAACGGCCTGCGCAACCTGTAATGGTTTCCAACAACTCGACAGCCGAGGCGCAATCACCGCGCTCCCAATGCACCTGAGCCAGGAGATAGCGGGGCCACCAGTCGTTTGGACGTTCGGCGCTGATTTCCCCCAGTCGAGCCAACAACGGTGTGTCATCCATCCGGGACGAACGCCAGCGGCTCAGGCCGAGGTTGTACGTGGCTTCAGGATGCCTGGAATCCTTTTCCAGCGCCTCCTCCCACGCGCTTTCCGCCTGGGCTTTCAGCCCCATGTCCCAGAGCGACGCCGCCTTGTTGTTTAGAGCGGTTCGCGGCCGGGTCGCACACTAACCCGAAGCGTCAGCGAGGGACCGGCCCTCGCTGACGCTTCGGGTTAGTGTGCAACGCAAGTGTGAACCGCTCTAGGCTATCGGCCATCAGCCTGACCTCCAGCGGCTCAGGCCGCGGATAGTCTCGGCCAGCAACCTGGGCATAAATCGCCATCAGCGACCGGGCCACTTCCTGGGCCGTCTGGGGCCGTTGCTCGCAGTCCTTGGCCAGACACTGCTCCACCACGCGATCGAGGGCTTCGGGGGCGTCCAGTCGGGCGGCCTGCACGGGTACGGGCGCTGCCTCCCGGTGTGCTCGCGCCCAGCTAGCAAGCGTTGGTTCTGCCGGCCTGACGGGGTGGGTGCCGGTGAACAGTTCGTGGAGCGTTACCCCGAGGGCATAGAAGTCGGCCCGCGCATCGACGGGACCGCCTTTCACCCACTGCTCCGGCGGCATGTACGGCGGCGTCCCCTGCAGCTGACCGCCAAATGGTCCTGCGCAAATCCTCTACGACGCCCGGCTGGGCCACTTCGGCTGCCAGTTCCTGGGCCGCGTACTTCACCGTGCCGAAGTCGGTCAGCTTTGCGGTGCCGTCCTGGGTCATGAGCACGTTGAGCGGCTTGAAGTCGCGGTGGACGATCCCCTTCGAGTGACAGTGGGCCAACCCCCAGCACAGTTGGATGCCGATGTCCAGGGCGGTGGCCAGCTCACGGGTCTTGCCCTGGTCGATCCATTCGGCCAGGCTGCCGCCGTCGCAGTATTCCAAAAACAGGTAGGGGGTGCCGTCCAGTTCGCGCACATACCAGGCCGTGATCACATGCGGGTGCAGCCCCAGGTCGATCCACGCCTGGCACTCACGCAGGAACACCCGCCGCCTCTGCTCACCGGCCTTCTTGTCGGTGCGCAACTCCTTGACAGCGAGGTCGATGCCCCACTCCTTGTGGCGGGCCTGCCAGACCGCCCCAAACGTCCCCGCGCCAAGCAGGCGGCGCACCTCGTACCGACCGTCGACGACCGTCCCGGGCCGCCACGGACCGGGATCGGCCAGCACTGCCAGCTCGGCGGCGGACAACTCGCGGCCGGCGTGCGGGTCGAACATCTCGGCCGCCGGGACTGCCAGCCCGGCCCCGCAGCGCGGGCACCGCCCCGACTTGCCTGCATGGTCCAACCGCAGGCGGATACGGTTGCCACAAGCACAACGGATGAGCAACTCGCTCATGATGACCTCAGGCAAGGTTGGCCCACGCGCGAACGTCTTCCCACGAAATCTCCCGCCGGTCAGTGTCCCGGCGTGAAATCCAGGAAGAACTGAGCGTAAGCAGCGACGGCCACCTCGACCTCCCCCACCCGCACCGCCATCTCCGGCCGCAAGGGGACCAGGTGGTCCAGCGAAACCGGCTTTCCTCCGACCCTCGTCGGCCGATTCGCCTGAAGCGGCTCCAGCCAGAACGACTGCCCCAGCCACAACACCTGGGCGTGGAACGGACTCACGCTTGGGTGGGCGAGGTGGATCGGGCAGGAGGGATCGCTCCCCAGTGGCGCAGCGCCCGTGAAGAGCACGTACTCCTCGAGGCCCGTCAAGTTGTCGACGCGAGTCAACCGCAAGGTCTGCGCCAAGGCCGGCACTCGCAGCGCCTGGACGCCGAGCGCCTGCTCGAAGCGCCGCTAGGTCTCCTCGTCCGCTGCCGGCGACGGGCAGAGATGGCACTTCAGGGATAGCACATTGGCGGGCCGGACGATCGTGCCAGGCAAGAGCGGACAGGAGGCGCCCGCGGGCAGCACCTTGCCGGCGACGATGGTCCCGTTCTGGCAGTTCGCGTTCTGCCACACGACTCCGTCGGCGGCCAGCCGCACGACGGCGTGCGTGCGGCTGATGCGACTCGTCAGGTCGTCGTTCTCCGGCGTCGACGGCAGGACGCGCAGCACGATGTCATTTTCGCGATTCTTGCCGAGCCGCACCTCACGCTGGGCCAGCAGGCAGAGGTTGCGCGCCGCCGTCCCGCCGGCGACGCGCAGGCAGATCCGCGTCGCCTCGAACCGCTGCGCCGGTGGTTCACCGAAGACTCGTTTCTCGCGGGCCGGGATCGGAGTGGGTGTCACCTCCGCGCCGGGGCGACGCCGCATCTCCATGACGGCCTCGTAGATCTCCTCGACGCGCTGACCCTGCCGCTCCTGCTCGCTTTGGATGCCGAGGACCGTCGTGTGTGTCTGCCCGACCAGTTCGGACAGGCCGGCCAGCGCCTCCTCGACCTGCCGGCCGTGCTGCTCCAGGGTGCCGGCCAGCGCAGCGCAGCCCTCCTCCTGGGCCTGACCCAGGCGCTCCAGCCGAGCGAACGCCAGCCCGCGGAATAACTCTTCGTGCAGTGCGCCGACAAGGAAGTGTTCGAGCAGAAGTAGAAGCCGGCCAAGTACGCCCGACTGGCCGGGGCAGCCGCGACAGCGGGTCACGGGCTCAGTTGCCAGCCGGCTTGTTGCTGGGCAGCGACGCCGACTGAGACGATTCACTGTCGACCGGCCGGCCGCGGATGACGATGTTCCCCTGCTCGACATGGACCGCCTGCAACTGGAGGGTCATGTCGCGCGAGTCGCTCTGGAAGCGCAGCAGGGCGACCGGGTTGCCTGTCGGCGGGTAGCGATGCCAGCTGACCTGGATATTGTTCTGCTCAGCGATCTCCGACAGGCTGTCGAGGAACGCCTGCGCTCCGATCGGCAGCGAGCCGGCGTGCAGCCCTTGCAACTCCAGGGCGATGACGTTCGACTCTTCGGGGCACAGCCACAGACCGAAGTCGATGGTGATGATGGTGCTCCACAGCCCACTGCCGTAGCGGAAGGCGAGGCGGACCTTCCCCGGCTCGAGCAGGACGCGCGGCTCGCTGATCTTCTCGGGGAGCAGCCGTCGCGCCACGCCGGAGCGCTGGAAGTCCTCGACGAAGTAACTGTTGATCTGCTCGTCGGTCAGACAGAGATCCAGGTCGCGATCCTTGTTGGTGCAGGCGTTGTACAGTTCAAGGAAGCCCGAGTAGAACTCCTGCGAGCGCAAGGCGCGTTCTCGGCCGGGCGGAAGGCAGGCCCGCCGGTATGCCTCCGGCTCGTGCCGGATCAGCAGGATCAGGGTTGCGCACGTGCCCCCCGTGAGCACCAGCACGATGCCGACCGCACGGAGAAAGGATTTCCGGGTCATGGGAGGCCCCTGAACGGGAGGATAGGTTGCCAGATCGCTGGGGCCGGACAGGTTGACGGCAGACCCTATAGCGATCGCACCGGCAGGCGGTCAAGGCCGGCTGATGGCCGCGAGGGAGGAGGGAGAGGAGGCAAGGTGGGCGGAAGAGAAAAAACGACTTTGCCGGGTGGCGTTCCCTTGCTACAGTTTGGGTGGCGAGCGGGGGCCCGAAGACCCGCGCCAGCGGGTCCGCCCCCGGTAAGACTGCACCGGAGGATTCACACCCCCCGCTCACCAACCGAGGGAGGGCCGAGTGCTCATGGACCCGAAGTTGCTGTACGACAACCCCCTGGTGGAACGCTACGCCAGCCCCGCGATGGCCGAGCTGTGGGGGGCCCGCCGCAAGTTCGGCACCTGGCGGCGTCTGTGGCTGGCGCTGGCCGAGGCGCAGCACGAACTGGGCCTACCTGCCGACGATGGCACCGCACCGCGCGTCCGGCCTGAACAGCTCGACGAGATGCGCGCTCACCTCGACGACATCGACTTTGACCGGGCCGCCGCCCACGAGCGGCGCCTGCGCCACGACGTGATGGCGCACATCCACACCTTCGGCGAGGCGGCGCCCGGCGCGCGTGACATCCTTCACCTCGGCGCCACTTCCTGCTACGTCACCGACAATACCGACCTCCTTTTGATGCGCGAGGGCCTTGGCCTGCTCCGCGACCGCCTGGTCGGCGTTATCGATGCGCTGGGCCGCTTCGCCCAGCGTTGGAAGGGACTGGAGACACTCGGTTACACGCACTTCCAGCCGGCCCAGTTGACGACCGTCGGCAAGCGCGCCTGCCTGTGGGGCTACGATTTCCTCCTTGACCTGCACGAGATCGAGCATCGCCTGTCGTCGCTGCGTTTCCGCGGCGCCAAGGGCACCACGGGAACGCAGGCCAGCTTCCTCAGCCTGTTTCACGGCGACCACGACAAGGTGCGCCGGCTCGATGCTCTCGTCGCCGAGAAGATGGGCTTCAAGGAAGTGCATCCCGTCACAGGGCAGACCTACACCCGAAAGGTCGACAGCCAGGTGCTGGACGTGCTGTCCGGACTGGGACAAAGTGCCCACAAGTTCGGCACTGACCTGCGCCTGCTGGCCCACGAGCAGGAGGTCGAAGAGCCGCAGGAGAACGAGCAGGTCGGCTCGTCGGCGATGGCCTACAAGCGGAACCCGATGCGGGCGGAGCGAATGTGCGGGCTCGCTCGGTTCCTCGTGGCATTGCAGGTTAGCGCCGCCCAGACCGCCGCCGTGCAGTGGTTGGAGCGCACTCTTGATGACAGCGTCAACCGTCGTCTCACCCTGCCGCAGGCGTTCCTGACTGCCGACGCGGTGCTGGGGCTGGCGCTGAACCTGGCCTCCACGCTGGTGGTCAACGAGGTGGTGATTTGCCGCAATGTGGCAAGGGTTTCCCCCTACATGGCGACGGAGCACATCCTGATGAAGGCCGTCGCCCTGGGCGGCGATCGGCAGGCACTGCACGAGGCGATCCGCCGGCACAGCCACGAAGTAACCGCCCGGGTCAAAGAAGGGACACAGGACAACAACCTGCTCGCGCGGCTGGCGGGCGACCCGCTATTCGAGAAAGTCGACTTCGACGAGATCGACGCCCAGGCGATTCTCACCGGGCGAGCGGAGCAGCAGGTCGAGGAGTTCCTGGCCGCGGAGGTCGAGCCGGTCCGCCGTCGCTACCCGCCTCTGCTCGGGCAGCGCTCCGACCCGCGTGTCTGACCCGAGGCGCTGCTCTTGAATTTTCTTGCCGAGGCGCTCCCGGCGGTGGACAGTCGGCCAGAGAGCGAGTAAGCTAGAATTATCGTTCACAGACAGTGAAACACTTTCCCGCGGGGCGATCTCCGTCCGCCCGGCGGCACGCTCGGAGGCTTTGCGCAATGACCCAAGGAATGGATCATTCGCCCCTTCCCTGGCGGCTTGAGTCGCGCGACCTGGGCGCCGGCAAGGCGCTGTTGGTCTTTGCCGCCAACGGCGACCTTGTTGCCTACGCCAGCCACACGGGACAGCCCGTCTCGTATCTCACCGAAGAGGGCCGGCACTTCACCCGTACGCCCGAGCAGACGGAGGGCAACTACGCTCTGCTGGTGCGGGCCGTCAATGCGTCGAAGACCCTGGTGGACGTGTGCGCGGACGTGGCGAGCCAGCTGCGGTGCCACTCCGAGTCGCTGCGGCAAGTCGGACGGGCGGAGGCCGAAGCCATCGCCGACCTCGCTTGCGCTCTGGAGGAGGCCCTCCGCCGGGTGATTGCCGTCCCGCTCGATCCCGCGGCGGGCCCGCCCAATCCCGCGGCAGGCCCGCCGGCCCGGCCGTGGCTGGAAGCCCAATCCCTGCCACAGGACTCGACCGTGATCGTCGGCGTGCCTTCGCTCCCAGCCGACACGCCTTCGCAAGACTGCGGGCCTCAGCCGACGTAGTCGCGCGGGTCGGTGATGACACCGGTGACGGCACTGGCCGCCACGGTCAGCGGACTGGCGAGGTAGACGCGCGCCTCCTTGTGCCCCATGCGGCCGGGGAAGTTGCGGTTGGTCGTGCTGATGCAGCTGAGCGGCTCGTTAAGCCGGCCGAACGTGTCGCTCGGTCCCCCCAGGCAGGCGGCACACGACGGCTCTCCGATCTTCGCCCCTGCCGACAGAAACACCTCTTCCAGCGTCTGTCCGTTGAGCGTTTCCGTCTTCAACCCGTGAGCGATCTCACTGGTCGCCGGCACAACGAACGTGTCGATGCGGACCGTCTTGCCGGTGAGGACCGTGGCGGCGGCGCGGAAGTCAGTCATCTTGCCGCCGGTGCAGGAGCCAATGTAGGCCCGATCGAGTTTCGTCCCCTTGATGTCGCTGACGAATGCCCGGTTGTCGGGGCTGTGCGGCTTGGCGATCACCGGCTGCAACTTGGCCACGTCGTAGACCTTCTCGAAGACGAACTTCGCTCCCGCGTCGCTGCTGACGACGGTGTACGGGTTGCCGCGGACGTTGCGAGCATTGACGTAGTCGAGGGTGACCTGGTCGGGAGCGATGACGCCGTTCTTGCCGCCGGCCTCGATGACCATGTTACATAGCGTCATGCGCTCTTCGATGTTGAGCGCATAGACGCCGTCGCCATCGAACTCCATCGCCCGGTAGGTGGCGCCGTCGCAGCCGATGTCGCCGATGACGGCGAGGATAAGGTCCTTGGCCATCAGGTACGGCGGCAGCTGGCCGTGGAAGACGAACCGCATGGTCGGCGGCACCTTGACCCACAGCTTGCCGGTGCCGAGGACGAAGCCGGCGTCGGTGTTGCCGATGCCGGTGGCGAACTCGCCGAAGGCGCCAGCGGTGCAGGTGTGGCTATCGGTGCCGAGCAGCACCTCGCCGGGCCGCGTGTGCCCCTCCTCAGGCAGGGCGATGTGGCAAACGCCCTTGTAGCGGTCGGTGCCGACGTCGTAGTAGTGCGGCAGGTTCTGTTCGGCGACGAACTGGCGCAGCACGTCGACGTTGCGGTTGGCCATCTTGTCGGCGGTGAAGATGTAGTGGTCGGGGATGATGACGACCCTATCGCGGTCCCAGACCCTGGCGTCCTTGCCGAAGTGCTGCTTGAAGATGCCAATAGTCCCCGGCCCGCAGACGTCGTGCGTCATGAGCACGTCGACGTCGATCCAGACATTGTCGCCTGGTTGGACATGATCGCGGCCGGCGTGGCCGGCGTGGCGGGCGAGGATCTTTTCGGTCAAGGTCATCGGCGTCATGAACGGCTGGCTCCCACCTTCGAGAATCGCTGCACACAGTGGTATTGTAGCGGACGGGCCGGCGCTCGTTCAGTCGCAGGTCCGCGCCGCCCGCGCTCGCCCGAGGCTCGCGGCGAAAAGAGGAAGGGTTCCTCACCGTCCCTGAAGGTGCTCCATCAGGATGCGGCGCACCTCCTGGACTGCCTGCGGGTGCTGGTGGACCTCTGTGTGATCGGCAGGCACGACGTACTCGGAATCGACCCCCCCCAGGTGAGCGCTGCTGTACGGCACCACGCCGTCGCCCGGGTCGTGGCGGTTGACGCCGGCCAGCCACTTCGCCAGCCAGACCGTCGACGACGACGGAGCGATGCCAATGATCGAGTGATAGTGGACGCCCGGCGGCTTCGGCCGCGCTGCCAGCAACTCCAGCGCCGACGAGCCAGGCGCGAGCAGGTCGAGGCTGGTCGGCAACTTGTTGGGATGGAGCCCCGTCAGGAAGTTGGGGTTCTCCTGGGAGATGTCCTGCACCACCTCCAGCGCGTCCTTGGGCAGGCGGATGAAGTGTCGGGCAATCCGGGCCGGCAGCGACGGGCTCAGCTTCGAGCCGTGGTGCGGCGTGCCCAGGAAGATCACCCGGTTGACGCACTCCTGCCGCTCGAAGAAGAACACGCGTCCCAGCGCCTCCTTCTCCTGGGGTGTGGCCTGGAGCTTCTCGAACGGCTCCTCGCTGACCAGACGCCAGAAATCGTTGCCACTGTCGACGGTCATCATCTTTGACACGAGCCCGCCCATGCTGTGGCCGACCAGTACCATGTCATCCAGGGCCGGGTCGTGGTTCCTGTCCAGGGAGGCTCGCAAGTTGGTCAGGGCCTCGCGCAGGTCGGCGGCACTCGTCAGGTACGGGCTGGCCGTCGGATAGAGATAGAACCAGAACTGGTAGCGCTCGCGCAGTACCGGATCGGCTCGCAATTCGTTGAACATCGTCGCCCACGTCAGCGGCGACGACAGCAACCCGTGGACGAATAGCACGGGGACCTTGCCCGGCTGGTACGGCTCCATCAGGTAAATACCCGACAGGTTTTGGACCTTGTCCGGCCTCAGGAAGCCGCCGAGACCGACCTTGTCGAAGTCGATTTGAGCGAGGAAGTAGGCGAGGGGGGTGGTCAGGTCGGTTTCCAGCGGTGTGAACACGCCGTCGACGTCGATTGCCTGGACCGACAGCGGGTTGTACAGTTCGAGTCGGCCGGCGCGGCAAGCGCGCAGGTCGGCGAGGCTGCCCTCGAAGCGGAAGAAAGCGGTGACGGGGAAACTGATCGACGGCGGATAGAGGGCGTGGCCGGGCGACGGCGCATTGGCGGCGCGAGTGGCGATCAGCGGCACGCCGAGGCCATAGGTGCGGTACTGGTTGGCCAGGCCGACCGCCTGAAAGTCCTCGCAGAACAGCAGCGGACCGAACTCCTCGGGTTTCCACAAGAAGCCGTGGTGGACGACCGACAGCGTGAAGCCCTTGCCATCGCCGGTCGGCAGGCGGAAGTCGTGACGCGGGTCGAGCCGGCCGATGCCCTGGGCGGCGCGGATGCACTTGGCCAGCCCGGCGTTGTACAAGTCGCAGGCCAGGCGGAAGCGCGGGTCGAACGGCGAGGCGCCGGGATCGAACGGCTCAGCCTTCGCCTCTTCGCCCTTGCGCGCCAGCACGATCGGCCCACCCTTGTCGTAGAGGTAGTGGTAGGCGTAGCCGGCGCAGAGGTAGTAGTAACAGAGCGAGTCGCCGCAGGTACCCTTCTCGAACTTGCGACCGAGCAGATAGCTCATCTCCGCGAGAGCGAACAGCAATTCGGGCTGCGGGCCCTTCTCCGCCAGCGCCTGCACGCGAACGAATGCCTGCTCGGGGTGCTGCCGGTACAGGGCGTCGAGGTCCCAGCGGCGCAGCGTCTGCAGGGTGCGCGGGGAGAGGTCCTCGGCGACGGCGCTGACGCGCCAGGCCTCGAACAGGCCGGGCGTGTTGGCCCGGCGCACGCCGATGCCACCGCAGCCCGCGGTCGTCAGCACCAGCAAGAGGAGCAGCGGTCTCGGGCCGCGGGGTGGCATGCTTTCGCGGCGCACGGAGTCGCCGGAGTAACGTCCGGACCGGGGGGGCCGCGAAAGCATGGCACACCCAGGCCGCGGGGAAAGAATTCGGGGCCGGCGGGCGGACGGAAACGGCTGACTATTCTCCATCGGCACGCCTCTGGGCGGAGTGTAGTCCGCTCACTCCGTGAGCGGAGGCTCGACTCGCTCCGCGAGTCGACGACACTCCTTACCCGGAGTGAGGGCCGCAGAGCATAGCCGGGCCGCGACGCCGTGCAAGGCGAGTTTTTCCCGCGCCTGCCGATTGCCTACCAACCGCGCACACTTTACACTGACCGCAACCCGCCCCGTCCGCCCCGACTCACACCCAAGGAGACTGCCGATGAACCGACGCGATCTGCTCGAGCGCACCGGCGCTGCGCTGCTGGCCCTGGGCGCTGCCCCGTTCCTCGACGTGACAGCCCGCGCCGACGAGACGAAGAAACGGCGCATCCTCATGTACACCCGCTCGGAGGGCTTCGAGCATCCCTGCGTGAAGCGCGAGCGCGGCAAGTTGTCGCTGGCCGAGACGATCGTGACCGACCTGGGCACGCGGCACAACTTCGAGGTCGTCTGCGAGAAGGACGGGCGGATTTTCCTGTCGCGCGAGTTCCAGCACTTCAATGGCTTCGTCTTCGAGACGCAGGGCGACCTGCTCAAGGAACAGTGCCGCGACGGCTCGCCGCCGATGCAGCCAGAGGGGAAGAAGGCACTGCTGGACGCCGTCGCCGATGGCAAGGGCTTCGTCGGTTGCCACTGCGCCAGCGACACGTTCCACTCGAAGGGCCACAACCAGGGCAAGCAGCGCGTCGAGCAGAAGGGCGACGACATCGATCCCTACATCCGCATGCTTGGCGGCGAGTTCATCAGCCACGGTTCGCAGCAGAAGGCGTTGATGCGCCTGGTCGACGACAAGTTCCCCGGCACCGAGGGGCTGAAGGACTTCGCCCTGCTGGAGGAGTGGTACTCGCTGAAGAACTTCGCGCCGGACCTGCACGTCATCCTCGTCCAGGACACACAGGACATGAAGAAGATCGGCGGCGACGTCGACTACGCCCGGCCGAACTACCCGGCGACCTGGGCGCGGATGCACAACAAGGGCCGCGTCTTCTTCACGTCGATGGGCCACCGCGATGACGTGTGGCAGAACGACATCTTTCAGAAACTGCTGACGGGCGCCCTCAGCTGGACGCTGGGTCGTACTGAGGCCAAGCTGACGCCGAACCTGGAGGAGGTGGCGCCGAGGGCCCGCCAGCTGCCGCCGAAACGCTGAGGCCCGGGGTTCCGAAGACGCTACTCCGGGCCTATTCTCTCGTTCCCAAGCAGTGCTTGGGAACGGGAGGCCACGAAGCTCTGCTTCGTCGAAGCGGAACCAGACCAAAGGCGTCATTTTCTGCCTGGGTCGCCGTCCCCACGAAGCAGAGCTTCGAGGCCGTGCGTTCCCAAGCAGAGCTTGGGAACGAGAACCAATACGGAGAACACCATGATGAAACGGTTTATGCCAGGACTTTTATCGCTGATCGTCCTTGCGGCTCCCGCACGCACCGCCGAGAACGGCTTCAAGCCGCTGTTCAACGGCAAGAACCTCGAGGGCTGGAAGGTTTTCCCTCGCGGCACCGGCGCCTGGAAGGTCGAGGAGGGCGTCCTCGTCAGTGGCGGTGATGAGGCGAGCCACCTGTTCACCGACCGCGCTGATTTCACCGACTTCCACGTCCGCGCCGAGGTGATGATCAACGAGGGCGGCAACAGCGGCCTGTATTTCCGCACGCAGTTCGGCCCCGGCTTCCCCAAGGGCTACGAGGCGCAGATCAACAGCACGCACCGCGACCCGATCAAGACGGGCAGCCTGTACGGCTTCCCCAAGGAAGCCGGCAAGACCGTCATCAAGAAGATACTGGTCAAGCCCAACGAATGGTTCACCTACGAGGTCATCTGCAAGGGCAACCGCATCACCATCAAGGTCAATGGTGAGACGACCGTCGACAACTTCGAGGACAAGGAAAATCGCTTTGCGAAGGGACGCTTCGCCCTGCAACACCACCACAAGGGCAACATGGTCAAGGTCCGCAAGTTCGAGGTCCGGGAGTTCTCGACCGAGAAGGAATGACGGCGTCCCCTTTCGTTCAGAGGGGCAGGAAGGAATGGGCCCCGTGGCCCATTCCTTCCTCTCTCTCATCCTTCCCTGGCCTGCCGAAAGCAGTAGCCGAACAGCAACTCCCATTCGACCCCCTGTACCTTCCGGCACACCTCCTCTTCTGGTCCGCCGCTGTTCAAGTACCGCTCGCAGTAGTCCACGAAAGCGAACGGGTCCCACTTCATGCCCTTGCTGAGGTAGCCCCGTTCAGTGGCGTCCTTCGCCAGTTCCCCGAAGATCGGATGAGCGCCGACGCGGCGGACCCAGTACTTGCTGTTGGCAAAGTCAGGCTCGCGCCGGTGCATCAGGCCATGCCAGTAGCTGCCGCTCGTCGTGTCGATCGACTGGCTGATGGTGTGCGCCTCGTCGAGGAAATCGTGATAGAGCCACAGGCCGGCAAGGCAAGCGGCCGCCATGTCGGCATCGATGATGCGGCGCGGCGCAAACAGGTCGGCGGGCGTCAGTGATCGCAGCCGGGCCTCGATCGCGCGATTGGGGCTGCCGGGGCCCAGCGGCGCCAGCCGCGGCGGCACGAGCAGCTCCGCCACGATGGGGCTGCACGCGGACGCGGAAAACGGAGTCCTGTGCTCGCTCATAGCGTTCGATCTCCGCAACCTGGGGCAGGCTTCCAGCCTGCCTTGGCCTGGCAGGCTGGAAGCCTGCCCCACTCTCTCGAAAAAATCTCCGTCATCGTATTTGACAATCTTCCACGAGCAACCCATACTTCGGTGCCGGGTCATCCGGTGGAACTCGCATTCCCCTCTACCGTCCCTTCCCGTCCGCAACGAATCGCTCAGCCTAACAGCAACAAAACCACCGTGCGTCTCAAGCCATGCGCGGGGGCGGTCCCCTCCCCTGCTTTTCTTCGTCCGCGCGAGAGCGCGTGTCGTTTTTCGGTGAGGATGAGTGGTTCGGGAAGGAGGATGTCTCCCGTGTCCGTCGCGGGGCGGGCGGAGTCCGTCCCGCGACGGCGGAGGGACGGGTCATCGGGCCGCGGCCGGTCGCCCTCGGCGCTGCTCCTGTATGGGCCGCCCGCGCTTCCCTCTGCGGGGCGTGAGGGACGAGCGAAGCGACAACGCTCGCTTGCTTCCGCACGACCGCAACGGGTGGGGCAGGAGCGTCCTAACGGGCCGGGCCGCACAGGCAGGGGAGCGGAGCATCCGCCGTCCCCCGCTGTCGCGCAGGTCCGCCGGACGGCCGCGGTCCCGATGACCGTTTGCATTCTCCCCCGAGCCCGGTACCGCCAAGGGCGGGAAGCAACATGCGGAAGAGGCGAAGGCAGGAATGGGCCACTGATAATCTCTCCCGACGGCCGGTAGAATGATCGGCATGCAGGACGAGCCGATCACACGACCGGAGCGAGGCGGGGGACGCGAGCCGGGTGGCGCCCGGGAGTTGCTGCGCGTCGCCTGGCCGCTGGTGCTGAGCAACAGCTTCCTGACGCTGCAGCTCACGCTCGCCCGCGTCCTGCTCAGCCGCGTCGGCACCCCCGAACTGGCGGCGTCCCTGTCGGCGGCGATGATCTTCTGGACGCCGATGACGCTGCTGCAATTCACCGTCAACTACGCAACGACTTTCGTCGCCCAGTACACTGGGGCCGGGCAACCGCAGCGCGTCGGGCCGGCGGTCTGGCAGGCCCTCCACCTGGCCGGCGCCGGCGGAGTCGCCTTTCTGGCCTTTGTCCCCGTTACCGACTCGCTAATCGCGCTGGCTGGCCACGAGCCGGGCTTGCAGGCGCTGGAGGCAACGTACTTCCGTGTCCTGTGCGTCGCCGCCCTGCCGACGCTCGTGGCGGCGGCGGCGAGCAGCTTCTTCACCGGGCTGGGTCGGAGTGGGACGATCCTGCTGATCGACGCCGTGGGGCTAGCGCTCAACGTTGTACTGGCATACGGCTGGATCTCCGGGCACTGGGGCTTCGCCGCGCTGGGCATCGCTGGGGCCGGCTGGGCCACAGTCTGCGGCAGTACCGCGACAGCGGTGCTCGCCCTGGCGCTGATGCTGCGGCCGGAAAACCGAGCCCGTTACGCGACCGCCTCCGGCTGGCGACTCGAAGGACCGCTCCTGCGCCGTTTACTGCGATTTGGGGTCCCCAATGGATTCGTGGTGGCCCTGGAGACGTTGGCGTTCGCCCTGTTCGCGCTCTTCGTGGGCCGGCTGGGCACAGTGGCCGCCGCAGCGACGACGATCGCCTTCACGCTGAACCTGCTTGTCTACATGCCGGTGCTCGGGCTGGGCCAGGCGGTCGGCGTGCTGGTGGGGCAGCGCCTCGGCGAGGATCGTCCCGACCTGGCGGAGCGGACGACGTGGACCGGGCTGCGGGTCGCTCTGCTGCTCACCACGGCGGCCGTGGCGCTCTATCTGCTGGCGCCCGCCCCGTTGGTGGAACTGTTCGAGAGCGAGGCGCACGGCGACGATGGGGAGGCCGTCGCGGCGCTGGCGCCGGTGCTGTTGCGCTTCGTCGCGATCTATGCGCTGTTTGACAGCACCAACGTGGTGTTTTCGTTCGCGCTGCGCGGCGCCGGCGACACACGCTTCGTCAGCGCCGCCTCGCTGGCGATCTCGTGGGGCGTGCTGGTGGTGCCGGTCTGGCTGGCCTGCACGCGCGGCGGGGGCCTGTACTGGGCGTGGGGCTTTGCCAGCGCCTACTCGGTGGTGCTGACCTTCGCGCTGCTGCTCCGGTTCCGCCAGGGGACGTGGAAGGACCTGCGCGTCCTCGAGCCCAACCTCGTCCTGGATAGTGAGCCGATGGAGTGAGGCTTCCCGGGTTCAGAGGGGTCGCGGGGCGTATTGCCGCGGCGGTCGGGTTGTGCTAGCGTACGATCTCCGGGCGGGAGCGAACCCATTCCCGTCTGGCTCCCTCCGCCTCAAGAGAGGGCCGGTAGCTCAACGGCAGAGCAGGGGACTTGGAGTGGCTCCTGGCGGGCACTTGAAACCGGGACGTGCTCTCCCGGCCCGCCGCGCGTCACGCACCGGGTCGCGCCGCGAGAAATTGCGGCGCCGTACCTCCGTAAAGTCGGCGAACGCTGCAGGAGACGCTTGCCCGCGTCCGCCCATGCCAACGCCGAGCCAAGCCCAGATGCTGGGAAGGTGTAGAGACTGGACACGGAGGCACCTAAAGACGTTTCGTCCAGGGTGAAGGCACAGTCCAGACCACGAACAGGGGCACGCCTGGCGGCGAAAGCCGAAGTGGTAGGCATAATCCCTTGGTTACAGGTTCGAGTCCTGTCCGGCCCACTGGGACACAAGGGGACAGAAGAAGACGAGAGAGGACAAGGGTTTACGTCGAGGGGCGGGTCTTCAACCCGCCCCTTGCTCTTTCCCGGCGGGCACGAGAGGACGCAAGATGTCTGGGGAGAGTGCAAGACAGGTGCAAGGCGCGGTCAGGCCCGCTTGCGGTTCGGCTTGCGTTGGCGAGCGGATTCTTCCAGGGGCGGCAGCTTATCGGGCGACCAGGAAAGACTCCTGCACAAAGCGCAATCCCTGTCCCATCCTCGTGGAATCGTCGGGGTACAGGACCAAGTCAGGGACCTGCCGTCCGTTGCAGGGACGTGGTAAACTGAGGAGAGGGTGAATGTGCTTCGCGAGGTCGCCGGGGCGGCCCTTCGACGGTGGGCAAACTCCTTCACGGCATGCTCATGAGACACGTCCTGATTGTTGACGACGAAGAAGCGGTGTGCTGGGCGCTCGGCCGCGCCCTGGGCCGTGAAGGCCACAAGGCGACCGTCGCCGCCTCTGCCGAACAGGCCCTTGCCGTCATCGAGCGCCAGGCCCCGGACGTCATCATCCTCGACGTCCGCCTGCCCGGAATGGACGGGCTGACCGCTCTCAACTTGCTGCGCGAGCGCCTGCCGGCCGTGCCGGTCATTGTCATCACCGCCTTTGGCAACCTCGACACGGCGGTCAAGGCGGTCGAGGGGGGCGCTTTCGAGTACCTCACCAAGCCGTTCGACCTGTCGCAGGCCCTCGACGCCGTCAGCCGCGCGCTCCAGCGCCAACCCGCCGAGGCGGACCAACTCGGTCCTGACGGTGAGCCGGGCGATGGCCACGAGCAGGCCGCTCCCGGAGAGTTCGTTGGTCGCAGTCCCGCTATCCAGGCCGTGTTCAAGCGCATCGCTCTCGTCGCCGCCCACGACGCCTGTGTGCTGATCAGCGGCGAGAGTGGCACCGGCAAGGAACTGGTCGCCCGCGCCCTGCACCGCCACAGCAAACGGCGGCACGGCCCCTTCCTGCCGGTCCACATCGCGGCCCTCAACCCCAACCTTGTCGAGAGCGAGCTGTTCGGCCACGTCAAAGGCGCCTTCACCGGCGCCGGCCAGTCACGCCCGGGCCTGCTCGCCCTCGCCGATGGCGGCACCGTCTTCCTCGACGAGGTCGCCGACATCCCGCCCCCCGTCCAGGTCAAGCTCCTGCGCGTGCTCGAGCAGAACGAGGTCTTCCCCGTCGGCAGCAGCCAGCCTCAGCCGCTCAACCTCCGCATCCTGTCGGCGACCAACCAGGACCTGGCGCGGCGTGTCGCCGAGGGCCACTTCCGCAACGACCTCTTCTTCCGCCTCAACGTCTTCCAGGTGGAACTGCCTCCTTTGCGAGAGCGGAAGGAGGACATTCCCTTGCTGGCCGAGCATTTCCTGGCTCGCTTCGGGGCCCGCTCGCAGTCTCTGCTGCCGGAGACGGTCCGTTTCCTGCAGTCGCTGCCGTGGTTCGGTAACGTCCGCGAGCTGCGCAATGCCCTGGAGCATGCGGCGATCATCGCTCGCGGTGGTCCGCTACGGCCGGAACACTTCCCGCGCTTCAGCGGTGATCCGTTGCTGGCCAACCCGTCCGAACAGCTGGCCGGCATGGTGCGACGCTGGGCCGCGGAGCGCATCCGTGCCGCCGGCAGCAGCTCTCCGTCGGGCCTGTACGATGAGCTGCTCCGCTCTGTGGAGCCGGCGCTGCTGGAGGAGGTGATGCGGCGCCTGCAGGACAACCGCTGGGTGGCGGCCCAGTGGCTCGGGCTCAACCGGGCGACGGTGCGAAAGAAGCTGAAGCTCTACGGCCTGGAGTCAACGGCACCCCCCGGGCCCGCCGAGGAAGACGCCGAGGAGGAGACCGAGCCCGGCCAGGCCTCATGAACCAATCACCCGCGCCACTCTGGCAACCACCTGCAAACAGTTTCCTCTTGTCTCCAAGGTATATCCTGTCACAGCGTTTCGGAGGGCCTGCGATTCCTACCAACAGGTCGCGCATCGCAAGCAGAGCGGCGCAGGCCGCGGTGCTCCTTGTCGTCCGCGAAGCCCCGCTCCACCACCTGGCCGCGCTTCGGGTAACTTGCATCAACCACGCCTGGACTAGCCGTGAGCGCCTGGGCGATCCCTCTTGGAGCAGGAATCAAGCCGATGAAGGACCTTCCGCGGGCTTACTCGGTCCTGTTCGCCGTCCTCTTGGGGCCCTTCTCCCCGTCTCCGCCTCTCGCGCCGGCGGAAGCCCCCACGGCAGGCGAGGTCGTCCTCGGTGACTGCCTCGGTCTTGCCCCGGTCGGCCGCTACGGTCGGGTTCCGTTGCCGGTCGACATCCTCCAGGCCGAGATGGTTGGCGGTCGCTGGAAGGCCCCCAAGGCCGGCGACAAGCTGGCGTTGCCCGGTGGGGCGACGCGCACCTGGGAGGCCACGACGGCCAAGGACGGTGCCGTCAACCATCCCGCCCTGCGCGGCGGCTATCTCTTCTGGCGTGTTAAGGTTGACGCCCCGCGCGTGATGCTGCTGCAGGCCAGCGGGCATGCCCTGGCGTACGTCAACGGCGAGCCCCGCACCGGTGATCCCTACTCCAACTCCCTCGTCAGCCTGCCGATCGCCCTGCGCAAGGGCGACAACGACCTTCTCTTCCACGTCGGCCGCGGCTCGCTCCGCGTTCGTCTGGTCCCGCCGGAGAAGCCGCTCTTCCTCGACACTCGCGACACGACCTTGCCCGACCTGCTCGAGGACGACAGCAAACCGGGCCTCGGCGCCGTCCTTGTCGTCAACGCCACGGAGAAGACCCTCGAGGGCCTGCGCCTACGCGCGACGGCTGGCGACGCCGGATCGTTCACGTTCCTCCCCTCCTTGACGCCTTTGAGCGTCCGCAAAGTCGGCTTTTATCTGCCGGGAGGCTCCCGAGCGAGGGGGAAGGTAGACATCCGGCTGGCGCTTATCGAGGGAAAGGGCGAGGCCACCCACGAACTGAGCAGGACGACCGTCACCGTCAGCGTTCCTCGCCGCGACCAGCTCCATAAGCGCACCTTTGGCAGCGCTATCGACGGCAGCGTGCAGTATTACGCCATCCTGCCGGCGCGACCGTTGCAGAAGAACGGCCCGCCGCCTGCTCTCTTCCTCAGCCTGCACGGCGCTGCCGTCGAGGCGGACGGGCAGGCGGCCGCGTACGA
The DNA here is from genome assembly GCA_016177925.1 of Planctomycetota bacterium. Taxonomy (GTDB): domain Bacteria; phylum Planctomycetota; class Planctomycetia; order Gemmatales; family Gemmataceae; genus JACOUH01. Next base: position 21,854 of record JACOUH010000301.1, on the reverse strand, counting down.
GGCCAAGACGTGGGGCCACCTCGTCGCGCCGACCAACCGACGGCCCTTCGGCTTCGACTGGGAGGACTGGGGACGCCTCGATGCGATGGAGGTCCTGGAACACGCGCAGAAGGAGCTGAAGACCGACCCGCAGCGCGTCTACCTGACCGGGCACTCGATGGGCGGGCATGGTGTCTGGCACCTCGGCGCCACCTTCCCCGACCGCTTCGCCGCGATCGGCCCCAGTGCCGGCTGGATCAGTTTCTGGTCCTACGGCGGGGCCCGCCAGGCCGAGAAGCCGACGCCGGTCGAGGCCCTCCTCCAGCGCGCCGCCTCGCCGAGCGACACCCTGGCCCTGGCCCGCAACTACGCTGCGCTTGGCGTCTATGTCCTGCACGGGGACAAGGACGACAACGTGCCCGTGCGCGAGGCGCGAACCATGAAGGAGCAGCTGGCGAAGTTCCATCGCGACCTGTCCTACCACGAGCAGCCCGGCGCCGGCCACTGGTGGGACGCCTCCGACGAGCCCGGCACCGACTGCGTCGACTGGGCGCCGATGTTCGACCTGTTCGCCCGCCGCGTCCTGCCGCGCCGCGAGGCCGTCCGCCAGGTCGACTTCGCCACCGCTAGCCCGGGAGTGTCAGGCTGGTGTCACTGGGCCGGCATCGAGGCGCAGGTCAAGCAGATGCAACCGTCTTCGGTCAGCCTGCGCTACGACCCGGGCCGGCGCCGCTTCACCGGCAAGACGGAGAACGTAGCCCGCCTGGCCCTCGACCTCGGCCATGTCCCGCCCGGCGAGCCGCTGGCGGTCGAGTTGGACGGGCAGAAGTTCGAGAAGATCGCCTGGCCTGCGAAGACGTCACGGGTCTGGTTCGAGCGCAAGGGTGAGAACTGGGCTCAGACCAGCCACCCGTCGCCGTCACGGAAGGGGCCACACCGCTGCGGGCCGTTCAAGGACGCTTTCCGCAACCGCATGGTCTTCGTCTACGGCACGAAGGGCACGAAGGAGGAGAACGCCTGGGCCTATGCCAAGGCCCGCTACGACGCCGAGACGTTCTGGTATCGCGGCAACGGCTCGGTCGACGTCGTGCCCGACACCGTCTTCGACGCCGCCAAGGAACGCGACCGCAACGTGATCGTCTACGGCCACGGCGACGGCAACGCCGCGTGGAAGCCGCTGCTGGGCGACAGTCCCGTTCAGGTGCGTCGTGGCGAGGTATCGGTCGACAAGCACACGGAGAAAGGCGACGGCCTGGCGTGCTTGTTCGTGCGACCGCGGCCCGGCAGCGACACCGCGAGCGTCGGCGTCGTGGCGGGGGCGGGGCTGACGGGCCTGCGGTTGACGGACCGCCTGCCGTATTTCGTTTCGGGGACGGGCTATCCTGATTGTCTCGTTTTCGGCGTGGAGACGCTGACGCGCGGGAGCCGCGGCGTGCGCGGCGCTGGCTTCTTCGGCCAGGACTGGAGCGTCGACAGCGGCGAGTTCGTCTGGCAGGAGCGCTAGCCGAGCGAGGACGATCGCCCCGGACTCGCTGAGGAAAAGATAGCGCACACCCCGGCGAGCGAATGCTTCGCGTAACTCCTCCGCCTGTCGGTACTCAAACGCGGCCATAGCCTAGAGCGGTTCACACTTGCGTTGCACACTAACCCGAAGCGTCAGCGAGGGCCGGTCCCTCGCTGACGCTTCGGGTTAGTGTGCGACCCGGCCGCGAACCGCTCTAACCACGATGGAAGTTGGGTTTCACACCACTGGCGATAGTCAGCCATGCGCTCGAACGACCGAAAGGGAGCGTCATCCAAGATCGGTTTGTACGTGCGCAAAAAGGCGTAACGCAGGCGCACTGCCAAAGGGCGTCGCGCCGCGGCGGCGAATTCTTCCTCCCAAGTCCGTCGGTCGCCGTCTCGAACACCTGCTTCATTCTCCATACACGCTAACTCCTTCAGAGACGGTGGAGTGTCAGTGCTTGTGCTCGTGGCCGTGGTCGTGACCGCCCTGGAAGAGCTTGTGTTTGGCGTCGCCTTTCGCCGCCACATAGGCGATCAAGTCGAGGATCTCCTCGCGCGTCAGCTTGTCGAACAGGCCCTTCGGCATGATCGACGTCGGCGACTTCTCGCGCTTGACGATCTGCGACTTCTTCAAGACGAGCGGCTGCGTCTTGGCCAGCGGGTTCTCGATCACCTTTACCGTTTTCGGCGTCTCCTCGAGGATCATGCCCGTGATGACCTTGCCCGACTCCATCTCGAAGACGTACGAGCGATACTTGTCGTCGATCTTCGCCGACGGGTCGAGGATGTCGCGGAGAATGTCGGTCGGTTTCGTCTTCGGATCGAGCTTCGTCAGGTCTTGCCCGATCTCGGTGCCGACGCCGGCGAGCTTGTGGCAGGCAATGCAGTTGGCGACCTGGAACATCTGCCGGCCATTGGCGAACGACCGCCCTGCAAGACTCTCGACCACCGGCGCCAGTTCCTCGAACTTCCATTCTTTGCGTGGCCGGTTGAACTTCAGCAGTTCGTCGGAGATCGGCAGCGGGTGCTTCGCCAGGTAGCCCTCCGCGTCGGCGAGGTATTCGTCGAGGTCCTCGACGACGTACAGGGCCCCGAACATGCGCCGCCAGTGCCCCGGATACGTACAGACGTAGGGGTAGACGCCCGGTTTCGCCGGCGCCGTCCAGGCGAGCCTCTGCGACTCGCGCGGCTGTAACAGCTGGCTCGACAGCAAGATCTTCTTCGAGTCGGGGACGTAGTGCCGTGCCTGGGCGCCGGGCTGCGTCGCCTGCGCCTCGCCCAGTTCGCCGACCTCGGCCAGCGCCCCCGGCTGCGTGATGACGAAGTTGTGCGGCATCAGGTCGGTGTTCTCGAAGAAGAACTCGACCGGCTTGCCCGCCCGCACCACCAGCCGTTCCTTGTCGAAAAGCATCTGGTCGGGCACCGTGCCGACACGGACCATGCGCACGCCCAGCTCGCCCAGTTCCTTGCGGGCCGCCCGCGCCTCGTCCAGGGGCAGTTGCGATGCCAGGGCATCGGCCAGCTGCATCGCGTCAAGGACCGCCGGAGCCGTGCGCCCGGCAGCCGGAACCTTGCGAACGTAGGCCAGCAGGTTGTCCAGCAACGGCTTGGCCTCGTCCTTGGGCCAGTCCCGCGTCGGGATGCGCAAGAGGGCCTGCACGGCGGCGTGGCGGTCGCCGTCTTCCTTGACGAAGCGAGCCAGCGCCTTGAACGTCTCGGGCTCCTGACCACGCACCGACGTGAGAGCCAGCATCGCCGCCCGGCGGATGACCCGCTCCGGGGCGCCGCGGCCGACCTCGAAGGCGACCTTCACCTCCGGCGCCGGGACCTGCTTTTTCTTGAAGACGCTGCGCTTGCCGGCGTCGAGCACCTTCAGCGTGAAACCCTTGAGCCGGCTGCCGAGGTTACCGTCGGTGCGGTTCCAGACGACAATCGATTCGATCGGATAGTCGCGGCCGAGATCGACCTCCCACCACGGATCCTTCGTCCCCTCCTGCGTGTGCGTTTGCCCGCCAGCGGCGTAGGAGCCGCTCTTGTTGCCGTCGATGGCCCGCGCTGCGTCGCCACCGGAGGCAGTGTTCTTCTGCCTCGCTTTGCCCTGGCGAGCGACGTTACGGCCCTCGCTGAATATCTCGACTTCAGCGAGCGTCAATGTCCGCTGCTCGCCCGGCAGCTCGATGCGAACGAAGCGGCCGAGTGTCTGCTTCCCGCCCGGCACGGACGGGGCCAGTTCCTTCGGAAGGCCATCGAGCAGCTCTGCAACCTTCGGGTAGAGGGCAGCACGCTGGCCGGGATCGCGGACCAATGGCATGGCATTGACCAGGTCCTGCAGCGACGACACCGACTTCGTGCCGAGCTTCCATGCCTTGTCGACGCCGCCGTCCGCCGCGATCAGGGCAACGTAGCCCAGTTCCCGTGTCAGGGGCGTCTTGCCATTTGTCGCCATCTGCTCCAGGTCGGCGCGAACGCGCGTCAGTTCGTCGACGCCGCGGCCGGTCAGCAGCCGTACCAGGTCAAACACAACGCTCTCGTCCCCGGGGGCCTCACGCCCTCCGCTCGTCTGGTCCTGGTTGCGGAGAGCATCAACGAGAAGGCGGACCTCGCTCTTCTTCTCCTGCTTTGCCAGGGCGGTGAGGGCTTCACGCCGATACTCGTCGCGGACGCCCTTGCGGAACAGGAGTTCGAGGAAGACAGCGGGCGACCGATCCAGTTTGAGCAGGTCATCGGTGCTGACGCTCTTGAGGAAGTAGCGAGCGCCGGCGGCCGTCGTGAATTTGATCTTTTTTCCCTCCGCGATCGCCTTTTTGACGTATGGGTCGAGGGCCCGCATCGTCTCGCCGCGGACGAAGTCGATGTAGGGGTCGGGCCCCTTCTCGGCGGAGACGAGCGGCACCTCGATGGCTTCGGGCTCGGTGAAGAAGCTGGCAGCACGGACCGCCTCGAGGCGGACACGTGGGTGTTCGTCGGCAGCGAGCTTTTTCAGCAACTCCAGCGCATCGGGCACGCGGTCACGCCAGTAGCACAGGACGCGCGTCGCCGCAGCGCGGGCGCGGTGGTCCTTCGAGCCGAGCACGCGCTTGAGCACTCTCTCGTTCACGACGTTGTGCGACTGGTGCAACCACAGCACCTCCAAGAGGTGATGTTCGAGGTCCGGGTCCTTCGGATCGAGCTTGAAGGCCCACGTCATCGCGCCGCCAAGCACCTCCACGGTCTTGCGCGAACCCAGCTCAATGCGGGCCCGGTAGCGGACGCGATCCTCGGGCTCCTTCAGTAGGTCGAGCAGTTTGTCGAGAGGCTCGCCAGCGATCTTGACGGGCTTGAGCAGCTTGCGGCCCTCGTAGGTAACGCGATAGATGCGGCCGTGCTCGCGGTCGCGGCTGGGGTCGCGCAGGTTGTGCTGCATGTGGCCGATGATCGGATTGTGCCAGTCGAGGAAGTAGATCGCCCCGTCCGGACCGATCTTGATGTCAGAGGGGCGGAAATGTGGGTCGCTGGAAGAGAGGACCGGCTCCTGCTCGGTGCCGGAGAAGCTCCCCCCCTTGTCCTCGATCTTGTATCGCAAAATTCCCTGAAAACCGATCACGTTGGCGACGAGCAGGGTGCCCTGGAATTCGTCGGGGAAGTGACGGCTGGAGAGGTACTCCATGCCGGGGCAGGGCCGCGTCCGCTGCTTGTAGACCTGCGGCGGAGCGTTGTGTTTGTTCGGATAGTCGAGATGTCCTGAAAAGAGGGCGGCATGGTAGGGATTGGCGCCCGTGCCGTCGACGACGATGTCCTGGCCCCAGCGATCGAAGACGTGGCCGTGCGGGTTGGCGAAGCCGTAGCTGATGTAGACGTCGAACTTCTGGGCGCGCGGCTCGTAGCGGAAGACGCCGGCGTTGGCGCAGCGCTGCGGCGGGCCGTAGGGCGTCTCGACCTGCGTGTGGTGGAAGGTGCCCTCCTGGAAGTAAAGCGCACCGCCCGGGTCGAGGACAAAGCTGTTGGCGGTGTGGTGCGTGTCGGCGGAGTCGATGCCGCTGAGCACGCGCTGGCGGACGTCGGCCTTGTCGTCGCCGTCGGTGTCCTTGAGGAAGAGGATGTCGGGCGCCTGGGCGACGAGGACGCCGCCGTTGTAGAACTCGAAGCCGGTGGGGCAATGCAGCTTGTCAGCGAATACGGTACATTTGTCCGCCTTGCCGTCGCCGTCAGTGTCCTCAAGGATGAGGATCTTGTCGTTCATCTCTTCCTTGGGCTTCCAGTGCGGATAGGTCGGCCAGACGGCGACCCAGAGCCGGCCCTTGGGGTCCCATGCTGTCTGCACGGGATTGACCAACTCGGGGAACTTCTTCTCGTCGGCGAACAGGTTGATCTTGAAACCCTTGCCGAGCTTCATGTGCTGGATGGCTTCCTCGCCGCGGAGGAAGAGGTGCAAGCCGTTGGGCCCGCGGCCGGGCTTGTTGGTCTGCACGGGGATGAACGGCGGTGTGTTGTCATCGTAGACCTTCAGGTCGCCGCCGCGGGCAACCGCCGCGATGCGCTTGTCGCGGTTGGCCGTCATGACATCGAGGACTTCCATTTCGCGATCCATGACGTCGCGATTGGTCTGTCCGGCGACGAAACGCAGGTCGGCGCGTCCGCCGTAGATTGAGTAGCCATCGACGGTGCGGTAGCGGTTGAACCAGTAGAAGTTCTTGTCGAGCACGGCGCGACGGAGCTGCTCCAGCTTGGTCGCGTCGCGGGGTGTCGGCTCACCGGGGAAGAGCCCGCGGTCGATAATCTCGGCGACGGCGCGGTTGCCGTCCTCGTTGAGGTGGACGCCATTGATGGTCATCGGCTTCCTCGCCCTGTCGTACAGGGCGAGTGTCGGCGCGAACAGGTCGACGAAGTGGACCTTGTTGACGCGAGCGACGTCGCCCATCGCGGCGGTGTAGAGCTTCAGGCGGTTGTTGTTGTCGCGGCCGTCAGGCAGGTTGCGGGAGTGCAGGTCTTCGTGGGCGATGGGCGAGAAGAGGACGAGGCGCGGGGCGGTCTGGCCGTTGTATTTCTGACCGAGGGTGTGCTTGAGGAAGTCATCGAGGTCCTTCTTGAACTTATCGAGACCTTTGGGACCGGCGAAGGACTCATTGTAGCCGAAGAAGGCAAGGACGATGTCGGCCTTGCAGCGAGTGAGCCACTGATCGGGGCTGCCGAAGCTGGCGGAGCGGAGCCGTAGCGTCAGCTCGTCGCCGGAGAAGCCGAGGTCGCGGAAGACGAGGCGGTGCCTGGGAAATCGGCTGTGGAGGTAGGTTTCGAGCCAGCCGTCGTGCTGCATCCGATCGGCGAGGGTGTTGCCGATGACGCAGATGTGATCGCCTTGCCGCAGTTCGAGCTTCGCCGGGGCCGCATCGGCAGAGCGAACGGCCTGGGGACTCGGCAGGAACGTCAGGACGGCGAGGGAGAGAGTGAGCATCGCGGCAAGCGCCAGGAGGCGGGACGAGAGCAAAGGAAAACGGAGCATGGGGATCGGCCTCGGAGGTCGTTTGGCGGGCGGCAGTGTAGTCGGCGGGAAATCGCTTCCTTCCTGCCATGATAGGGAAGGAGGTCCGTCCCTTGTAGGGAACCAGGGCGGATGAGGAATCGTACAAGGGGGGAGTGGAGTGGGTGTGCCATGCTTTCGCGGCCCGCGCTGGCCCGGCCTGGTGCAAGGACTCCGAGGGCCGCGAAAGCATGCCACCCGCCGTGTGCCCACGAGGATCATCCCGCCCACGGCGGCGAACAGACCAACAGCGCCGGGAGAAGGGGAGTGTCGTGGGTGTGCCATGCTTTCGCGGCCCGCGCTGGCCCGGCCTGGTGCAAGGACTCCGAGGGCCGCGAAAGCATGTGCCACCCGCCGCCACCTATCGTCGCCCCTCGACGCCGCTGGGCCACCAGAAATTCAGACTGTTGCTTGCAGAGCACGCACGAGCCAGGTAGCATTCGGTGCGTCCTCTGCCAAAGCTCGTCCAGGAGAGCCACATGCTGACGATCTACGAGCCGAGTTCTGCCTCGAATCGCCCTGGTCTCACGCGTCGCGGCTTCCTCCGCGTGGGGGCCCTGGCGCTGGGTGGCCTGACCCTGGGCGATGTCCTCCGTCTACGAGCGGAATCGCCCTCGCTGGGCAAGCCGAGGCAGAAATCGGTCATCATGATCCATCTCAGCGGCGGGCCTTCGCACCTGGACATGTATGATATGAAGCCGAAGGCCCCCAGCGAGTACCGTGGCGAGTTCAGCCCCATCAAGACCAATGTCCCGGGGATGCAGATTTGCGAGCTGATGCCGCGGCAGGCGAAGATCGCCGATAAGTTCGCCATCCTGCGTGGGGTCCAGCTGACGCACCTGCACACTGCCAACGAGTTCTACAGCGGCTTTCCCTGGCAGGACTCCCCGCGAGTTTCCAGACCGGGCGAGGCCCAGCGGCCGGCGCTGGGCTCGATCGTGAGCCGCGTGCGCGGGGGCAGCTCGGCCATTCCCCCGTACGTCAGCCTGAACAACCGGACGGATTGGGAACGGGCGTATTACCTTGGCATCGAACACGAGCCGTTCCGGGTGGGCGGCGGGAACTACTCGGAGCCGCTGGACAACCTGAGACGGTGTCGGGACGTCAGCGCCCGGCGCCTGGAAAACCGCAAGGACCTGCTCCACGCCTTCGACACCCTCCGCCGGGACCTCGACAGCAAGGGGGCCCTCAAGGGCCTCGACGCTTTCCAGGACCGGGCCCTGCACATGGTCGCGTCCGGCAAGGTCCGCGACGCCTTCGACCTCGACAAGGAGCCCGACAAGGTCCGCACGCGCTATGGTGATCGCCCGTTCAAGGTGATGAGTCAGGAGTGCAATGTCGTCAACCACCACCAAGTCGAGCATCCGGGGAAAGCGCTACTCCAGGCCAGCCGCCTGGTAGAAGCAGGCGTTTCCGTGGTGACGGTCGCTTTCCACGATTGGGACACCCATCGTTATAACTTCACCACCCTCCGACAGCTGTTGCCTCCGTTGGACCAGGCGCTGGCGGCCTTGATCACCGACCTGGATGAGCGCGGCCTGCTCCAGGACGTGGTTGTGCTGATGGGCGGCGAGTTCGGCCGAACGCCGCGCATCGGCGACGTGACGCCGGACGGACGCAGTCACTGGCCGGAGGCGGGTTTCCTCTGGGTCGCTGGTGGCGGGTTGAAGACCGGCCAGGTCATCGGCGCCACCGACGCCCGCGGCGAGCGCGTCATCGGCAAGCCGATCCGGATGCAGAACGTGCTGGCAACGCTGTACAGCGCCCTTGGCGTCGACCCCGCCACCACCTTCCGCGACTACAACGGCCGGCCGCAGTACGTGCTTGAGGACCGCGAGCCTGTGACGGAGTTACTCTGAGCAGCTGCGCAATTAGCGCGGTGTGCGGGCGGATGGAGCGGTCTGTTGCGGCGGCGAGTTTCCAACTTGCCGGTTCTTCTCGGCAAGTTGGAAACTCGCCGCCACACGCAAATGCAAAGCGCTCTAAATAGCTCCCCCCAAGGGGAAAGTGCCAGGTGGCGCAGGTGCTTCGTGGCCGGGGCTGAGTCCGCGAAGCCCCGGGGCCGTCCGGGGCTTCGTGGACTCAGCCCCGGCCACGAAGCACTTTCCCCTTTGTGTGCAGCTATTTAGCCGCCTGCTTCCTCGGCCGCTGGCTGGTTGAAATCGAGACAGCGTTGATAGAGCTGGCTGATCGTGTCTCACGACTGTTCATCTTGCTCCCGAATCCGGGAGATTCGGCACGCGGTCAACGACAATTGCTAACGTTTTTCACTCCCCGCGCGCCGATTGCAAAGCCCTCGCCAGTGTGAAATAATCCAGGATCGCCCGGAACGCGGGCGGGCTTCGATCCCCGAACTGGAGCGGCCCTTGCAGAATCATCGCAAGAATCCGTGGCTGCTGCCGGGCCTCCTCCTGGCGGTTGTCCTCCTCTCCCTGGCCGTCTTCGGCTTCGTCCTCTGGCGCAAAAGCCCCCCACCGCATGAGTACCTGACCAACTCGCTCGGCATGCGCTTCGTCCGTATCCCGCCGGGAAAGTTCCTCATGGGCGCGCCGGCCAATGAGCGGGACCGTGGAAAAGACGAGGAGCCGCAGCATGAGGTCGAGATCACACGCCCGTTTTTCATGGGCGTTACCGAGGTGACGCAGGGAGAATACGAGAAGATCATGGGGACCAACCCCGCAGTGTTCGGCCGCAACCCCGATCACGCCGTCGAGAACGTCTCCTGGGACGAGGCGGTCGAGTTCTGCCGACGGCTGTCGGAGTTGCCCGAGGAAAAGGCCGCCGGGCGCGTTTACCGCTTGCCGACGGAGGCCGAGTGGGAATATGCCTGCCGCGCCGGCACCACTACACCCTACTCGTTCGGCGAGGGCGCCGCCATCAACGACTACTGCTGGTTCTACTTTAACTCGCGGTCCGAACCCGACCAGGCGGGGTTGAGGAAACAGTCCGACGTGGTCCCGGCGGTTGGTCAGAAGAAACCCAACGCGTTCGGGCTGTACGACCTGCACGGCAATGTCCGCGAGTGGTGCGCCGACTGGTACGACAAGGACTACTACCGGAATAGTCCGTCGCGCGACCCCCCGGGGCCAGGCGAGGGCGTGTTCCGGGTCGTCCGCGGCGGATCGCGCAGTGACGGTCCAATGGCGTGCCGCTCGGCGGCGCGGCTGGGACTGGCCCCCGACATCCGCCTGGGCAACGGGTTCCGGCTCGTCCTCGACGAGGACGGGGGGCAGAAATGACGCCGGCGGAGGAGTTCGCGCCCGAGCAGCTGATCGGCAAGCGCGTCGCCTTTTGCGAGGACGCGGACCACGAGGCGTGCTGGCACCGGCGGGTCGGGCTGCGTCGCGGCGTGGTGGTTCGGGCGGCGCAGTCGCTGGGGCAGAAGGCGGAACTGGTCGCGGCGGAGGGCGAGCTGCCGGAGGACTGGGAGGATTACGAGGATGTGCCGCGCGTGTGGGTGAAGGCCGACCCGTGCGACGCGTTCCCGCGCGGCTGCGAGGTGGCGGTAGAGCGCGCGTGCCTGTCCGTCCTCGCCCCGAACGAAGAGTAGCTTTCGCCGTTTGTGGCTTTGCATCCGCTGCATCTGATAGAGAGGTGTCATGGTCCGCTACGACTTTTCCAACAGGGTGGTGCTGGTGACGGGCTCGTCGCGCGGCATGGGCGCCGGCATCCTGGAAGCGTTCGCGCGGGCCGGGGCGGTCTGCCTGCTCAACTACGTCGACGATGCCGCTGGTCAGAACCGCCGCGATGCCGAGGAAACCGCCGAGCGCCTTCGCCAGCACAAGGCAACCGTCCATCTCCTCGAGGCCGACGTCAGCCGCTACGACGCCGTCGAGGCGCTGATGAAGCGGGTCGTCGAGGTGGCAGGCGGCCTCGACGTGCTGGTCAACAACGCGGGCATCCTGCGTGACCGCACCGTCAAGAAGATGACGCTCTCGGAGTGGGACGCTGTGTTGCAGACCAACCTTGATGGTGTCTTCTACTGCTCGAAGGTCGGCGCCGAGGTGATGCGCGATGGCGGACGCATCATCAACGTCGCGTCGATCTCCGGCGTGGTCGGCTTCCACGGGCAGGCGAACTACGCGGCGGCGAAGGCGGGTGTCATCGCGCTGACGAAGGTGATGGCGAAGGAGCTGGCGCAGCGCGGCATCACGGTCAACGCGGTCGCTCCCGCCGTGATCCAAACGCCGATGCTGGGTGCGATCAAGCCGGAGGTACTCGCCGGGTACGAGAAGCAGATCCCGGTGGGTCGCATCGGCCGGCCCGAGGACGTCGCTCACGCGATCCTCTTCTTCGCCTGTGAGGAGAGCAGTTACATCAGCGGGCAGACGCTGCCGATCACCGGCGGCTGGTTCTGAGGGCTGACGGCGAAAAGGTCATGAAACAGCTCACCATCGTCGTGAAGCCATTTGTCGCCGAGGCAGTTCTGCGCGCCCTCGCGGATCTCGACGTCACCAGCTGCGCCGTCCGCGAGGTCAAGGGCTACAGCCGGCAGAAGAGCTACCTCGAGCGCTATGTCGGCAGCGAGTACAGCATGGCCTTTCTGCCCAAGGTCGAGATCACGGTCTGCGTCAGCGATGACCGCGTCGACGAGGTAGCCGATCGCGTCGTCGGCATCGCCCGCACCGGCCGCATGGGCGACGGCAAGATCTTCGTCCTGCCGTTGGCGTGGCCCGACGCCCTGGAGTTCTGAATTAGCCCGACGCGCAAGCGAGGAAACCAGCGAACCTCGCTGGCGCGTCGGGCTAAGCAGTGGTCCCTCGCTGGCGCGTCGGGCTCATCAGCGCGCCAGGCGGCCAAGCACGCGCAGGCGCCCCGGCAACAGATCGACCGTCAGGTTTCGCACGCCTTCCTCCGGCACGCAGAAGAACTCGCCGTCGGTATGCACGATCAGCGGAGCCTCCGACGACAATTCCATCCGCCGGCAGCGGCCGAAGCCGATCGCTGGGTCGTGTTGCGGCAACCTGCCCGTGATCATGCGCGGGACGTACGCGATCAGGTCGCGGCGCCGCAGCCGGCCGACATGCAAGTAGTCGAAAAGACCGTCATCGAGGATCGCGTGAGGTGTCAAAAGGAAGTTGCCCTCGCGGCTTCCAACGCCGAGCGTCAACGCCAGCGTCGGCACGCGCTGCTCCGGGCCGTCATCCATTCGCACGCTCAGCACGGGAAAGTGGTAACTCGTGCGCATCGCCCGCAGCGTGGCGAGGGCGTACAGCGGGATGCCCTGTAGGAACTTGATGCGCCGCGCCTGAATGGTCACGGCCCCGTTGAAGCCCAGTCCCAGGCCGTTGACGAAGAAGCGCTCGCGGCCGCCGGGCGAGCGCACCACGCCGACATCGACGGCGCAGACGCCGACGGACGGATCGGGACGCAGCCACCAGTCGGCGGCCAGGTGCAGCGCGTAGGCATAGTCGTTCGCGGAGCCGATCGGGACGACCGCCAGGACGCTCTCCTGCTTGCCACAGCGGAGCAGGCCGTTGGCGACCTCATGAACGGTGCCGTCGCCGCCCGCGGCGGCGACAACGGGAAACCCGGCCGTGGCGGCGTCTGCGGCCAGCTCGCGGGCGTGGCCGGCCCGCTGCGTCGGCCAGAACTCGGCCCTCGAGCCCAGGACGCGGCGCAGTCGGTTCAGCCGCTGCCCGGCCCACCCCCGACCCGCCGCCGGATTGAAGATTACGCAGACCTCTGACATCGACCCCCTCTCCCTGGGATCACGCGAACCCGCTCCGAGCCCGCCTCCTCCGTTGGATGGCCGGGACGAGGTTGGTTATACTACGGCCGCCGCCCGTGGGGCAGGCTTCCAGCCTGCCAAAGCCAAGGCAGGCTGGAAGCCTGCCAAAGCCAAGGCAGGCTGGAAGCCTGCCAAAGCCAAGGCAGGCTGGAAGCCTGCCAAAGCCAAGGCAGGCTGGAAGCCTGCCCCACGAAGAAAAGACACATGACACGCTCCTTCGACGGTCTGCTGGTGCTTGACAAGCCGGGCGGAATGACCTCGCGCGACGCGGTCGACCGGGCCCTGCGCTGGTTCCCCCGCGGGACGCGCGTTGGCCACACCGGCACGCTCGATCCCCTGGCGACCGGCGTGCTGGTCCTGTGCGTTGGCTCGGCGACGCGGCTGACCGAGTACGTTCAGCAGATGGCCAAGACCTATCAGACGACGGTCCGGCTCGGCGCCCGCTCCGACACCGACGACGCCGATGGCACCGTCACGCCTGTGGCAGAAGCCGTGGCGCCGACGCGCGAGCAGTTGGAGGCGTGTCTGCAAGGGTTCCTCGGCGAGATCGAACAAGTGCCGCCGGCGTTCTCGGCGGCGAAGGTAACCGGGCAGCGTGCCTATGATCTCGCCCGCCGTGGCGACGAGGTGACACTGCAGCCGCGGAAGGTGAGCGTGTACGGCATCGACGTCCGCCGCTACGACTATCCCGAGGGCGATCTTGAGGTACGCTGCGGCAAGGGGACGTACATCCGCTCGTTGGCCCGCGATTTGGGCGAGCGTCTCGGCTGCGGCGGGCTCGTGCAAATGCTGCGGCGCACGCGCGTCGGGCCATTCCATTGCGAGGACGCCGTCCCGCTGGACGCCGACCCGGAAGCGGCACGATCGCGGTTGCTGCCACTGACGGCGGCGGTGGCGGACCTGCCGTTGCTCACGATGCCCGCGCCCGCGGTGGCCCAGCTCCGGCAGGGAAGGGCGATTCCTTCGCCGGGCCGACTTCCCGAGGCGAATGAATGTGCGATCGTGGATGAAGACGGGGTCCTGGTTGCCATCGCACGGGTCGACCGCCGGGCACGGCTGCTGCGTCCCATCAAGGTCCTGCCTTGACATGGGTCCGTTCCGTGGTCTGTTGTATGGCAAGTTACGGACTACGGACTACGGACCACAGACGCCGCGACGAATTCCTTCAGCGTCTGCTCGAAGGCGTCGGCTCGGTCCAGGTGATGCTGGAGAACGTCATTCACTTCCCAGCGGTCGTCGGGCTTGACGTAGAGTTGGCGACCGCGCGGCGGGTCGCCAGGCTCGGACGGGCCCGGCAGCAGGAATGCCCATCCCGGCGCTCGCAGGCCCCACTCCGATGCGCCGCCCAGCTGCAGCCCGATACAGGCGTAGTCGCGGAGGTGCTCCGCCTCCGCGCGGGCCAGCGGCAAAAGGCTGTGGCCCTGAACCCCTTCCGGCGGCGGCAGGCCGAACGCCTCCAGCAGCGTCGGCATCATGTCCGGCGTCTGCGTCAGGGCGTGTACGCGGAGGTTCCGCACCTCACCCTGGCCCGCCGGGGCAGCCGCGCCAGCGGGTCGCGCCGGCAGACGCAGCAGCAGGGGACATGGACCAGTTCATCATGCAGCCACGGGCGGTACGGACCGACGATGCCGTGCTCGCCCAGTGCCTGACCGTGATCGCTGGTCAGCACCACCAGGCAGTCGTCCGCCAGTCCCAGGCCGGCCAACTCGTTCAGTAAGGAATCGATGGCGGCGTCGACAAAACTGACCGCCGCCGCGTAGCTGCTCTGCAAGCGCAGGAAATCCGTGTCATCCTCCCTGTCGAGGAACCCGGGCAACGGGTCGAACCACGGAGTAAGAGGCTCCTCCTCGTCCTCTTCCTCTGTGTCCTCCTCGAAGCCGCCGGGCGGGCCTTCTTCCTCACTGTCCTCGATGTCGATGAACTCCTCGCCGGGCGGCTCTTCGTCGGACGCCTCTTCCGTCTCCTCGTAGAACTCCTCATCGGGTTCGCCCTCCTCCTCGAGGTCCTCTTCCTCGTCCTCGTCGGATTCCTCCTCGTGCTCCAGTTCCTGAAAATACGGATCGCTGAATTCCGCCGGCACTTCCCACGGTGGCAGGAGCGTCGCCAGGTCGACCCAGAGCAGCCAGCGATCGAGCCCGGCCAGCTGGGTCAGCGCAGCGCGGGCCGCCTCCAGGGTCTGCTCCAGGAACGTGGCCTCGCCAGCGAGAGAGCGGACGACCTCGACGCGGTCCCAGCCCGCGGCGAAGCCCTCCGGCAGCGGTCGGCTGGCGTCGGCAACGAGGACCGTGCGGACGCCGTGGCAGCGCAATTCCTCGATAAGGTCGGGGCCTCCTGGGCGGCTGGTATCAACCCCCTGGGCCGCAGTGTCCTTCCGATCGAGGGGGGGAAACTGGTAACGGCCGCTGCGCCAGGCGCGCCGGGCGGCGGACGCCTCAGGAACGTCGGCGATGTGCTGGTCGAAGACGATCCCATCGGCCGCCAGCCGGTCCAGGGCCGGCGTACTGATCCACTCGTTGCCGCAGCAGCCCAGGTAGCCGAGGTGGAAGCCGCGCACGCTGATGACGAGGGTTCTCATACTCCCTGATTGTACGCGGGCTCGGTCTGATCCGTAGGAGCGTTAGCGAAGCCGGGCCTGGGCGCCGGGTTGGAGGTCGGTGACGAAGAGATCGACGCTGGTGCGGCCCTGCCACTTGTTGAGCCTCGGCGTGAAGGCGAGGCAGCAGGCGCCGCCCTGTGACATCAACTCCTCGACGCGCTCGGCCATGTCGAAGGCAATCGCCGTCAACACCGTGCGGCCCTGGCGGACGCGGAAGCTGAGGTGGCGCTCGCCCTGGCCGACGATGCGCGGCTCACCCTCGACTTGCAGGTCACCGGCGAGGAAGATCGGCTCGCGGTTGTCAGCGCCGTAGGGCTCCAGGCGATCGAGGTCCTTCACCAGGCCGAGCGTCAGGGCGGACAGCGGCACCTCGGCGTCGAGGACCAGCGATGGGACGGGGGGGCCGTCGGGGAATGACCGCGCCGCGCAGTCGCAGAAGCTCTGACGGAAGGCATCGATCTGTTCGGCGCGGATCTTGAACCCGGCGGCGGCCTTGTGCCCGCCGTGGCTCAGCAGATGCTCGCTGCAGGCTTGCAGCGCCTCGTGCAGAGCGAAGCCGGGGACCGATCGCCCCGACCCGTGGCCAATCAGCGCGATCGGCTCGGCCGACGCGCCGTGGTCCGATTCGGGCCGCAGCGCGATCATCAGCACCGGCCGGCCGTACAGGTCGACCAGCCGGCTGGCGACAATGCCGATGACACCGGCGTGCCAGTCGGGACTTGCCAGCACCAGCGCCGGGACCCCGTTGAGGGAGCCGGCGGCCTCGACCATGTCCCGGGCGCTGCGAACCAGCTCGCGCTCGAGCGTCTTGCGGCAGGCGTTCTGTTCCTCGAGGTAACGGGCCAGCTCGCGCGCGCGCCGCTCGTCGGACGTCGTCAGCAGGTCGACGACCAGGCGGGCACAGCCAAGTCGCCCGGCGGCGTTCACACGCGGGGCGAGCTTGAAGGCGAGGTCGGAGGCCCGCAGTCCGGCGCCCGCCGGCAAATTCGTCGCCTCCAGCAGCACACGCAGTCCCAGTGGCGGTTGTTGCCGCAGTCGCGACAGGCCGTGCCGCACGAAAATCCGGTTCTCGTCGTGCAGCGGGACGACATCGGCAACGATGCCCAGCGCTGCCAGTGCCACCGCATCGAGGAGGAACTCGCGGAAGCGCGGCGTCACCTTTTCGCCGCCGCAGGCGCGCTGACACAGCGCCCAGGCGAGCTTGAAGGCGACCGCCGCCCCGGACAGAAAGCCAAACGGGTAGGACGTGCCGGGCAGGCGCGGGTGGACGAGGACAGCAGCGTCAGGGAGCTGGGCCTTGAACTCGTGATGGTCGGTGACAAGCAGTTCCAGGCCAAGACGGCGGGCCACCTCCGCCTCGGCAACACTGGCGATGCCGCAGTCGACGGTGACCACCACGGAGGCGCCCTCCGCGGCGATCTTCATGAGGGCCTCGGCATTGAGTCCGTAGCCCTCTTCGAGGCGGTGCGGGACGTGGACGTCGACGTGTCCGCCGGCCAGTTCCAGGGCAGTGCGGAGGATGGCGGTGCCGGTGACGCCGTCGGCATCGTAGTCACCGTAGACGCAGATTTTCTGGCCGCGGCGAACCGCATCGAACAGTTGGTCGGCGGCCTCCTTGACGCCGGGCAACAGCTCCGGGGCGTGCAGACCGGCGAGCGGCGCGTTGAGGAAGCGCAGGGCCGTCTCGGGCTGGTCGAGGCCGCGGTTGAGCAGCAACTGGGCGACCACCGGCGCGACGCGGAGTTCGCGCGCCAGGCGCTGCACCGCGGCCGGGTCGTGCGGTAGCAGTTGCCAGATTTTGGTCGAGGCGGTGGACAACGGCTTTCCCTCTCTTTTGTCCCCTTCTCAAACATGGCCATTATAACCTTCCTCGCTGACGGAGGAGAGCCCAAGATGTCCGTGCGAGGCTGACACGCCTTTACAGACCGGCTATAATGACATCCGTGAACTCCTGTCGGGTGAGGGCTTGTCATGCGTACTGAGTTGATCCGTTCAGAGGTCCGGCGATTGCTGCGTCAGGTGCCGTTCCGGCCGTTCCTTCTGACCCTGGAGAGCGGCCAGCTGGTGGTGATCGAACATCCCGAGAACATCGCGTTCGACCCGCGGCCCGGATCGTCGTCGGAGTTTTACGTCCTCTCCGGCAGCGTGCGGCTGTTCAGCACCTTCGACGCGGTCACGAGCGCGTCCATCCTTGTGCCGCCATCGGGCAGCACCGAGGAGCAAGTCCAGGCCTGACCGCTCTCGTTTATTTTCCGCCGACAACGCGCACCTGGGCCGGCGAGCCCTTGACCTCGGCGACCTCCACGCGCAGCGCCTCGCGACGCTTGCCCAGGTCCAGGCCGTATGTCAGCGTGTGCAGGCCCTGCTTCAGGTCCAACTCGATCTCCTTCCGCACCTCCACCGGCGTGCCGCCGACCCACAGGCGGATGCCGTCGGTCGCGTTCACCAGCAGTTTCACCTTGCCGGGCGTCGTCACCTCGAGCTGGCAGCGGACGGCGCCCACGAGCAGCGTATCGCCCTCCAGGCCGCGGCGCAGCCGGAACATCGGGACGTCGGCGAGCGGCAGCGAGCCGGCGACGTTGCTGTAGGCGGGCGACCACGTCTGCCACGGGGCATCGGAAGCCGTGGCGGCGATGCCCTCCCGATACAGCGGACCGTAGGCTTCCCGCTCTGGCTCCAGCACCTGCCAGCGCCGCACCACGCGCTCCTTGCCGACCTGGAACGGTCCGACCTTGCCCAGTTCCGACAGGAACCGCACCAGGTCGACCAGCTCGCCGCGCGTCAGCGTGTCGTTCAGCCCTTCAGGCATCAGCGACCCGCCGTTCTCCTGCGTGTCGATCTCCTTCAGCGGGATGCTGATTTCCTTGTCCTCAGCGTTGCGCAAGATCAACTCCCGATTGGACTGGCGCACCTTGACACCGGTGAGGATTTGCCCCTTTTTCGTAGTCACCACCAACGAGTGATAGCCCTCCTTGATCGCCTTGTTCGGCAGCAGCAGCGACTCGATCAGGTAGTCGACCTGGGCGCTGGCGCCGATACTGACCAGGTCGGGGCCGACCTGCCCGCCCGCCCCCGCGATGGCGTGGCACTTCAGACACGCCTGGTCCTTGCGCCGGAAGACCGCCTCGCCGCGGACCGCGTCGCCGCGCTTCGCCACCTCCGCAACCAGGTCCGCCAGTTGCTTCGGCGACAGGACGCGCACCGGGTTGGTCAGTCCGCCGGCCTTCGTCAGCGCCTCCGCCAGGGCCGTCACGTCACGGCCCGACGCCCGCGCCGTGCGCAGGGCGACCTTTGCCACGTCGGGCGGCAACTTGCGATCGACCAGGGCGGACGCCAGCGCCTCGTCGCCCTTCTTCTGCTGTAAGAAGGCGTTGATCACGTCCGACGGGTCGATGTCCGGCGGACTGGACGCGAGAAAGTCGGCGGCCCGTTTCGCCGCCGAGGCGACGTCCAGCTCCGCGAGGGACACCACCGCCATGCGTCGCACCTCGGCCGGTTGCTTTGCCGCCGTCAGCTGCTCCAGCGTGTCGCGGCTCGCCTTGCCTCCCAGCGCGATCAGTGATTCCAGGACCGCACGGCGGACCGTGGGGCTCGTTTGCTTTTCCTTCGCTACCTCGGTCAGGCGCGGCCGCAGCGGCTCAAGTCGCCACAGCCCGGCGAGGCGAGCCGTCGACGCTCGCAGAGCATCGTCCCCCGACGCGAGCAGGCTGGCGATGCGGCCGAGGTCGCGATCCGGCCGGACCTTACGCTGCCGCGCTGCCTGGGCCAGTCCCTCCAGTAGTGCCGTCTTACGTCCGTCCGCCGTCTTCTCCGCCAGCGCAAGGTCGAGGACCAGCGAGAGGTCCTGCGGGCTGCCCAGCGCCGCGATTAGTGTGAGGACACTCTCCTCGCGGTCGCGCGGCACCTTGCCGGCTCGCACCAGGTCGACCAGCGGTCGCACTGCCGCCGGCGAGCCCGCGGCCTGTAAGGCGAACGCCAGATACTTCACATTGCCGCCGAAGCTGAGTTCTCCCTTCTGGAGAGCGGGCAACCACACCGGCTGGAGTTCGTTGATCGTCAGCCACAGGGCATAGTCGAGGAAGTGATCCATCGGCCGGTCGAGCGCTCGCAATGCCAGCTCGACGGCCCGCGGCGAGCGCACGCCGGCAAGGGCTCGTACTGCCTCCAGGCGCACACGCGGGTACTCGTCGGCAACGCGGGCAGAGAGCAGCGACAGCGGGTCGGCGAGGCGGTCCAGCCATGCCAAGGTGACGCGTGTGGCGGCGGCCCGGATGCGGGGGTCGCGGGCCTCGTGTACTCGAACCAGCAGGTCGGGCTCGACGACGTCGAGGGCCTGGTATGTCCACAGCGCTTCCAGCAGATACTCCTCGAGTTCCTTGTCCTTCGGGTCGAGCTTCTTCACCCATGCAGCCAGGGCGGGAAGGACAGTCTTGGCGCCGCGCTCCTGGAGGACGCGGCGGGCCTGGGTGCGCGTCCAGTCCTCGGGCGCCTTCAGGGAATCGAGCAACTCATGCACTGTCGCGGCACCCAGCTTCGGCCGCGACACGAGCGAACGGCCCTTCGCGGTGACGCGCCAGATGCGACCGTGCGTCTGATCGCGGCGCGGGTCGCGGAAGTCGACCTCGCCATGCTGGATGATTGGATTATACCAATCGGCGATGTAGATCGCGCCGTCTGGCCCCATCTTGACGTCGATGGGGCGGAAGGCGGGGTGGCTCGACTTGATAAGTTCACTCTTCTCCTGGGCAGCGAAGCCCGAACCGTCCTCGCTCAGGACGAAGCGGCAGACACGGTGACCGCGGAAGTCGTTGGTGATAATGTTGCCGCGCCAGGCCTCAGGCAGGTGGCGGCCGCTGAGGACCTCGCCGCCGCAGTATTTCGGGCTGCCGGGATTGAGGCCGTTCAGCACGCGCGAGGCGCCGACGGCGGTCGGGTAGCTCGCTCCCGGTACGACGTAATTGATGCCCTCGCCGCCCGCTCCATCGGTGACGAACGACTGTCCGTAGCGGTCGAAGTGGTGGCCCCAGGCATTGACCCAGCCGCGCGCGAAGACCTCCAGCTTGCGCGACGCCGGCCGGAACTGCCACACGCCGCCGCCGCCCAGCCGCCGCACCCCATGCGGTGTCTCGATGTGGCTGTGAATGTAGATGGATTGGTTGAAGTAGAGCAGGCCATCGGGGCCCCAGCGCAGCGTGTGGACCATGTGATGCGTGTCCTCGGTGCCGAAGCCTGACAGGATCACGCGGCGCTTATCGGCCTTGCCGTCGCCGTCGGTGTCGGCGAGGTGCAGCAGGTCAGTACTGTCAACGACATACACCCCCCCGTCGCCCGGCGCCAGGCCCGTCGGGATCAGCAGTCCCTCGGCGAAGACGGTGGTGTTGTCGGCCTTACCGTCGCCATCCCTGTCTTCGAGAACGATGATCTTGTCGTTCTGCTTCTGTCCTGGCTTGATCTGCGGATATGCTTCGCTGCAGGCAACCCAGAGATGCCCTTGCGGGTCGAAGTTGATCTGGATCGGCTTGGCGAGCAGTGGGTCGGCAGCAAAGAGGTTAACCTCGAAACCGTCGGCGACCTTGAAGGTCTTGCGTTCGAGTTCGGGGTCGGGGCCCGGCACGCGGGCATCGCGCTGGGCGTGCAGAGGCCCGGCCATGAACAGGATGATTAGCCCGACGCGCAAGCGAGGAACGCTTAGCCCGACGCGCAAGCGAGGAAAACGGGTGGCGTGCTGGGTCATCGTTTCTTCTCCGGACGGTCGGCCAGGCGCTCGATCTGGTAGGTGTGCGGGACAGGACGGTGGAGCGTGGAGATCTCCTTTTCCTTCGCCTCGACGAGCGGGTCAAACAGCGGGATCTCGCGGGCATTCTGGCCCTGCTCGTGCTTGCGGAAGCCGAATAGGTAGGTCTCGTTCTGTGGCCTCCAGCGATGGAAGTAGAGGCGATTCTTCTCGACGATGGTGCGCCGCAGCTTCTCGACCTGGTCGAACGCCGGCCCCGCCTTCAGCACGATACCGGCCTGCCATTCCTCGGCGGTTGCCGTCCGCACTGGCTTGCCATTGACCTTCAACACGTACTTGCCCGGCGCCAGCCCGCGCACCCGCAGCGTGCGCTCCCAACCGGGCAGAAAGTCCCCCTTCGGCGAGAGAATGGCCGGGAGGCGGGTATCGCTGGCGCGGAAGCGCATGCCACTCTCTCGCTTCTCGATGCGATCCAGTTCGACGGCCTTGCCGCCGACCCGGATATCGCCCATCTCCGGGTCGCCCCCGACGTCAACGAGCCAGGGTTTCGGATTCCAGCCGAGACCTTGCTCGAACAACCCTGCCGTCTTCCAGTACCCGTATGCGGTCAGGTGCATGCCGTTGTCGGTGAGCGGATCGCCCCGCAGCTCGCCGGTCCGGCGGAACAGGTCGACGAAACCGCAACCACGCTTCTCGGCGACTTTCTCGATCGCGTCGGTGTAGAGCTGGAGGTTCCTGTTCTGCTTGGCCGGGTCAGGTAGCGGCGGGCCAAGGTCCTCGTGCTGCAACGGCGAGATCAGCACGACGCGGGCCT
>JACOUH010000382.1 GCA_016177925.1 Planctomycetota bacterium | reverse complement strand
TTCGCTGCCTCGGACAGCGCGGGCCGCGAAAGCATGGCACACCCACAACCACTTTCCCTTTTGCGTGTAGGTATTTAGTCCTCTCGCTCCGCGAGAGGACTACGTTCCCAAAACCGGCGCGGTATACTGACGAGGTCGACCCACGGCCACTCACGGGCACGCCGATGAACCCGCTGCGCGAACACGACCTGCTGCTCACCCGCCGGCATTTCTTCGGGAAGGCCGGTCTGGGTCTCACCGCTCTCTGGGCCCTGCTCAACGAATCGTCGGCCGCGGCCGACTCGGGCAGCCTCGCCACGGGGGGACTCCCCGGCCTGCCGCACTTCAAGCCCAAGGCTCGCCGCGTCATCTACCTTTTCCAGTCGGGCGCTCCGTCGCAGATGGACCTGTTCGATCACAAGCCGAAGCTGCACGACCTGCGCGGCAAGGACCTGCCTGACTCGGTGCGCAAGGGTCAGCGCCTGACCGGCATGACCTCATCGCAGGATCGCTTCCCCATCGCGCCGAGCCTGTTCCGCTTCGCTCGCCACGGCAAGAGCGGGGCGTCGGTCAGCGAACTGCTGCCGTACACGGCGAAGGTCGCCGACGATCTCTGCTTCATCAAGTCGCTGCACACCGAGGCGATCAACCACGACCCGGCCATCACCTTCTTCCAGACGGGGGCGCAGCTGGCGGGCCGGCCGAGCATGGGAGCGTGGCTGTCGTACGGCCTGGGCAGCGCGAACCGCGACCTGCCGGCCTTCGTCGCCCTGGTGTCGCAGGGAACTGGCAACCCCAACGATCAGCCGCTGTACGACCGCCTCTGGGGCAGCGGTTTTTTGCCGTCGAAGTACCAGGGCGTCAAGTTCCGTTCCGCCGGCGACCCGGTACTGTTCCTGTCCAACCCGCCCGGGCTCGGCGCCGGCGTCCGCCGCCGCTTCCTCGACGACCTGGCCCGGCTGAACGAGATGCGTTTGAAAGAGTTTGGCGATCCGGAAATCGCCACCCGCATCGAGCAGTACGAGATGGCGTACCGGATGCAGACGAGCGTGCCGGAACTGACCGACGTCTCGAAGGAGCCGGCGTCGACGTTCGAGTTGTACGGCTCCGACGCCCGCAAGCCCGGCACCTACGCGGCCAACTGCCTGCTGGCGCGGCGCCTGGCGGAGCGTGGCGTGCGCTTCATCCAGTTGTTCCATCGCGGCTGGGACCAGCACGTCAAGCTGCCCACGTCGATTCGCGGTCAGTGCCGCGACACCGACCAGGCCAGCGCCGCCCTCGTCCTCGACCTGAAGCAGCGCGGCCTTCTTGACGACACGCTGATCGTCTGGGGTGGCGAGTTCGGCCGCACCGTCTACTGCCAGGGCACGCTGACCGCCAACGACTACGGCCGCGACCACCACCCGCGCTGTTTCACGATCTGGCTGGCCGGTGGCGGCATCAAGGGGGGAGTCATCCACGGCGCCACCGACGACTTCAGTTACAACATCACCGACAAGCCGGTCCACGTCCATGACCTGCACGCGACGCTGCTGCACTGCCTGGGCATCGACCACACCCGTCTGACGTACAAGTTCCAGGGCCGCCACTATCGCCTGACCGACGTCCACGGCAACGTCGTCAAGGAGGTCCTCGCCTGAGAGCGGGAGGAAGCAATGGGCCACGGACTTCGTGCGACGGGACAAAGTCTCTTCGGACAGGATCGCCGCTTACGCGGCCACCGCCTCAGCGATTTGCCATGCTCCCGATAGGCGCAGACGGGATTCCAATTCGCGTGCGACGGCGACATCACGCCACAGCCATCCGTCCCAAAAGGCGCGGTCGTGGAATCCCTCGCAGAGAATGACCGACTCGCTCATCGCAGGTCGTCCTCGATCTCCGTGCGAGAAAAGGCCACGTCGGGGCCCGCTAGGCGGGATGACTTCAGGTCGCCCTGTTGCAGTCGCACCTGATAGAGGCTGAACTGCTCCAGGTCGGCGTCCGAGGACTGCCCTTGCAAAGCGTCGATCAACTCTAAGCTGTGTGTCGTCAGGATGACCTGAATCTGCCGGCGCA
Source organism: Planctomycetota bacterium (assembly GCA_016177925.1). GTDB lineage: Bacteria > Planctomycetota > Planctomycetia > Gemmatales > Gemmataceae > JACOUH01. Next base: position 3,199 of record JACOUH010000382.1, on the reverse strand, counting down.
CAGCGGCCAGGATCGCCCGCGCGCTTTGGCGGATGGCAGCCGGGTGCTGATGCACTTCTGGCTCTTCTAGCAAGGCGACCCCACCACCGCTGGCCGCAAGTTCGAGGGTTAACCGCAGCAGCGACTGAATCCCATCGCCGACGAGCGTCGCCGGTACGCTGTAATCAGCAAACACGAAGTGCAGGATCGGTTCTCCATGTTCCGTGAGGATTTCGACGTTGCTGACACCCGGAAAAACATCCGAAATGATCCCAACTGCATCTTTGCGGCGGCCGTGTTGTACAGCCTTCGTGTAGAGCTCATGCAGCGGTCTTTGAAAGGCGGTCGGGTAAGCCTCAACGAGGTGAACCTCGGGGACATCTTCCAAGGGGCGAAAACCCGAGGGTTGATGAGCTTGATATTTATTTTTCATGCCCTGAATCAGCCCACGTCCAATCTCAGTATTGGTTTCGTTCTGGATAACCACATACCCGATCCGAGTTTCGTCTTCTGGTCGGCCCCGTTCTAGATTTAATATGGTTTTCCGAGACAATCTTTCTGTTGTCACCGCGATCTCGGTCGGTCCAGCCTCGCCGGCTCTCCACAGTATCCAACGCGGCCCACTCCCTCCGGCTTCATGGCGGCGTAATCACTTCGACAATCGCCTCTGCGGTGGTTGGGCTGGCAGCAATCAGGATTCCCTCGATAACTGTACTCTTGCCCGACCCGTTCGGGCCAACCAGCACGACGAGGGGGGTGAGGTCGGTAAGGCTCCCCGAGCGAATCCCGCGCAAGCCCTTGATCTCAACAGCCTGAATCACGGCAGACGCTCCCGTTGTTAAGGTTCACTTCTCCTCGTCGAGGGAAGCCGACAGCGTTTTGCCGCGGGCGGCGAGCAGGGCGGCGAGGTGGTCCGCCGACAGACGCGGCTCGTCCATCAGCAAGCTGTCCATCTCTTTGAGAACGAACTCGCTCAGGTCGTCGCCGGTCCAGCCCTGTTCCAATAACCGCTGGCTGATCTCGTCCAGGCAATGGTCGCGCAACTTTGTCGTCTGCCGCGAGATGTTGCCCTCGTGGACGCCCAGCAGCGACGCGACCTGCCGCTGACTCAATCGGTAGCGCAGCCGCAGGCCGAGGATCAGCAGTTCGTTGTCGCGCAGGCCGGTCAGCCACTCGCGGGCGGCGAAGCGGAACTCGTCGTGCCAGCGGTCGTCGCCGTTGCCGGGGAACGGCAGGTCGCGCGTGTCGAGTTCCTCCTGGGGCAGGGTGTGGACGCCCTTGCTGCGACGCAGCTCGGAGATGTGCTTGTTCTGGAAGACGCGGATCAGCCACGGCACCAAGGGCCGCTGACCGTCGTAGCGCGCGAGGATCGGCAGCGAACCGGGCCGCTCGCCCGCCAAGAGGTAGCCCCAGAACTCGGCGACGGCGCTGTCCTGGCGCTCCTCGTTCCGTGGATAGAGCCGCACCGCCCGCGCCCGCAGCGCATCGACGAGCAGGCAGTCCGCGCGGCTGGCGCGCATGGCGAACAGGTATTCCCAGGCCGTCCGGCTGCGTTCCAGGCAAGCGCAGCTGACGAACCAGTCAACGGGATGCAGGTTCTCGAGGAAGCGGGCCCACGACGCGGACTGTCCCTCGCGACTGCGGCGGGTGCGGTCCAAATCGAGGGAACGCTCCAGGTGTTTCTCGAACGACGCGAACGGCACGGCCAGCGCCGGCAACCGCAGCCGGCAGAAGTGATACAGGAGCGTTCGCTGCACGCTCTCGAGGGCGGGGCGCTGCGCTTGCGCGTCGGCCATGCCGGGGATCTCACTTTCCACGCGAGAGAACGCTCGCCCCTTAATTCTGCGGCACGAACACCAGGACCTCGATGCGCGGAGTGGGGAGGTCCTTTGAGTCCTCATTGGGCGGCGGTCGGGTGCCCATGCCGAGGGCCGTCACCTTCACGGTCTGGACGAGGGGGACCCAACCGGGGGCCCAGCCGCGCTTGTGTAGCTTGTGCTCGCTCCGCAGATAGTCGATCACCGCCCGGCTCTGCTGCTCGGTCACGTGCCGGGCTCGCGCCGCATCGGACGTGTTCGGATCGGCGTAGCTGACCACGACAACGTCGGCCTTTTTCTCCTTGCGGAGGTCGAGCCAGTCGTGCAGATCGTCGAGGCGCGCCCTGCCGCCGGAGGTGAGGACGGCCTGGCCCGGCTCGAACAGTTCGCTCTCGCGGAACCACTTCCGGTTGGGCTTGTGCCGCGGACGCACCAACACGGCCTGCGGATCTTCGACCAGCCCCCCCACCAGCGGCAACCGCTTGAACGCCTCTGCATCCTGCTGAATGGTGCCCATCGTCGCCTGCGACTGCTTCAGCAGTGCCACCAGTTCGTTGTAGGCCTCCGGGTCGCGCGCCAGCTTCCCGAGCGTTCCCTCGCCCTTGGCCACGCCGTCCAGCGTGCTCGTGAACTTATCCACCGCGTCGGTCAGTTCCTTCGATGGCAGCGATCCCAGTTTGTCGTCATCGTCGGCCGGCGGGCGGTCCTCGCTGCCGGGGTGAATCTCGACCGCCTTGGCGCCGAGCATGCCGACGCTGACGATCTGCGCCTTGGAGTCCTTCCGCACCTGACGACGGAACTCCTGACGGACGCGCATTGTCAGCACGACTCCTTCGCCGCCCAGGTCGATGCCGACCACCTCGCCAACATCCAGGCCGCGGACGCGCACGCGCGTTCCGACCTCAACGCCCTGGACGTTCGGAAAGGTGGCCTGAACGGTCAACGTCCGGGAGCCGAACCACTGCCGGCTGCCGACCGCGAAGACCGCCGCGGCGATCAGACCGCCGCCCACGAGGACCACGACGCCAAGCAGAATGGCCTGCAGGCCCGAGAGGCTGCGCGACACGGTTCGCTCCCTTTCTCGCGGTATCGCCGCCGGGCCTCCCGGCGCCGACACCACCTTTATTATACGGCGGAGCGCCGGACAACACCCCTCCCCGAAGCGGAGAGGGGGCTGAGAAGAGGGATTGTCTCCCCCTCTCCGCTTCGGGGAGGGGGCCGGGGGGAGGGGTTGTCCGAGAGCGGAGAACGGGTTCGCTCACGTCATGTTCATCATGAACAGGAACTCGAAAGCTCACGGCATTGGTCAGGAGCAACTCAATGGCGCGCGGTTTTCCGTTCTGAAAGAATCGGACCAGCATTTGAGGGCTCACGGAGCTCAGATCAACCGGACTGGATGGAAT
>JACOUH010000381.1 GCA_016177925.1 Planctomycetota bacterium | reverse complement strand
CTGGAAGCGGAGGGTCTGTTCGTCGGGGGAGGCAACACCTTCCGTCTGCTGAGCGAGTTGTATCGGCTCGACCTGCTTGACGTGATCCGGCAGCGCGTGGGCGAGGGACTGCCCTACCTCGGCATCAGCGCCGGCTCGAACGTCGCCTGCCCGACGATGCAAACGACCAACGACATGCCCATCGTCCGGCCGCCGAGCTTTGCGGCGCTGGGCCTGGTGCCGTTCCAGATCAACCCGCACTATTTCACCGGCGCAACGCATGTCAAGGTAGGCGACGGCTACGCCGAGCACTTCGGCGAGACGCGCGACGACCGCATCCGCGAGTATCACGAGCTGAACGACCCGCCGGTCGTCGGCCTGTGGGAGGCAGGGCTGATCCGCTGGAACGGCCGCAGCGGGACACTGGTCGGCGCCACGGCGCGCGTCTTCCACAAAGGACAGGAGCCTGTCGATTGGCCGTCGGCTACGACGTTCGAGGCGGGTCAGGACGCGGACGGTCGCGTGGCGCTGCGTCGGACGCCGTGAACCCGCCGCGTCCCCGCTTGCGGCAAATCGCGGTCAGTCGTGTGTTGTCTCGCCGAGGACGACGTCGAGTCCCTGCGACGACGCGGCCTGGTAAGCGGGCTTCAGGACGTCGAGGAGGCGCTCCTGGCCGCGCCAGAACGGGAAGCCGCCCAGCCGCTGCGGCAGAGCGGCCGACACCGGCGGCGCGGCCACCTCGCCGACGAGATCGTCCCCCTTCACCCCCGCGTCGCCCCAGAATGCACGCGGGTCGGTGACCAGCGGCTCGGGCGCGACCGCCGGCTCCTCCGGAGTCGGCGTCTCGGCGGGGCGCCCCGCCTCACCGAGCATGCCGAGCAGTTCCTCACGCCCCAGCCCGCGCAGCCGGAACAGCAGAAACGGGTCGCGGTCGAACTCCTCGCCGAGCAAGTAGTAGACCGCCGCGATGTGCTTGCACGGGTTGGAGTCGTCCGGGCAGGAGCAGTCGGTCTCGAGGTCGCGCGACTTCCGCGGGAACAGCGACAGGCCCGCCTCCGTGAACGCCTGCTCGACATCCTGCGGCATCTCGCCCGCCAGCAGCTTGGCCAGGAAGATCGCCTGCTTCGACAGCACTCCGGCAAGTTCCTTCCATTCTGCATCGGTCAAGGTCTTGATACGGATGGTGACGTCGTAGGGGTCCGGCTGCGAACCTTGAACCTCCGCTGTCACCTCGCCCTTGCTCACATCGAGCTTCAACACCTGCCCGCGCCGCGCGTAGGACTTGCCACGCGCCAGTCGGCCGCCGATGTCGAAGCTCTCCAGTACGTCGACCCAGCGCTTCGCCCACCAGGTCTGGCCGATGGCGCCACGCTTCGACGACGCCTTGATACCGCCCTTCGCCTTGCGCGGCTTCGACTTCGGATAGAACTCACGCCACCACATGCTTACTCTCCTATAGCTTCCTGGCGGAGCGCGAAAATCTCTTTCAGCTCCGCCGTCGACAACTCCGTCAGCCACGCCTCACCGGCCCCGACCGTCAGCCCGGCGACCTGCTGCTTGCGCGAGATCATGTCGTCGATGCGCTCCTCCAGCGTGCCGGCGCAGACGAACTTGTGGACCTGTACCTTGCGCGTCTGACCGATGCGGAAGGCCCGGTCGGTCGCCTGGTCCTCGACGGCGGGGTTCCACCAGCGATCGAAGTGGAAGACGTGGTTGGCCGCCGTCAGGTTGAGGCCCGTCCCGCCCGCCTTCAGCGACAGGAGCAGCACGGCTGGCCCGTCGGGCAACTGGAACCGGCCCACCACGTCATCGCGCTGCTTGCGCGACAGCCCGCCGTGCAGGAACGACACCTCGCGCCCGAACGTGTCCTGCAAGTGCCGCTGCAGGATCGCTCCCATCTCGGTGAACTGCGTGAACACCAGGGCCCGGTCATCCGCTTCGAGCGCCTCCTCGAGCATCTCGGTCAGTCGCGCTACCTTGCCGGAGCGGTCCGCGATAGCCGAGTTATCGCCGAGGAACTGGGCTGGGTGGTTGCACACTTGCTTCAGCCTCGACAGCGTCCCCAGGATGTTGCCGCGCCGCTGGATGCCCTCGCTATCGGCGATCGCTTTACTCGCTTCCTCGACGACCGCCGCATACAGCGATGCCTGCTCCTTGGTCAGGGTGCAGTAGACCTTCATCTCCAGCTTGTCGGGCAGGTCGTTGATGACGTCCTTGTCGGTCTTGAGCCGGCGCAGCACGAAGGGGGACGTCAACCGCTTGAGCCGGGCCGCGGCGTCAGCGTCACGCTGCGCCTGGATGGGGACGAAGAAGTTGCGCTTGAAGGCGGCCTGGCTGCCGAGGAAACCGGGGTGCAAAAACTCGAACAGCGCCCACAGGTCGCCGACGTGGTTCTCGACCGGCGTCCCGGTCAGGGCGAGGCGCCACTCGGCCGGCAGCGACCGTGCTGCTTGCGACTGTTTCGTTTGCGGGTTCTTGACGTTCTGCGCCTCGTCGAGGATGACCGCCGCCCACGGCACTTGCTTGAGCACCTCGGCATCACGGTGCAAGAGCGAGTAACTGGAGAGGATCAGGGCATATTCCTCCGCCTCCTTGGCGAAGGCCGGCCCCTTCTTGCGGGTGACGCCGTGGTGGACGAGCACGGGCAGGCCGGGGGTGAAGCGAGCCGCCTCACGGAGCCAGTTGCTCACGACCGACGTCGGGCAGACCAAGAGCGACGGCTTCTTCTCCTTGGGCCACTGGCGCTCGAGCAGAGCGAGCGTTTGCACCGTCTTGCCGAGTCCCATGTCGTCGGCGAGGCAACCGCCCAGGCCGTAGCGGCGCAGGAACGCCAGCCACGAGTAACCGCGCCCCTGGTAAGGACGGAGCGTGCCCTGGAAACTGTCGGGGACGGGCACTTCCTCGAAGTCCTCGCGCCGCTCCAACTGGGCGAGCAGGTCGGCGACAGCGCCGGTGGCGGTGATCCCGGCCAGCGGCAGGCCCGCCGGCGCGTCGGCGGCACCGAGCGCCATGCGCATCACATCGCGGACGGTCCCCTGTCCGCTCGGGTGCTCCTTCCAGAAGTCGACCGCCGCCTGGATCTCCTCGGCGCTGAGCTGCACCCACTGGCCGCGCACCTGCACGAGCGGCACCTTGAGCTTCGCCAGCGCCTCCAGTTCCTTCAGCGTCAGCGTGTAGTCGCCCAGCGCCACCTGCCAGTCGAACTGGACGAGGTCGGTCAACGCCAGTCCGCTGCCACCCTGCATCGCCGGCCGCTTGACGTGAGCGCGGACACTGAGGCGCTGCTTGGTGCCCTTGCGCGTCCACCATGCCGGCAGCAGGACGCCGAAGCCGGCCTGTTCCAGCAGCCAGGCCTTTTCGGTCAGGAAGTGGTGGGCGGCGGTCACGTCGAGGTCGACGCCGGTGGGTGTTGCTTCCTTGAGACTGGCCTCGATGAGCGGATCGACGGCGGCGGCCTGGCCGAGAGCGGCGAGCAGGTGCTCGCGGGGCTCGAACGAGGCACGGCGCAGCAGCGTCGCGGCCTGCCCCTTCGCCTGCCAGGCATCGGCCACCTCGACGAGAAGGCTTGGATCCTCGTTGGCCTGAAGGAGGTAGCGCAGGTGCCAGGTGCCAGGCGGCGCGAACGTCTCCGCCTCCCCGTTGCCGTCGCGGTGTGGCTCTTCGAGTCGGAAACAGAGGCGGAATGGGGCCGAACTGGTCACCGCCACCGGGCGTCGCCAGTCGCGGACCTGCCCCGCCAGGGTGGACAGCTCCTTTGCGCTGGCCGACAGGGTACTGTCGCCGGCTCGCAGAGCGTGCAGCCATTCGTCGTGGACGCTCTCGAACGCGGAGGCCTTGCGGCCCTTTCCCTTTCCCTTCGCCACCGCGGGAGGGGGCGCCGGAGTGACGGACGAGCGCACGAGGTGGTCGACGAACGTGTCAAGGAAGGCGCGCACGACTGCCTCGGCGGGAGCGTCGGGCGCGGCCTCCGCCGACGCCGACAAAGCCCGGCAGGCGTGTGGCATGGAGCGGGCAAGCTGGCCGAGTCCAGCGGTTTCGGGCCCGAGCGGGACCGGTTGCCAGCAGGCGCGCCAGGTCGTGCCCTGCTGGCGCAGGCCGGGCAGGAAGTGCTGCCGGGCAACGAGGGCACCGGCGACGCGGAGGGCCTCGGCCCAGAAGCCCAGCGTCCGCCCGACGACGAGTCCGGGGGCCAGCGTGTCGCGACCGGCGGCGGCGCAGAGGAGGTCGACGGCAATGCCAGGCGGTAACTGCACGACGTTCAACGTCCACGGCGCCAGTTCGACCTTCGCGGATGCGACGGGCGGCTCGTCGACGAGACGACTGGAGGCGAGGGGGCGCCCGGCGGCAGTCGGCAGCCAGCCGGTCAGTGTTTCGACCTCGCCGCGGTCGGAGGTGTGTTCGGGCAGCGCTTCTGTGATCGCCTGGAGCAGACGATCACCCCCAGGGTCGAGAGGACTTGGCGCGGACCCGGACGACTTCGTGCGACGTCGCTTCGGCCCCGCGGGCGGCGTCTCGCCCCAGAGCAGCAGTTGCCCGTTGATCACGGAAGCGTGCAACACCAGCATGACAAGGGCCCTTGGTCGGAATCCCCCGTGGGGCAGGCTTCCCGCCTGCCTTTGCCCCCTCAGCGACCCTGGCGCAGACGCTCGGCGAGGAAGTTGTCCAGGTCGGGGATGCTGAAGATCTTGCGGACCGTCGCGTCGACATCGTACTCGACGCGGCGGTAGTGGAGGGTATCGCCGTCGAGCAGGACGTAGCAGGCGCGCGGGTCGCCGTCGCGCGGCTGGCCCACCGAGCCGACGTTGACCATGACTTTGCGGCCGTCAAGCTGGTAGGTGCCGTCGACATCCTCGGGGCTCAAAAACGCTAGCGATTCAGTGAAGATGCCGGGGACGTGCGTATGGCCCTGGAAGCAGTAGCGTTCGACGAGGCGGAACAGCGCGTCCATCTTGCGTTCGTTGTAGATGTCCTCGGGGAAGATGTATTCGTTGATGGGGTTGCGCGGCGAGCCGTGGACGAGCAGCAGGTCGCCCTCGCGATAGGTGCGTGGCATCTCGGCGAGGAACTCCCAGCGGCGTTCCATGGCGGCGCGGCTGGGAAGAGAGGCCTCTAGCTGCGCCCGCGTCCAGAGGATGGCGCGCTCGGCTTTCTCGTTAAAGTTGGAAGGGTCGAACAGGGCGGCCTGGTCATGGTTGCCCAGCAGGGTGACGCGACAGTCCATCACCAGTTCGAGGCACTCGCGCGGATTGGGGCCGTAGCCGACCGTGTCGCCCAGGCAGTAGGTCGCCTCGACGGCATGCTGGGCGATGTCCTCCAGGACCGCCCGCAGGGCCTCGAGGTTGCCGTGGATGTCGCTGATGATGGCCTTCATGGAGGTTCGTGTTTGTTTCAATCCGTGTTGTTCTGGATTGGGCTCCTCAACCCCACGCCGGGCCGGTCGGTCCGCCGCGGCCCGCTCTCTTTCCTCCAAAAGACATCCTAACTCGCGCCGTGCTCCGCCGCAACACCGTCGCCCCGGTGATCGCGTCGCCCCAATGGTCAAGCCACCCCCGTTGGGCTATACCAAGCACCATCTTCCCCGCACGCTCGACCCTCCGGTGACAGGATTCGCGTGCCATGCCGATTCGCATCCAGTGCCCTACCTGCCAGGCGTCGCTGTCGATGCCGGAAACCATGTACGGCAAGGCCGTCCGCTGTCCGAACTGCCAGTCGGCCTTCCAGTGCCCGCCCGCGCCCGCCCCGGCCTCCGCGCCGGCGGCCCCGCGCCGCCGCCCGGAGTCGACCCCGGCTCCGCCCGCTCGCAGCGCCGGGGGCAGCGCTTTCGACGTAGACCGCGGCCCCACCCCGGCGGCCCCGGACGTGTTCGACTACGACCACGGCCACAGGCCGCGCCGCACGAGCGGCTGGGATAAGGTGCGTTCGGGGATCTTCTTCCTCTACTTCAGCACGCTCTGTTTCTTCCTCTTCGTCGCGCTCAACTTCGCGGTGGGCCTCGAGGACCTGGAGGTAACGCCGGCGACGACGACCGCGAAGATCCTGGCTGTCGTGGCGAGCCTGCTCCTGCTGGGCGGGGCGATCCTGGCGTCGATTGGCGAGGGGTTCTGCTGTAGTGTCCCGTACGACTCGGGGGCAAAAGGAGCAATTACCGGCTCAACCGTGTTCATGATCCTTGCGACTTTGGGCATCTCGGTCCTGACGGTCTTCGACCTCAAGGAGACGTTCCGCAAGGAATCGCCCGAGGAGAGGCTGGCCCGGCAGAGCAAGGAGAGCCAGGACCCAGACCTGGTGAAGCCGATCGTCAACCTGACGGTGGTCGGAACGTTCCTCGCCACCGTCATCCTCTTCTTCTTCTTCCTGACGCTCGCGTCGGTTCACCTCGGTCAGTGGTTCCAGGTCAAGAGCATCATGGCCTACTGTGTCGCCATGCCACTGGCACCGCTGGCGCTCCTCATGTTCGGCTACTTCCCGGAGATGGCCGCGCCGACGAACATGGCGCCTCCCGCTGCCCTCGATCGCTCGATGGTCAAGCTCCTGAAGTATGGGCCGGTCGTGGTCGGAGCGGTCTGGTTTGCGCTGCTCCTCGCCGGGCTGAGTTCGGGGGCAGGCCGTGCCAGCCGGCGAGCCGCCGACTGAGCCCTGCGAGCCGTTCTTGCGGACAGGGACTGTTGCCAAGCGGTCGGGTCGATTAGAATACAAGGTTGAGTGACTGTCTTCCTTCCGAGACCGCGTTCCGGGGAGGAGTTGTTATGAGCCAATACGTGCTAACGCAAACAGAGGCAAAGGTGCTCTCCGCGGTCCACGACGGCACGGAAGAAACGGTCCCTCAAGTGACCGTGATGACGCTCTTGTTGCCGCTGCAAGTTGAGACAGCCATCTCCCGTCTCACGGAAAAGGGACTGGCCAAGTTGTCAGAAGATCGCCAGTTGCTGCGCTTGACGGAAGAAGGGCAGCGTACCCGCGACTTTCTCAAGCATGAGCCTTCCTCGATCACATTACGCAGTGAAGAGGTTTTGGGTGTTGGTGGTGCGGCCGTCGGCGCCGGCATGGGGGCTTTTGTCGGAGGACCCGTGGGGGCCACCGTCGGAGCGGCTCTCGGTGGGCTTGTCGGCTACTTCATCCGGGCCGTCAGCGGTAATGTTTCCAGTCCACCAGAGAGCAAACGCGTGATGATCGTTCCTGACGATGACGAGTTTGAACGATTGAGCGAACCGACCGACAAAGAATTAGCCCGCCAACAGGAGCCTCCGGCCGAACCCGAACAAGGGAGGTGAGAGGGTGGAACCCGTCGTCTCCGGGCTCATCGCCGCCATCCTGACTCTCTTTGACATCGATCGTGTCTTCTACGTCCCCAAGAAGGGTACAGGGAAAGTCATTCTTTACTGCTGGTGGTATGGTTTTGTCCTCGCCAATGGGCTCCTGGCTGTCGTCCTCTATCTCCTCCTCGTCGAATTGAATATCCCATCAGGCACCTCCCCTTGGGGCCGAGCCACCTTGGCCGGATTCGGGTATCTGGTCTTGATACGGACCAAGCTCGCCACGTTCACCATCAATGAAAAGGACGTCCCTGTCGGGCTCGAGCTGATTTATGAGAAGGGAAAGGAGTTCGCCTTCAAGCGGATCAACCGGATCGTCCGGGAAGCTCGGACTGCAGAAGCCCAAGAACTCTGCGACTCGAAATCGACGACCAACGAACTGGTGGACCGGGCGGAGCTCCAGCTTCTCAACGATTCGTTATTATCGGATGCTCAGAGGGAGGAGACGATGAAAACGATCACAGCAATTGTTAACGACAAGAAGATTGAAGACAGGCGCAAACGCATCTTCATCGCACATTATATCTTGACTGGAAAAGTTACTAATCCGGCTCTGTTCAGACGATCTTGACCCGTGGGACTGGCGGCCCGCGCTCACCACTCCCAGCGGTCCCCTCCCAGACCGACGGAGGTAGGAGGCGTCTCGTGTCGCATCTGTTCGCGGCCGTGGTCGGCACGGGCTTCATCGGCCCTGTTCACGTCGAGGCCCTGCGCCGGCTCGGGCGGCCGGTGCTGACTGTCCTTGGCTCGACGCCCGACAAAACACGCGCCGCCGTCCTCGGCCTCGGCGCCATCAAGCCCTTCAACTCCTTCGAGGAGATGGTTGCCGACCCGATGGTCTGTGTCATCCATGTGGCGTCGCCGAATCGTTTGCACTTCGAGCAGTGCCGCCTCGCCCTGTCCGCCGGCAAGCACGTCGTCTGCGAGAAGCCGCTCGCCATGACCTCCGCCCAAACCGCCGCGCTGGTCAACCTGGCGGAACGCTCAGCTTGCGTTGCCGCCGTCTGTTACAACGTGCGCTTCTACCCCCTCTGCCTGGAGGCGCGCGCCCGCATCAGCGCCGGCGAACTGGGTGAAGTCTATCACGTCACCGGCTCGTACTGCCAGGACTGGCTCCTGTACGACAGCGACTTCAACTGGCGCGTCCTCGCCGACGAGGGCGGGTCCCTTCGCGCCGTCGCCGACATCGGCACGCACTGGTTGGACCTTATCACTTACGTCACGGGCCTGGAGGTCGAGAGCCTCTGCGCCGACCTGCGCACCTTCCTGCCGACGCGGCAGCGTCCGAAGGGCGGCGTCGAGACGTTCAGTGGCAAGCTCGGCAGATCCGGCGACACGGAGCCGGTCGTCATCGACACCGAGGACTATGGCTCCGTTTTGCTGCGTTTTCGCGGCGGGGCGACCGGCGCGTTCACGGTGTCGCAGGTGACGGCGGGTCGCAAGAACTGCCTTCGCTTCGAGGTCGCCGGCTCAAAGGGCGCCCTCGCCTGGGACAGCGAGCGGCCCAATGAGATGTGGCTAGGGCACCGCGACCGGCCCAACGAACTGTTGCTGCGCGACCCTGCCCTGTTGAGTGAGGGCGTGCGTCGCTTCGCCAACTATCCCGGCGGACACAACGAGGGCTTCCCCGACACGTTCAAGCAACTCTTCCGCGCCGTTTACGAGTACATCGAGGACGGCGACTGGCAGGCGCCACGACCGTTCCCGACCTTCGCCGACGCACACCGCGAGGTCGTGTTGTGCGAGGCCATCTTGCGCAGCCACTGCGAGCGCCGCTGGGTCGAGACGGCGTGAAGCCGCCGGGCCAGGCCGGTCAGCGGGCGCCCTCGCGTTCCTCGCGGTTTTCTATAACAGCAGCCCCCCTGGTAGCGCAACGTCGGCTCGTTGGGGGCGTTGAACGCTGCCTTGGTCAGCGGACTGTGCGGACAGGCGGCAAGGGAGGGGGATGGGAAAACCACGAAAAACGCGCCCGACCCTTGGTGAGGAAGCGTATAATACTAACATAGAGTTCATCTTTGCGCCCTCGCCTCGGCGCGAGAAACTCTCCACGCCTCGTGGGCGTGGTCGCGTTGGCGGAAGCCCAGAAACAAGCGCGCTGGCTTCGGCGCCGGCTGCGCGCCTGTACCCGCTGACTCTCCACGGGTTCCCCCGTGGCCACATTGAAGGAAGTGCGCCGACGGACTGGCGCGAGAACCGCGCTCGGTGTCCTTTCCACGGCCCCGCCCCGGGGCCGTGGCCGCTTCTCCGCCTCGTCAGGCACCGCAGCGATAGGCAGGACCGACTCCATGAAGAGGACCACGAAGAAACCGCACAAGACCCTCGCCCGCGAGCCGGACCTCGTCCCCGAGGACAAGCCGCGCGTGAGCCAACCGGCGGACCAGCCGTCGGCAGTGTCCTCGCGGTTGCACGAGGAGGAGCCGGCCGCCGAGAGCCCGGCGCTGGACGAGGACCTCGACGAGGACGTGGACGAGTTGGAGGCGGAGGAGCCGCCCGCCGACGACGAGAACGCCCCGGACGATGCCCTCGGACTGTACTTGCGCCAGATGGGAGCGATCCCCCTCTTGACCCGCGATCAGGAGCTGGCGCTGGCCAAGCGCCTCGAACGGCAGCGGACCCGCTATCGCCGGGCGGCGCTGGCGAACTGGCGCACCCTCGAGCTGGTCGTCCGGACCTTCGAGAGCATCCAGGCCGGGCAACTCGCCCTCGACCCGAACATCGACGTCGTCACGACTCGCGACCGCAGCCGCCAGAAGATCATCGACCGCATGCCGCACAACCTGCAGACGCTGCAGCACGTTCTGGAACGGTCGGACGAGGTCTTCCGCCAGTTCCTGCGGGTGGCGGCTCAGTCGGCCCGCAGCCGGCTGCGCCGCGAGGTGTGGCGCTGCCTCCGCAAGGCCATCACGCTCGCCGAGGAGCTATCGCCGCGCATCGACCTCCTCGACCGCTGGACCGACGAACTGAAGGTCATCTCCCACGAACTGAACACCCTCGCTCACGAGAGCGAATCGGGCGAGCGGTCGGCCGCCGACCGCGAGCGGCGCACGCGCTCGGCCAAGCAGCTGCGCGAGCGCATGCTCGAACTGAAGACGACCCGCGAAGACCTGGCGCGGATGATGCGCGTCCTCGACCGGCGCCGCCACGCCTACCAGAAGGCGCGGCGTGAGCTGGCCGAGGGCAACCTGCGCCTGGTCGTGTCGATTGCCAAGCGTTACCGCGGCCGCGGCCTTCCCTTCTCCGACCTGATCCAGGAGGGCAATCGCGGCCTGATGCGGGCCGTCGACAAGTACGAGCACTTGCTCGGCTTCAAATTCGGCACTTACGCCACCTGGTGGATTCGGCAGGGCATCACCCGCGCCCTCGCCGACCACGCCCGGACCGTCCGCGTGCCCTGCCACCAGGTCGGGACGCTGGCCGCGATCGAACGAGTCCGCGGCGAACTGTCGGTCCAGCAGGGGCGCGAGCCGACGGTCGAGGAGATCGCCGCCGTCCTGGGCGTGACGCCCGAGGAGACGCAGTCGCTGCGTGTGGTGGCCCGCCACCCGGTCAGCCTGCACGAGCCGCTTGGCGGCGACGGCGAGCGGGCCCTGGAGGACTTCCTCGACGACCCCGACGCGACCAACCCCGGCATCGCCGTCGACCAGCACCTGCTGCGCGACCGGATCGCCGAGGTGCTGCGCTCGCTGACACCGCGCGAACGCGAGGTGATCGAACTGCGCTTCGGTCTGAAGGACGGCCAGCCGCGCACGCTCGAAGAGGTGGCCAAGGCCTACGGCATCACGCGTGAGCGCATTCGCCAGATCGAAGCGCGCGGCCTGCTCAAGCTGCGCCAGCCGCTTCGCAGTAAGCGCCTCGCGGAATTCGCTGAGACCGAGTAGTCCGTAGCACAGGCGTCCCGCCTGTGTGCGTTCGTGGCACAGGCGGGACGCCTGTGCTACGAACACACCGAGTAGTCCGTAGCACAGGCGTCCCGCCTGTGTGCGTTCGTGGCACAGGCGGGACGCCTGTGCTACGACTCGTTTTCAGGCTCATCCGGTGACGAGTTTGCGCAGCGTCTCGACGTGGCGCGGCACCGCCGTCTTCGGGTCCTCGGCGGCCTCGTACTCCAGGGCAACATATCCTCGATAGTCCGCCGCGCGCAGGATGTCGAGCAGGCGCTTCAGGTCGGCATCCTCTTTCCGCCGGCCCGCACGCTGAATCTCCGTCTTGATCTGCACTGTCACCGCGTAGGGGGCCAGCCGCGCCAGGTCGGCGTAGGGGTCCTGCGTGTGGAAATTGCCGGTGTCGAGGTTGACGCCAAACCAGTCGTGCCGGACCGCCTTGACGATCGCCAGGATCTGGTCGCAGGTCGCCGTGAGGCCGCCGTGGTTCTCCAGCCCCAGGAAGACGCCGAACTTGGCGGCATGATCGCAGGCCTCCTCGATCGCGGCGACGCAGCGGCGGCGGGCCTTTTCCTCGGTGTCGCCCTTGGGGACGCTGCCGGCGAAGATGCGTACCGTCTTGGCGCCAAGGATCGCGGCGCGCTCCGCCCATTCCTTGACCGAGGCAATCTGTGCCTTCAGCTTGTCGGCATCGCTGACGCAGAAATCGTTGCCGACGGCGGTGCCGCTGACGTCGAGGCCCAGCCGGCTGCAGCGGCCCTTCAGCCGGGCGAGATAGGCGGGCGACGTATCGGCGAAGTAGTAGGCCGTCGGCTCGACCGCGTCGAGGTCGAGCGAGGCGGCGAGATCGACGAAGTCGTCCAGTGTCATCGGCGGCTTCGGCTTGATCTTGAGATCGAGATACTTACGGAAGCTGTAGGCAGCGAGGCTGAGGCGCAGGTGCGGCTTGCCGTTGCGGCGGATCGGCTCGATAGCGGGCAGTCCGGCGGCAGCGAGAGCGAGGCCGGCGCCGGCGGCGAGGCCCGAGCGAAGGAACTGGCGGCGTTGCATGGTGGCTGACTCCGTGCGGAAGACAAGGGCGAGCGGCCCGATTATCCCACACTCGGGGACCGGGTCAAGCAGCGTGTGTGAATTGTCCTCACGTAAGGGGTTGACAAGGGCCGCCGAGGCGTTTCTTCTGGGAGAGCGTGGCCGGCGGCCGGCCGCAATCCGCGAAGGCACCCGACGACAGGGGGCAACTGATGAAACGAGGATTTCTGATAGCGGCATTGGCGTTCTTCACGATGCCGGCGGTCCGGGCCCAGGAGGTCAGCGAGGCAGAAAAGAAGGAGGGGTTCGTCTCAATCTTCAATGGCAAGGACTTCACGGGCTGGCACTTCGGCGCCGAGGCGGCGCTGCCGGTGAAGCTCCCCTCCAACTGGAAGGTGAAGGACGGCGTCATCAAGCTGGCCGGCGGCAGCAGTCCGCACCTCGGCTCGCAGTGGGACTACGAAGACTTCGAGCTGCGCCTCCAGTGGCGAGCGCTGCGCGAGAAGTACAACAGCGGTCTCTACGTCCGCAGCAGCCGCAGCGTCGGGACCAACCAGATCAACTTGGCCCACGGAGCCGAGGGCGGGCTGATCGGCAACCAGGGGGCCAGAGGAGCGAAGATCGTCCCGAAGCTGCAGAAGCCGGCGACGCAGTGGAACGACTGGCGCGTGCGGGCGGTCGGCGACAAGGTGACGTTCTGGTGCAACGGCGAGCTGGCCTGGGAGGCGACGAACTTCAAGCCGTTGCGCGGCTATATTGGGTTGCAGGCGGAGGGGGCGCCGATGGAGTTTCGCAACCTGCGCATCCGAGAGATCGGCTTCCAGGCGCTTCCCGCGAAGGACTGGGACCTGGACAAAGACGGCGTCTGGCAGGTCAAGGGCGACGTCCTGGTCACGAATGGCAAGGGAAGGTCCCGTGCATGGGCGCGGAAGGATTACACGAACTGCGTCCTTCGGTTGGAGTGCCGTGCTCCCAAGGGAGCGGACGGGGGAGTCCTGCTGCGCGGGAAAGAGTTGACGACGAGGGTGAGATCCATCCTCCCGATCGGCCACGAGAAGCAACTCCCCGATGCGTGGAACTACCTGGAGGTGCGGCTCGCCGGCGGCAAGGCGACGGCGTGGCTTAACGGCACGGTCGTCACCGACAACTTCAACGTGAAAGGAAACCTCGGCTCCTCGGCAGCTCGCATTGGCCTCGGGGCTGTCGGGCCGATGGCGTTCCGCAACGTCAGAATCCGAGACCTCGGAGAGTGAAGGGCCCGTG